>JBJOLU010000245.1:0-4496 GCA_046052705.1 Bacteroidota bacterium | reverse complement strand
GGGCATCAGGCGATGTTCCGCTGATGCGCAAACCTTGGGAAGTAAGAGCCTCGCGGAAGTCGTTATTGAACTCGTAGCGGTGACGATGGCGCTCTTGAATAATCTCACTCTTGTACGCGCCGGCAGCTTTGGAGCCTTTCTGCAACACGCAGGGATACATACCCAAACGCATAGTGCCACCCTTGTCGGTAACGTTTCGTTGATCCGGCATGAGGTCTATCACATTCGATTTATTCTTCTTGAACTCGGATGAGTTTGCCTCTGACATTCCGCATACGTTACGCGCAAACTCTATGACGGCGCATTGCATACCAAGGCAGATACCGAAAAACGGAATACCGTGCGTGCGAACAAACTCGATGGTGGTAATCTTACCTTCAATTCCCCGTGAACCAAAGCCCGGAGCTACAAGCACGCCATCCACGCCTTGCAAGTGTTCGGCCACGTTCTCTTTTGTCACTTCTTCGGAATCAATCCATCTCACATCGACGCGGCAGTTGTTCACCGCGCCTGCATGAATAAAGGCCTCACTGATACTCTTATACGAGTCCTTGTAGGCAATGTACTTTCCTACCAATGCAATGGTCACCGCCGACTTCGGGCTCTTCACACGATGCACGAAACGCGTCCACGTTTCCAAATCCTGCGGACCGGGTTTCATGCCAAGTTTATTGAGAACAATCTCGTCGAAGTTCCGCTTGCCAAAAAGCAACGGCACTTCATAAATGGTCTCGGCATCAATTGCTTCAATCACTGCTTCTTCCGCCACGTTACAGAACAAGCCGATCTTACTGCGCATTTCCTTCGAAAGCTTCTGCTCGGTGCGGCATAGCAGGATGTCCGGGATAATACCGAACTCCATGAGCTCCTTTACCGAGTGCTGCGTGGGTTTGGTTTTCAGTTCACCGGCACTGCGTATGTACGGAACGTAGGTAAGATGAATGTTAATACAGTTACGACGGCCGCGCTCCAGCTGTATCTGCCTAGCCGATTCGATGTAGGGCTGGGATTCGATATCGCCTACTGTTCCGCCGATTTCGATGATCACAAAGTCGAAGGCTTTATCGAAATGCGTCATGCGTCGCTTGATTTCGTCGGTGATGTGCGGTATCACCTGCACGGTCTTACCCAAATACTGTCCGCGACGCTCTTTTTGAATAACCTCGAAGTATACCTGACCGGTGGTAGAGTTGTTTTGACGTGTCATGGACACATCCAGGAAGCGCTCGTAATGACCAAGATCCAGGTCCGTTTCCGCACCGTCGTCGGTTACATAAACCTCGCCATGTTGCAGCGGATTCATTGTACCGGGATCCACATTGATATATGGATCAAACTTTTGGATGGTTACCGTGTAGCCGCGGGATTTGAGCAGAAGCCCCAGCGACGCCGAGGCAATTCCCTTTCCTAGGGATGACAATACACCGCCGGTAATGAAAATAAACTTCGTTTTTCCTTTTGCAGAGCCCGTTGCTGATCTCGCCATTGCTGTAATCTATAGGTTAAAACAGGATGTACACAGATCAACCGTTTTAGAATTCCCCTAAAAACGTCCGCACCATGTCTGCTTGGAATGTTTGCCCCAAACAACACGAGTCGAGAAGTCGACAGTAGAATAACAAGGTGAGATGATCGCGAACGGGGTGCAAGTTACGTTTTTTTGCTCACGGAGAAGAGCACTTTTACTGACGGGAGCGTCAAAATCTCTTCATTCAAAACTTCCGGCAAACAACTCGCTCCATACGGCATCAAACAATCACGTGCGAATGCCGTTCGATGCTTCTCAGCAGTGCCTCGCCCTAGTGTAGAATACTGATGGCACAATACCACTTGCTATCATTCGTTAACCATAGAATTGCCCGGTCCGATGAACACCTAAGAAAGTATTCACCGGTAGTAGGGCGAGAGTTGGTGTCGTGGTTACGTTCGTGGATACAATTGATGACCGCGTTTTGTGTCTACGTTTTTTCCTACCATTCTGTACTGTACGCTAATGCAACGAATTCTTGGCTCAATCGCTCTTGTGATAATTCTGTCGGCTTCCCTATCGCTTCGATTGTTTGCACAGACAGCATCCATTCAGGGAGTAGTGCAGGATAGTTCGTCCGGCACGTCGCTACCGGGAGCCACTGCGTCTATACTTTCGTCCACGAATAGTATTCTAGGCGGCGCTATTTGCGACTCTAAGGGACGTTTTTTCATTGCGAACCTGCCCGAGGGTTCGCACACATTGAGCGTAAAATTTCTGGGCTACGAAACCCTTCGCCGACGAGTGCGCTTGAGCGCAGGAGATACCCTACGCTTGGGCTCGCTTCGCATGGCGCAATCGAGTGTAACTACCGATGCAGTAGAAGTAGAAGCTATGCAGACTCGCGGCGAACAGCGTGGCGATACAACAGAGTTCAACGCTAAAGCCTACAAGACCGACAAAAATGCTTCAGCCGAGGACCTTGTGCGAAAGATGCCGGGAGTAGAGATTGATAATGGTCAGGTAAAGGCCCAAGGTGAGCAGGTGCGCCGTGTGCTGGTAGACGGCAAGCCCTTCTTCGGTGACGATGCCGCAACCACGCTCAAAACTCTACCCAGCGATATCATCGATAAAGTTCAGGTATACGACCAAGGAAGCGACCAAGCACAATTCACAAAGTTCGATGACGGCGAACGTAACAAAACTATCAACGTGGTAACACGTGCCGACCGTCGTAACGGAATTTTCGGAAAAGGCTTTGCCGGCTACGGGACCGACGATCGCTACAACTCCGGTGCAAACGTCAACTTGTTCCAAGGTGATCGCCGCATAACGGTGCTTGCCCTTTCGAATAACATCAACGAGCAGAACTTCGCTATTCAGGATTTGATGGGAATGATGGGCGGCGGTGGTGGTGGCGGATCGTGGATGCGTATGGCCGGCAGAAGCATGGCTATGTTCAGCACCAGTGGCGGCAGTCGCATGGCCGGAATGGGCTCGCGCGGTGGCGGCGGCGGTAGTGATTTTATGATCAGTCCCTCCGATGGTATTTCCCGCACTCATGGTTTGGGCCTGAACTATCAGGATCAATTCGGCAAGTCGGTGGCGGTGACGGGAAGTTATTTCTTTAATACGTCGAAGACCGATCAACTTCAATCGTTGAATCGTATCTATTACCTCACCGAGCAAGCAGCGCAGTCGAACTCCCAAGACAACAACAACATCACCGACAACACCAATCACCGGTTGAACCTGCGTGCGGAAGTATCGCTGGACTCCATGAGCAGCTTGCTTGTATCACCCCGTATGACATGGCAGAATCTGGACAAAACCTCCGCCTCTCAAGCAGAAACGCAAAATTTGCCTTCGTCTATTCTCAACCAATCAACCTCGACAACGGCTTCAACTAACTCCGCGTTTAATCTCAGTTCAGACATTCTTTACCGCTTGCGCTTTGCCACCGAAGGGCGCACGCTTTCTGCGAACCTCACCAACAACATTCGGAACAATTCCGGCAGTAGCGATAATCAATCCGAGAACACCATTTTTGGCACCGATACCTTCTTGCTGAACATTCATCAGAACACTCCTTCGAGTGGAAAAACAAACAGCATCAACACGAACCTTACCTATACCGAACCGGTGGCAACTAACCACCAGCTTCAGGTTAATTACACCTTCAATACCTCAACAACAACCTCCGATCGTAACACCTATAACGCTGACAATCCCACGCTTCCCCTTCCGGGTTTATCTAATGCATCGACCAGTGATTATATCACCCACAAGGGTGGTATGAGCTATCGCTTCAGCATTGTGCCACCACCGGATTCCACCGGCAAGCCCAAGGCAGACCCCATGATGATGATGATGGGCGGAGGAGGAGGAATGGGCCGAGGTATGATGGGTATGATGGGTGGAGCCGTTGGTACGTGGACTTTTGCTCTTGGCGCCGATTACCAGCTTGCGGACCTTCGCACCAGTCAGTCTGCGGGATCCTCGACTTCCACACAGTCTCGATTCTACAATGTGCTGCCCAATGTGTCGGTGGTGGCGCGTCCGTCCATGAGCAGCAATGTACGTTTCTCCTATCGCACCAGTACGAACTCGCCTTCCATTCAGCAGTTACAGGAAGTGATCGACAATTCTGATCCCCTGCGACTCTATCGTGGTAACGCCTCGCTCAAGCAGGAGTTTACGCATAGTGTGTTTGCGAACTACGGCTCCTTCAACATGATTACGGCTTCGGGCTTATTTGGTATGGTCAACGTGAATGTCACCAACGATCGCATTGTGAATTCTACTATCACATCCGGTATCAATCCCCTTACCGGAGATACCATTCGCCTGGGTAGTCAGTTTACATCGCCGGTGAACCGAAACGGCTACGTAAACGCTAATGGATTCTTGGTATACAGCTTCCCGGTGGAAATTGTTCGCGGATTCAAGCTCAACCTGAACACCAATGCCGGCGTTATTTACTCCCGGGATATCAGCTTGATTAACAACGCTGAGAACGTGGCTCAAT
>JBJOLU010000244.1:0-3404 GCA_046052705.1 Bacteroidota bacterium | reverse complement strand
ACACCGGCGCGGGCTGTGTGATCGTGGACGACAAACGCGAACTTGTGAACGTGCAGAGCCGATCGTATATCAGGTGCGCACAACCGCACCACGCATTTGTGTACTTACTGGAAAGTCTGATTGATCAAATGCCGAAGGCAAATTCCGGTATTCATCCTACTGCCGCGGTGTCGGAAAGCGCTAGTGTGAGCCCAACGGCGACAATCGGCGCTCATGCAGTGATTGGGAACAACGCCACTGTTGGATCAAGCACCGTAGTCATGGCGGGTAGTGTATTGGGTAACAACGTCACCGTAGGCGAGAATACACTATTGCATCCGCACGTCGTGATCGAAGACGATTGTGTTGTTGGTGATCGCTGTATAATTCATGCCCATGCCGTGATCGGCTCGGACGGTTTTGGCTATCTGGAAAATTCTGATGGCAGTTTTCACAAGATTCCTCAAGTGGGCAATGTGGTGGTAATGAATGACGTAGAGATAGGCGCCGGAGCCTGTATCGACAGAGCTGCGCTCGGAAGCACCGTTGTGGAGAATGGCGTGAAGCTCGATAACATGGTGCACTTGGCGCACAACGTGCGTATTCAAACAAACACGGCCATAGCCGCGCAATCAGGTATAGCGGGCGGAACAGTGATCGGCGAGCGCAATAGAGTGGCCGGACAGGTAGGTGTGGTAGGTTATGTTCAAACAGCGCCTGATGTAATTCTTGGCGCTCAGTCCGGTGTATCAAAGAGCATTACGCAACCCGGCGTGTATTCAGGTTCACCTGCCATGGAGCTCAAACAGCGGCTCAAGCAAGAAGCGGTTTTGCGCCGCATGACTAAAGAAGCGTAATCGTCAGTTCTTGTTGTTTTTCTTCATTGAACTCCCGTTCCTTGCTTCGATACCTCGGCCTTGTGGCGTATTTTTGAGCCCAACGACGTTTACCATCGTAGGACGTATGCTCGAAAAACAACGAACCATCAAAGATCCGGTATCCTATTCAGGGGTTGGACTTCATACCGGCAACGCATCTACCATTACCTTTCATCCGGCACCGGAGAACTACGGCTATCGTTTTGTACGAACGGACGTTCCCGACAGCCCGGAAATTCCTGCACTCGTTGATTACGTAGTGGATATTGCCCGCGGCACCACACTGGCTGTGGATGGAACGCAGGTGCATACCGTTGAGCACGTTCTTGCGGCTCTTGTGGGACTACAAATCGATAACTGCCGCATGGAGCTAACCGCAAACGAACCCCCGGTGGGCGATGGCAGCGCCTTACCATTTGTTGAAGCATTACAAAAAACCGAGATCGTCGAGCAAAAAGCTCCTCGCGATTATCTGGTTCTTGATGAGCAGGTTCGATACCTTAACGACGCTACCGGCACGGACATTTTGGCCCTTCCGAACGACGATTTCCGTATCACGGTAATGATTGATTACGCGAATCCGGCTCTAGGATCGCAGCACACCGGCCTGTTTGATTTGGAAAAAGAATTTGTGGGAGAGTTTTGTGCGGCCCGCACGTTTTGCTTCCTTAATGAGGTAGAGACGCTGTTTAATCAGGGTCTGATCAAGGGAGGAAACTTCGACAACTCTGTGGTCATCGTGGATCGTGAAATGAGCGATGAAGAACTGCAGGCGCTGTTGTCGAAGTTGGGAATTGAAGGTAATGCCGTGCTTGGCGGAACCGGAATTCTCAATGACAAGAAACTTCGCTACCGCAACGAACCGGCGCGGCACAAGCTGCTGGACATGCTCGGAGATTTGGCACTCATCGGCGTTCCCATGAAGGCACAGATTTTGGCGGCACGCCCGGGCCATGCCGCTAATATCGAGTTTGCCAGGAAGGTTCGAAAGCACTACTTGCAAAAGAAAGCTCTGCGCCGTTTGCAGCCTAAGTATGCAAACGGAATAGTGATGGACATCAATGCCATCATGAAGGTGATGCCTCACCGCTATCCGTTTTTGTTGGTTGATCGCATAATTGAATTTGATACCGATCAAAACAAAATAGTAGGATATAAGAACGTCACTATCAACGAGCCGTTTTTCCCGGGGCATTTCCCCGAGCGTCCGGTGATGCCGGGTGTACTCATCTTGGAGTCGATGGCGCAATGTGGGTGCATGTTGCTTCTGAACCTGGACGGTATGTCAACAGAGAATAAGCTCGTGTTCTTCATGGCAATTAATAACGCAAAGTTCCGCAAGCCGGTAACGCCGGGTGACCAACTTGTGTTGGATGTAAAAATGACAGGACGTCGTTTTAATACCATATCGTTGCATGCAGATGCATACGTAGGCGAGACACTGGTTGCAGAGGCGGATCTTTCCGCCGCGATTGTAGATAAGGAGTTGTAATGGCTGCTCACATACATCCCACAGCAGTAGTATCAAGTACTGCCGTACTCGCAGACGGCGTGCGCGTTGGGCCTTTTGCCGTTATCGAAGATGACGTTCGTATCGGTGCCGGCACGGAAATCATGGCTCATGTAGTAGTATTTAAAGATTCCGTTATTGGCGAGCAGTGTCGCATTTTTCCCGGAGCGGTGGTTGGCGCGGATCCGCAAGACTTTGCGTACAAAGGTCAAGCCACGCGCGCTGTGATCGGCGACCGTACCACTTTACGCGAATGCGTCACGGTGAATAAGGCATCGCATGTTGAGTCGGTGATGGTAGGCAGTGATTGCTTGATCATGGCCTATACACACATTGCTCACGATTGTGTAATTGGCGACCATGTGGTAATTGCCAACGCTGTTCAGCTTGGTGGCCACGTACATATTGGTGATTGGGCTGTGCTCGGCGGTGTCTCGAAGGTGCATCAATTCTGCCGCGTAGGAAAGCATGCCATGGTTGCAGCCGATGCAATGATCACCAAAGACGTTCCTCCGTATGCACTCACCGCGCGAAGTCCCGTGGGCATAGAGGGGATTAACAAAGTAGGATTGTCTCGACGCGGCTTCAGTGCTGACGAAATCCAATCGCTGGACCGGTTCTACACCGTGGTGTTTTTCTCCGGAAAAAACATGAGCGATGGTTTAGCAGCCTACGAGGAACTGCATCCACAGCCACATCAACATGTGCAGGATGCAATTAGCTTCATACGCGAAAGCAAGCGCGGCGTGTATCGCTGATCGAAAGATCTTCAGCGATCACAATCAGATTGCCTTCAGTGCATTCTGCACATCTTCCAACAGGTCTGCGCAGTCTTCAACACCAACCGACAATCGAACTAGTCCATCGGTGATGCCAAGCTTAACGCGTTGCTCTACAGGTATAGAGCCGTGCGTCATGCTCACCGGATGGCACACCAACGATTCCACGCCACCAAGCGATTCACCCAAGGTAAAAATCTTCAAGGCCGAGGTAAAGGCTTTGGCTTTTTCCAGAGATCCAAGATCTATTGAGATAAT
>JBJOLU010000243.1:0-5299 GCA_046052705.1 Bacteroidota bacterium | reverse complement strand
TAGGAATACAAACCAAAGGGAACATCACCGGTCACCAAATGGGTACCAAATGCCACACTCAGTTGGGCCACGGAAAATCTCGACAACCCGAAGGGCTCAAACTTCGAGAGCGGCACCGGCGAGCCATCTACACGAAGAGTGGAAATGTAATCGGTGGGAACAATGATATTGATGAAGTGATCCCATAGTCCGTTCACCGGCGTTGCCACACGATACTTACGCACGAACTGTTGCGTGGGCGACACCAGGATCATCATCGGATCGCCAATTGAGTCGCCGTTTTTGAATCCCTGCGAATATTGAGCTACCAGAATTGGTTTGTCTGCCGTTACCTGCATGTGCTTGCGCACATTTACCATTTCGTAGAAATCACCTGCACTAAGTACTGCCACAAGTTTGCTGTCTTCGAATACTCTTGTGCGCTCCTCATGCGCCACGACGCGCACGGTGTACCGCGATCTACCCTTGAGCATGCCTATGTAAAAATGCTTACCCCACGCTGTTACCGGAGGCAGCTGTTCAACCAAATGATTACATGCCTGAATACCGCTTGGCACATAGGCGCAGCTGTGACCGCTGAACACAGAAACAGGTGTGTTGCTTTTGATCAATGTACCGCTAAGGTCGCCGGTGCCGGAAGAATGATAGTCTGCAATAATCTGATAAGCGTCGCCTTTGCGCATGCGCATAGTGTAGGGGCGATCGGCCTTGAATCCACCAATCACGCCGCACCGAGGTGTAATGGTGAGAACGGTATTGTCCTCTGTGGCAACCACCGCAATCTGAGACACCAAGTCTTGAGAAAGATCGTTGTAACACACCGCTCGATATTCCTTCCCGAGCACGGTTACCGGAAGCGCCAGATAGGTGTCTGTAGTTTGATAGCGCCGGTTCAATCCATACACCGTAATAGGTTCATCACTGGTGATATGAACGGCTAAACGTTGCGGTGTGGCAACGGCATTCAACTGCGCGTGCTCGTCCACAATAATACTGGCCACCGTACCGCCGTTAACGATCACGGTGCGTTGATACGAAATACCCTCGATCTCTATCCTGACTTTTGCTGTGATGTTGGCGGTAAAAAACAACTGCAGCGTAAGCTGATCATTAGCGGTAGCGTCGGCTACTTCGCGATAATTCCGCATGAAGCACAGCCAAAACTCTTTGCCCTCCGACTCCTTCATCTTGGTATTGCCGGACACCGTGTATTCCGATTGCGCAAGCACAATGCCACTGCAGCACAACGCCAAGACAAATGTGAGAATGCGCAACATCAATGCAGAATTATACATGGTGAAGAGTAACTCCCCGCAGCCGTTTCCATGCTTACGGTATACATGCCGTCGCATAGCGTGGCAAACAACGGGCTGCTGAACTGAAACACAAAACTGCCCGGCCGCACATCCTGCATGCGTTCTTCAATCAGTGCCCGCCCGCCCACATCGTACACGCGAAACACCACATCGCCTTGCACCGATATATGGCAGCTAAACGACGGCATTGCCGATGCAGACGGGAAAGCCGCGCCTATGAACTCCGTTTCTTTAAGAACAACCGGCGGTGCATTGAAAACACGTATGCTTGCGTCTCGAGTGCTCAGAGGGCTCAATGCCACTCCGTTTTTTTCACAGCCTAAAACTCTCAGCAAGGAGATGCTATCGGAGCTGTTCAACACATCAATGGCTAGACGAAGTATCTCCGTCTCTACAGTCATAGCTTGCTCCAGCACAAAGCCTATGCGCAGAACGCTATCGCCTTCTGAAGACCATCCGCCTACACGAATGCTCGCTCCGGTGCGCTCCACACCGCTTAGATGCAGAGTGCGGGGATCGCACCCCAACCGAAGTGACAGGGAATCACCTGCTTCAGCCTGTAAAAACGCGCTAACAGGGAGTTGATGCAGGCCACGGGTAAGGCTGGTATCCTGCATGCCGATGTACGACTGCGCTTCGTGTGCGCGCGCATTCTGGCACGTCACGAACAGGGCAATGCTTACAAGGGCGGGAATGAATCTCATAAGCGGCAAATATACAGCGAACAGGGCAAGCTCTGTGGGAGCACAAGCGGCGCCGCGTGCAGAGTGTGATCAAGGGCAACGGTACACACCTATGTCGATTATCGAATCTCGCAGAGTACGCACAGCCGAAGTTCTATTAAACGCCACGAGCATCAACGATTTGGCGGGCAATTGTGCGAGCATCCGAGCATATAGCGGGAAGGTCGAATGTGGTGTAGGAACGAGTAAAGATATTCCCGGGCTCTCGTTGATCAATGGACCGTGCGTAGTATTTGTCGTAATACTCTAAACACAATTCGGCCACTCTATCGGTGCGGCCCTCTCCAAGGGCAGCAAAGGCCTCGCGAGCATATTCGGGACGCAGCCTGCGGGCAATTCTGGAAAGAGCATCGTTCAATTCCGCGGCGGGTGCATTGCCATAGTCTTCCACAAGATTTGCCACTCGGTGCTCCGTTGGCACACGCATATGAAACACCGGTGCTGCCAAGAGTTGCTTCCATAGCGGCTCCGGTATTTCCACCTTGCCAATACCCCTCGACTCGTCTTCCATCCAGATGTAATTTGCTGTGCGAAGATGATGTAAGCGATAGGCAACACGATTTTCAAAATGCTCCTGCGTTGGCTGCTCGCTCTGCCCTATACGCCCAAAAGCCGATCCGCGATGACAGGCATCGCGCTCCAGATCCAACACCGCTTCACCCGCTTCTTCCAACGCCTGCAACAGCTTGGTTTTTCCCGAGCCGGTGGAGCCGCCAACCACCACATACCGGCGTTGCTCTTCGAATAAACTTCGGGCATAGCGCCGCCAGGCTTTGTAACCGCCTTGCAAGGTGCGTACGGCAAATCCGGCAGTTGCAAGCAACCACGAAAGTGATCCACTGCGCATACCACCACGCCAACAATACACGAGCACCTCACGGCTGGGCGCAAAGCTCTCGGCATCATCAACAAACGAACGGAGTTTGGGTCCTACAAGTTCAAGCCCCACTTTCACGGCGGCATCCTTACCAACATGCGCGTAAGTAAGGCCCACCATATGGCGCTCGGCATCGCTGAACAGCGGCATCGAGACAGCGCCGGGGATGTGCCCGCGCGCGTACTCTGCAGGCGAACGAACATCCACCACTGTCATCCGGTCGGCAAGGTCTGCAAACTCCGGAGCGGAACTAAGCATAGAGTTACATGGTACTCGTAAGCGAAAGGAAGAAGCCGTCGGCTGCGGGAACCGTTCGGCATACACCACCAACACACAACACACCGGCACGCTGACGGCCGTATCCAAAGCCCACACGTGTTCCCGACTGAACATAGGTAACAGAGGCGCTGGGGTAATGAATGCGTTTGTCTACTTCATCGTTACCATAGTTCCACTCGTCGAACATGCTCAAAAACCAGTGTGAGTTCCATGTAACTTCAGCCAGAGCAAAGGCCCAGTTACCATGATCAATGGGAGTGGGCTTACTGTAGTCCACATCTTTTACGCTCATGTGTTGCAGCTCAAAGCGCACTGCATTCTTGGGGTTGAGCTGCACAGTGCCCTCGAACACGAAGACCATAGGCTTGAGCAAACTGTCGTAGCCGATTTTTCCGAGTACAACATTTTTGTTGAACACCTGACGTATCACGCTAAGAGTAGACTTAAACTTTTTCGACCACACATGCGAAATCTCCAGATTAAGATCCTGAAACAAGTGGTTTTTTCCGTAGCTGAAGTACTTCGACGTGTATCGATAGGGCCCTTCTGCAGAGCCATCGGGAATCTGCGTGGTATCAATGGAATGGATGTCCGAGAAATTCACCGTGACCGTAGTGCCGTAACCGCCCAGCAATCCCTTCGGCAAGGAATACACTATCTCTGCTTGCAAACCTATCTCGCCATTGGGTTGCGTGGCATAGGGATACATGGTGACCAATCTGTAGGAGTGCTGTTTTGTTAACGGCGGCAGGAAGTTGAGATTCAAATTATTTAGCGCGGCTGAGCGATCGGAACGAAAATCCATGTTGTCGATGCGTTTGAAATTCAGCGTCACGCCAAGTCCCGAAGCCGAATAGGTAGAGGTGATAAACAAGCCTTCGCCGGGGTTGAACGTACGGTTGTTCGTGAACGAAGGATCGTTGATCTTGTGAGCAAACTCTCCGCTCAGCAGGAATGCACCGCTAGAAATCGTTCCGCGCATGGCCCATGCTCCCACGTTCTCCGGCAAATTCAACAGCGGATCGTTTGCACGCTGATACTTACTCAAAAACGAAGCACCGAGTGTTACGCGCATATCCTCACCCAGGGGTGAATCGCCGAACAAGGTCATATCGTTCAGGCTTAGATCCACGTCTGCACCGCGCACCAACCCAGGACCAAGCGCAAAGAACGAGCGCTGGCGGCCGGCAAGAGCGGTAACGGTGACGCCCTGAAGTGCCGTAGACTTTACACGTACACCATCGATGGAATTATCAAAACCCAGTGCGCGTTCCTCGTAGGTACGAAGAATCATTCCCGATCCGAATTGCTCGTAGAAATTACCAACGGTAACGTCTAAGTCGCCTTTTACATAGCGGGCAAAACGATACGGTATGCCACTGCCGGAATAGCGCGGATCCACACCCTGCAAAGGATTCATGTATGCTTCGTAGCGCATACCAATAGACAGGTTGTCTTTGGTGTAAAGCAAATTCAAGAAGCCGGCCGTAAGCATGCGCTCCGGCACTTTGGGCGCACCGATCAGAGAGTCGGCCCTGTAGGTTTGGGCTTGCAGCTCAAAGTCTGCACGAACAGTGCCGTCTTGGGCATAAAGGGAAGAGGCTAAAAGTACCGCGGTAAGCAATACGGGAAGGTTCCGAAGCATGCGTTTGGATGAAATGATAGGCACAATCGTTGCCGAAGATACGATGCGCCGCGATTCACGACAACGATGTCGGAAATTCTATGATTTATCCGAGCAGAATACGAGCAGAATACGCGTACTATTCATCTCAAACATCCGCTTCTCGCTACGCCTACTTGTTGTGCGTCTCCGGAGCGTGCTGTGCGGCATCCTCGGCCACGATCTTCTTCAGCTCCTCATAGATGCCAAGCTCGTCGCCCGGTGCGTACGACTTATGCTGGCTAACGATCTCGCCTTTACCATTGAGTATAAAGGTGTGCGGAATCTCATTCACATTCAGCGCACGTTTCAAGTCCGAATTCTCGTCTATATACACTTCGAAAGGCCAGTTTCTACCGCGAATAAACGGCGCAACTTTGGGGCTATTCCTAGCGTCGTCTATTGATATGGCAATGAGCTT
>JBJOLU010000242.1:0-10777 GCA_046052705.1 Bacteroidota bacterium | reverse complement strand
GCCTGTGCGTGGCTAATAGCCTCGAGCGTCTGGGGCATCACGTTGTCGTCCGCTGCCACAACCAGAATCACGATGTCGGTAACCTGCGCACCGCGAGCACGCATAGCGGTAAACGCTTCGTGACCCGGTGTATCAAGGAATGCAATGGCACGGCCATTCGGCAATTCCACTTTATACGCACCAATGTGTTGAGTAATTCCGCCGGCTTCGCCCGCCACCACATTCGCACTGCGGATATAGTCCAGAAGCGAGGTTTTACCGTGGTCTACGTGACCCATGATGGTCACAATAGGCGGACGCGGTTCGAGTGTTGAAGGATCGTCGTCGATCTCTGCCTCAACATCGATTTCCTTCTCGGTGATAAACTCAACGCTGTAGCCGTAGTCGTCGGCAATAAGCTGAATGGTTTCTTTATCCAAACGCTGATTGATGCTAACCATCAAACCAAGCGAGAAACACTTCGTGATAATCTCTGCGGGAGATACACCCATGAAGTTGGCAAGCTCGGCGGTGGTGAGGAATTCCGTAACACGCAGAATGCCGCTCTCGCGTTGCAATTCTTCCTGGCGTTTCTGTTCACGCTCTTCACGAATGTCTTTCTTTTTCTGTTTGATCTTACTGCGCATTCTGGCTTGCGATGCTTCCTCGTTGCCGGAAAGCGTTTCGCGAATTGCGCGATCGATATCCACCTCTGCCACCTGCTCCTTGATGGAGCGCTTCTTTTTCTTTTCGCGTTCTGCCTCCTTCTTGGTAAGCGGTGCCGCCTTCTTTGCATCGGGACGCTTAAAGCCGCCGCGATTTCCGCCGCCGGCAAATGCGCCTATGCGAATTTCCGATATAGGAGTTGTGATTGGCGTGTCTGCGCCGCGCGGGCCTTTGTCGCGATTGCGCGATTCGGGCTTGAATGTACGCTGCGGTTGCAAGTCCACTTTACCTAGCACGGTAAGTCCGCGAAGCTGCGGGCGAGATCCGGGCTCTGTGGTGATTACCACATTGTTTTTACGCTTACGTTTTTTCTTGACGCCGTCTTCGCCAATCTCTTCGGTGCCATCGCCGGCGCCATCGTCGTCGGCTGCACCGTCTTCGGTGGTAGCATCGGCAGGCGCTGATGCATCTGCTGCCGGCACTTCCGTAGCGGGTGTGGTAGCTTCTGCGGCTACAGGCTCCGTAGTGGTCTGATCTGCAGCCGGCGGCGCTGCTTGATCTGCTGCTTGACCGGATTCCGGACTTGATGCTTGCTCCGCAAGTTTCTCGGCTTGAGCCAAGGCGGCTGCTGCATCAATTTTTGCTTGCTCGCGTTCCAAACGCTCGCGCTCTAATGCTTGGCGTGCCTCGCGTTCTTTTTGTTCTCGTTCCTTACGCTCACGCTCGATGCGTTCGCGTTCCTGGCGATCGGCGGCATCACGGGCTTCCTGCTCCATAATGCGCTCTTGCTCGCGGCTGCGCAAAGAAACGGCTGCATCGGTTTTACGTGCAACGGTTTTATGCTTTTCAATTTTCTCGCGCTGCTTTTCTACAAGCTTCGCCTCTTTGCTGAATTTCTCGTACACCGCGTCCAGCATCTCGTCGCTGAGTTGCGATGTAGGTTTATTCTCAACAGAGAAACCTTTGGTTTTCAGGAAGTCAACGATCTCGTCCTTACCTATGTTCAGTTGAGATGCAACTTTGAAAAGTTTGTTTTCTCTTTTTTCAGCCATGGATACAAGCCATTAATAAATAAAATGCGCAGGGGAAGACCACATAGATCTTCCCTTGCTACCGACTCATCTACTCGTTGGTGTCGTTGTTATCGCTCGGTGCTTCTTCGTCTGCGGCCGATGATTCCGATTGCTCATCATCGTCGTCGCTACCGGAGTCTGTGACCATATCGTCGAACAAATCACCGATTTCATCTTCGATGGATTTCACCGGAACATTATCCGGGTCCAGAGACACTACCGCTGCGATAATCTTGTCGCTAATGTTGGATACTTCCGGCTCGTCGAACTCTTCAAGAATCAGAGCGCGGATCTCCATGAGTTTCTCCGGCGTCATGCCCGGTATCTGCACAAGTGTTACAAGATCTGCAGAGAGGAACTCACGAGCGGTGTCGATGTGTGCTTCAATAATGTTGTCGTACAACTCGCGGCCAATCTCTTCGCGGAATTCGATAAGCTCAATATCCTCGCCGCCTTCTTTAATAAGCGTAAGAGTATATCCGGTGATGCGCGATGCAAGGCGAACGTTCTGACCGTTACGACCGATAGCCAGTGATACCTGATCATCAGGAACCACAACGGTAGCGGTGCGCGCTTCGTTGTCCAGGACAAGTTCCTTAACCTTTGCAGGGGAGAGAGCCCGCTTGATAAAGTTCGCCGGATCTTCGCTCCATTCAATAACGTCGATGTTCTCATTGCCGAGTTCGCGCACGACGGAGTGGATACGAATACCCTTCATGCCAACGCATGCTCCAACGGGATCTACGCGCTCATCAAAGCTGACTACAGCCACTTTGGATCGCTCGCCGGGATCGCGGGCAATAGCTTTGATCTCGATGATGCCGTCGAAGATTTCCGGAATTTCAATTTCAAACAAACGAGCAAGGAATTGATCGTCGGCGCGAGAAAGAATAATGTCCGGCATGCCGCTTGTGCCGCTGCGTCGAACTTCTTTAATAATAGACTTAATAGCACTGTTCTTTTTATAGCGCTCGTTGGGGATCTGCTCTTCGCGCGGCATGCGCATTTCGTGCTTGTCGTGCATCACCAGCAAATCGTTGCGACGAATCTGATACACTTCGCCAACGATCACTTCGCCAACCTTCTGCTCGTATTCGTTGAAGATGTTGTCCTTCTCGACGTCGCGAATACGCTGAGCAAGGGCCTGCTGCGCAAGAGTAATGATGCGGCGGCCAAATTCGGAGCCGATGTTCTCCAAAGAAATTTCTTCGATGTACTCATCGCCGATATCGTACGACTCTTTGGATTTGGAGCTCACTTCCGCCAGCGAAACTTCGCGTGCTTCATTGAGAACAAACTTTACGATTTCGCGCGTGAGGTATATTTCAATATCGCCCTTCTCCATGTTTACAATGATGTCGAAGTTGGCGTCGTTGCCATATTTCTTCTTCACCATCATGCCAAGCGTCTCCTCAAGAAGACCCTGCAGAAGATCACGATCAATACCTTTTTGGCGAGCCATCTCGGCAAATGCCTCGATGATCACTTTTTTATCGAACTTCGGCGCAGCTTTACGTTTTGCCATGGTGCTACCTACACGTTAAAATCTGTGAGTGAATATGTCTGTTTCGATGTCTTTTTCGATGTTTTCTTTTTGATTGCGTCGTTGCAATGCAGGAAATCGGGAAGGCGACGAGTGCGACAGATATTCGCACAGCACGTCTCTTCGCCCGTTTCCTCGGACTACCGAAAAACTATTTCTACGGTTGAACTCGTGATAAGATCAAAGGGGATACGACGGGGTTCAGCGGGAGCCTTGCGTTTAGCCGATGGAACAAGAACGATATCGTTCTCGGTTACTTCGGTAAGTACACCTGTTTCAACGTGATCGTCGGCACAGTGCACAGCAAGCGTGCGTCCTACGTGTTTGTCGTATTGCCAATTGAAAGTCAACGGGCGATCAACACCGGGTGATGATACGTCGAGCGTGTATACATCACTCAGAAATTTGTCGGTTTCGGCTTCTTCAAGAAGGGCTCGGTGAACTGATGAACAGTTGTCCAGAGTAACTCCCTGTCGATTATCAATAAAGAGGTCCAGAATCAAGCGGTGCTCGGTACCGCGGAGAGCAAAATCTACGAGCGTGCAGTTATGTTCCGCACACACGCGATGTATGATCTCTAAAGACTCTTCCGGGATCGTTCGTATCAAGATTCGATCGAATAAAAAATGGGCGAGACGCCCATCAGATTGTCATAACCGAATACAAATATAGCAAAAAGCCGCACCCAAACGAAATTTGCGCAGGCGGCCGCTCCCTCAATGGTCCGGGGAAAGGCGCTATCTGCCGCAACTCGTTGGTTTTTGACGTATATGGCCTGTTAAGGTGTGTTAATCGTATACCACAGAGTGTTCATGTGCGTCTATTTTGGGATTGTTAGTATTAAACGTTAACGAACTGTCTCAGGCACATGAATCGCTCATCGGTACTATCTACACGAATTATCACTGCAGCCCTGGCCTTTGCCATGTTGGGCCTGGTGGTGGCTCAAGCTCTGTTGGTTAGGAATTCTCTGGAGCTCAGTGATCAGTTGTTCCGCCAGCAGGTGCAGGAGTCCCTGAGTACGGTGGCACGTAAGCTGGAAGATGCAGAGCATGTGGCCGATGCCGTGACCATTGCCACTGCGCAGCATGCCGTGGACGAGCAGAACGCTTCGGCCGCAGAAATACCTAATCGCAAAGCCACAATAGCAGCAGGCCGGGATATGCGTAAAGACTGCGACGTAGATCATGTGCGGCAAAGGAACGCTGTGAACCGATTGCAGAGAGCTAACAATGTGCATCAAGCGAATCAAACAGGGCGCCAAAACTCTGCGCTTTCAGCTGCAAATCCGCTTCAAAGGAATTCACCCATGCAGATGGTGCCCGGGCGGCAGCTTCGGGTACCCGCGGGCATTGAAGCTCTGAACAGAGCGGCCGATGAAGCACGCGTGTGGGATTCGGTATTCCAACAAATGAGTGGTGGTTTGGATATGGCATTCTCCAGTGTGGAGCAGGAGTTGGAACAGGCTCTTCGGACTATGGGCTCGCGGCGCTTTGTGTTTGATGTTCCGTCCGTGGATCCGTTCCCCGAGCAAGCTCCCGAGGTGCAAGTGACCATTGGTATAGGCGGTACAAATGTGAACCTTGGCGGGAACGGCTCAGCCGATCGCCCGATGCTCTACGGCAAGGAGTCGTCGTACTCGGTGTCGGTGGGTAATCCCGCGTCCATGGCAATGGGCCGGCGCTTCACGAATGCTGCCACGGCAAATGCCCGCCCGTCTTCGGCCCAAGTTCCGGAGCAAGCGGCAAATCGAGCGACAAATCAAGCGACAAATCAACCACCTAACCGAGCCACACATCAAGCTACAAATCGAGCCGCCGAAATCGTATCCTCGGTACCGAGGGAAGCGGTGCCAATCGCCAATGCCGATAGCGATGGAGCATACAACGTTCGTGCCCGAAACAAAATGTTGAACATCCGGCAGACAGTTCGCGATCTGCGGGAATTCACGCGCAACCTTGGCGAGCGTGTTACTGCTCGAGTGGTAGACTCGGTGCTACTTCTTGAGTTCAGCGGGCGCAATCTTCCCACCGACTATGTGTTCGGAATCCGAGACGGTAGAAGCGCGCAGTTTATCTGCACCAAGAACGGCGTGCAGCCCGATGCGGCGGAGTCTGCCTACAGCACGGTGTTGTTCCCCGGAGATATTGTTCCGAAGAATCACACGCTGCACGTGAGCTTCCCCGGCAAGCGCGAGTATTTGATGAATAAGAACGCGGCGATATTGTCGTCGTCGGCGGTGTTCATGGCCATCATCGTCGGCTCGTTCGGCTGGACCATGAGGAACCTGAATCGCCACAAGAAAATCTCGGAGATGAAGTCCGACTTCATCAGCAACATGACACATGAACTCAAAACTCCTATTGCTACTATAGAGCTGGCCGCCGACGCCCTGCGCGATCCCGACGTATCTGCCAGTGCCGATCGCGTGCAGAGATTTCTGGGTGTGATTCGCGAGGAGAATCATCGCTTACGCTCGCAGGTGGAGCGTGTGCTGCAAGCAGCAAAGATGGAGCGAGGAGAACTGATCTTGAATACTTCGCCCATAGACGTTCACGACATCATCGAGGAATCTGTGGAAGCTATTAAGCTGCAACTGGAATCTCGAGGAGGTGAGTTGCACACGGATCTGCAAGCGGATTCGCGCGTGGTATCCGGAGACGAAATGCACCTGCGAAATGTGGTGCTGAATCTGCTGGACAATGCCATCAAATACAGTACCGATGCGCCGTTCATCTCCGTAAGCACCGTGAACACGGGCACGCATGTTCGAATCGACGTTACAGATCGCGGCATTGGTATTAGTAGGGAAAATCAGAAGCGCGTGTTCGAGAGGCTGTACCGCGTACCTACCGGAAATGTTCACAACGTGAAGGGATTCGGGTTGGGATTGTCGTACGTGCAAGCCATAGCTGAAGCGCACGGAGGCACGGTAAGTGTGCAAAGCGAAGTTGGCACAGGTAGTACCTTTAGCGTGATTCTACCGTGCATGAGCGTGGCGTAGGGCCGGTAAAGGTTGGCTAAGTACGATTAAGTGTGGCTAAGCAGTGAAATCACAGTAAGCAAGGAGAATGAGTATGCAGAGTAGTGAACACAGCGGTGAAACGGATGTTGTAGTATCGCCCTTGGTAGAGGCCGCGCGACTTTTGCTGGTAGAGGACGATGCCAATCTTGGTTCGGTGCTGTCGGAGTTCTTGCAGTTGAAGGGCTACCACATCACTCTCTGCACAGACGGGGAACAGGGCGAAAGAGCATTCAAGCCCGGCCTGTTTGATCTGTGTGTGCTGGATGTAATGCTCCCCAAACAAGATGGATTCACCTTAGCTGAGCGCATTCGTGCCATAGATGCCAAGGTGCCTATACTATTTCTTACCGCAAAGAGTTTACCCGAAGATCGCTTGCAAGGATTCGAGGCCGGTGCCGACGATTATGTTACCAAGCCCTTCAGCATCGACGAGCTTATGATGCGCATCAAGGCTATTCTTCGCCGCACCCAATCGGCGCAGCCGTTGCAGCCGCAAGCGAAGCGTTTTACCATAGGCAATTATAGCTTCGATGCCGAGCGCCGCATGCTTACTCACGGCGCGGACTCGCGCACACTCACACACAAGGAATCCGAACTGCTACGCATCTTGGCACGTTCCGTAGGCGAAGTGGTGCGGCGCAGTGATGCTCTTAAAGAAGTTTGGGGCGACGACAATTACTTCAATGGCCGCAGCATGGACGTATTCGTTACACGCTTGCGCAAGTACCTGAAGGATGATGCTCGTATCACTATTGTGAATGTGCACGGCTTGGGCTTCAAGCTTCAGATATTCGACAGCCCGGAGCAGGCATAACAGCGGCTGTTACTTGGTACGAGTGCGTCAGGATTCAGCGTGAGCCATCAACGCATCAGTGGATCCACGTATCAATGAATCAAGGTAAACGATAATGATCTGCGGTGCATGCCGTTTTGAATCACAAGCATGTATGCACCTTGACTCAGCTCCCGGCACGAGAACACCGATTCGTGCTTGCCCGCAGGAACTATACCGTCCACCACAACGGCCACTCTGTTCCCATTTACATCATACACTTCTATACGCGTGTGCTGCTCGCCAATGGTTTCGTAGGCAATAGTACCGCGTCGAGACTGCGGATCCACTTGCAAGCGCATAAGCGTAAAGGTACCGCCCACACTCAGCAGGCGATCGGATAGCCGGCAAGAACCTTCGATAGTCAGCGAGCCGTTTACCGGTGCTTCGGGAGTGAGTTCCGCGCTTGTAATCGACACACCGGATGTATCCACCGCCAGCGGCGTGCTGAGTACATCACCAAGCAGCACCGTGCCGTCGATATACCATGCCACTCCCTCGCTCTGCACACGAGTGCCGCTTCGTGCCGAGAGCCGAATGCCATTTGTGGTAGACGATGCCGATGCAGTAAAGCCGCTGAGAGCCGGGCCCACACGCACTCCGCTTACCAGGAACAACGTGGGATTGTAATTCACTGTCACATCCGCAGCACTAAGTGCACGCCCGTCAATACCCGTACCTTTGATGTGCACGGGAATAGAATACTGCGTTCCAACGGTAGCTGTTTGATGATCCAGTTCAAAATGGAAGGGCAGTGGATTCACACCACCGGATTTTCCGTTGACAACGATGGTAACGAACACGGTGTCTTGGCATGGCTGACTGATACTGAATGGTATCGTCACTTGATATCGGCCGGTGTCGGTGAGCAGCACCACCACGTCGATAAAGGCTTCTTCCTGTGGCAGTAGCAACCCTAGTGTGTTTGTAATGAGAGTATATGCAAAGGGCGGATTTACCGCTACAAGTTGGCCAAGCGTGACAGGTACCGAGGAGGTATTGCGGAATCGCAAGGACCGTATTACCCGAACTCCGGTATCGATAGTACCGAAATCTACCACGGTATCTTTCTTCAGTGTAGAGCTCAATAGAATTTCCGCGCCCACAAAATTGGCGGTGACGGTAATCTCTCGCTGCACGCCACATGGCTCGAAGTTGATGTACAGCTTTGCACTAAACGGACCGGCAGGAACCGAGATTCCCGAACCAATAGACACGGTGAAACTATGCGTGCCGCTGCCAAAGGACTGACCAACTTTCAAACTTGTGCTGATGAGGGAAGAGGTGGATTGAATACTTGTGATGGTAGCCGACGCTCCGGCATAGGTGCCAACATTAATGGTGCCTGATTGCGTTTGCACCGCGACGTCACGGCACGACGAAACAGTACCAAATGCGAAGGTGGGAGTAACGTTGCCGAGGGAAACCTGACGACGCTCCCCGCTGTAAATGAATCCCGAAACATCCAGGCAGGGCTGCGCGCTAAAAAGTACACGTTTGTTACTCACCGACTGGTATCCGTTAGGCGCGAAGTGCAAGGTGACGCGTATGGTTTGGCCGGCGGGTATGCGCAGGCGGCCGCCGGTTGGTACCTCCAAGATCTGCAGTGATGTTTCGCTGAGTTGATCCAAGAAGATGTCTACCGCACTGGGGTTCGTAACATTGATGATGGTGTCTCGAGACAGCGCTGAGCAGGAATCCAGAGCATCGAACTTTAGAACCGAAACATCGGCGAGCAATTGCGGTAGTGTGAACGACCCGCGAAGATTAACTTTCAAGGAGTCACTGCACGCTCCAGCGGTGTAGCGAATCACGCAGTCACTCTTGCCGGTTTGAAAAGGATTGGAGTTGCTGTTGAAGGTAACGCGTACCACGCGCGACTCTCCTGCTGCCATCGCAAAGCCGGCTTTATCCGCGGCCGATACGCTGAACGGCGAGGGAACATCAATGGCGGTGATGGTAGTGGGCGACGACACCGTGATGATGATTGAGTCCTGAGCAGTGGGATTAGTACCGCAGAACGCATTGACGCCAAAGTCTTTACTGCTAACGTTTGTGGTTACGCCCGCGCCGGCACCGGGCTTGCGCCCGCTTGCCGCTATGCTCTGAATAATTCCGCACGGTGCGGCAACAATTCTCAGTATCTCGTTCACTTGTGCCGAGTTTGACGGTGTAAAGCGAATCACGAGAGAGACACTTTTTTCCGGCGGAAGAGCCACGGGAAATGCCGGTGAGACAATAGTGAAATGTTGAGACTCCAGAGCGGTAAAGCGCAGAGTATCAAATGTCATCGTGTTGGTCAAGAGTATACTTCCATCGTCTTTAAACGATTCGCAATCTTGTAGATCAGGGTACGTGAGGTTTGATGTGGTTATGGTGTATTGAACCTCACGGAATATCACTGTGGCAACAGAAGATTGAGCAGTGCAACCGGTTGCAGTATTCATGACTGTTACTGTGTAGTCCCCATCGCGTGTTGCCACAAGTTGGGCGGTAGTTGCCCCGGGGATAGTAACGCCGTTGCGTTGCCAGACGTACGCCAAATCCGCACTAGCAGTGGCTTGAATAATCGTTGTTGAGTCTTTACACACTACGACAGATTTTGGAAAAACTTCAACAACCGGGAGTGGATTCACGGTTACATCCACTGAGTCGCTAAGAACAAGACATCCCTGTGCATTGCGCAGTTTGAGACGGTAACGTCCGGTTTTTCGAGCAATTATCGTTAGCGATGTATCATTCGGAACATCCGTTCCGTTTAACGTCCACTGAGCGGTAAAGCCGGGTTGAGGGGGAACAGAAATATTGAGAGAGGAACCTTCGCAAAATGTAGTGCCTTTCGTGTAACTCAACTTAGGTCCTATGCCTATTGGCTTGAGCACTTCCGTAAAACCGTGCGCGGTTGTATTGTATTGTCTGCCACGGCTGGTGGTGGCCGGTGTACTTACACCAAACTCATCATCAAGACCGAAGCGGTAGGCAAAAACACGATAGGTATAGATAACGCCACAGGGAAGATCCACGTTATCCGCATAGGCTTGCGAAGCAGACGGCACATGCGCAAGCACAACCGCCGAGCCTATTCTCTCGCCGTTCGTGTACACTCGTCCATCGATAGGCACAAAGGGTGTGCTGCCGCTATCCCGTACCACCATATACCCCTGAACACCGTCTCCGGGGTTGGGATCGGTCATTGCATTCCACGACAAACTCACGGTGGCTGCATTTACCGAAGCGCTTAGCGTGGGCGATGTCCACTGCGGGGTGCGCAAGGTGTGCCAGAACAAATAATTCGATGCGCCGGTGTTACAATCTTTATTCGGTAAGGTGCGAGTAATATTTGCTGCACAGGCTTGAGAGCGCACTTCCAAGTTCGGACCATTGTAATCTGCCATGGATGCTCCCGGGTACACGCGGTTGCTCGCGCGATCCTCGCATAGCTGAAGCAGATTGGTTTTGGGAGCTGGCATGGGTCCCCAGTAGCTTCCCGGTGCTACGTCGTCGCGATGCCCTATAGCGTGCACGTGAATAGTGTCTTTGGTAAACACCTGAATGAAATCACCAAGCCGGGCAAGATTGAATCCGGTAGGTTGGCCTGTCCATTCCACGATGTCGAAGAACTTTGCGTCTTGGCGCGCAATCATCACGCGTCCGTCGGC
>JBJOLU010000241.1:0-8273 GCA_046052705.1 Bacteroidota bacterium | reverse complement strand
ATGCTCTTCAGCGAACTTCTTCAATACGTTCCACATACCTCTTCGGTAGATACCGGCGTTATTATCAGCGGCATTACCATCGACTCCCGTGCAGCGGGGCCGGGCGTGCTGTTCGTGGCGCGGCGCGGGTCTGCATCAGACGGCCATGCCTTTATCGACGATGCCATTCGGCGCGGCTGTACGGCAGTGCTGTGCGAGAGCGCTCCTGAACTTTTGCTTGAGGCCACAAACCTGAGCTTCGCCGTTGTTGACAACGCGCATATAGCGGTGGCGCAGGCCGCGCACGCGTTGTATGAATTCCCGGCGCGGTCTATGCGTATCATCGGCGTGACGGGGACCAATGGCAAAACATCTTGCACCACAATTCTTAAACAGCTTCTTGAAGCGCAGGGCCAAACTGTGGGTATGATAGGAACGGTGGGTAATTACATTGGCAATGAGTTCATTCCCTCGGCCTTCACCACTCCCGAAGCCCCGGAGCTGTGCGCGCTTCTGCAGCGCATGAAATCTGCGGGTGTGGACACAGTGGTGATGGAGGTAAGCAGTCACTCACTGGCTTTGGAACGGGTGCACGGTATAGACTTTGCTGCTGCGCTCTTTACCAATCTTACTCAAGATCATTTGGATTTTCACGGAACCATGGACGCCTATGCCCTGGCCAAGAAGAAACTGTTCGACGGATTGACTGCTACTGCCGTGGCCTGCGTATGGAGCGATGATCCCTATGCTCAATTGATGGTTAGCGACTGCAGAGCTCGTGTGCATAGTGTTGGAGCGCAGGCAATGCAGACAATGCAAAAAGTGAACAGTGTGTCTACGAAGTCGTTAGCAACAACAATATCATCATCAACGTCTTCAACAGCATCATCATCAGAAACCCCATCACTTTCAACATGGGCGCCACGAGCGACTTCAAGAACACATCATCACGTGCAGGTGCATCACATCACTGCTCGAGGCATAGAATACACTCTGGATACAGCCACACTGCGGGCGCCACTGTTCGGTGAATTTCACGTGGCGAATACCGCGCTGGCATGGCAGTGCCTGGCAGCATTGGGATTCGATGCATCAATGACCACAGAAGCGTTGAGCCGCGTGCATGGCGCCGCAGGACGTATGCAGGTGGTGGAGCTTGGCGGCTTCAACGGTATCGTCGATTACGCTCATACTCCCGATGCGCTGGAAAAAACACTGCAATCGGTTCGCATGGTAATTGAACCCGGGCAGCGCATACTCTGCGTAGTAGGCTGCGGCGGCGACAGGGACAAAACCAAACGTCCGCTCATGGGGGCTATTGCCTGCCGCCTTAGCGATGCGGTGTGGTTTACTTCCGATAATCCCAGAACGGAAGATCCGGTATCCATTATTGAAGATATGCTGCGGGGTGTTGAATCGCTTGAACCAAATCTTCGCAATGCTCAGGTTCATGTGGACGCCGATCGACGGCGTGCTATACAATCTGCTGTGTCACACGCTGAACCCGGAGACCTAATTCTGGTAGCGGGTAAAGGGCACGAAGATTATCAGATACTGGGGACAACAAAGTATGCGTTTGACGATCGCATCGAGTTGCTAAGAGCTTGGGAGGAGGCAGATAGTAAAGAGCAAAAACGGCAGTGTTAACCGTGGCAACGTCTATTTCAGCAACCCAGCATCGTAGAAGTGAATGCCTAACAATAAACTCGTGTTCAAAGTTTACCATGAGAGACGTAATGAACGAATCAAAAATTGACGACTATAGAAATTGACTTGTTATAGAACATTTTAATGCCCCGCAGTTCTCATTAATCCCTCAAGTAGCAGACGCCAATACACACATCGAATCCTTAACACGTTTTTCTCGCTAGATCAGTACCGCCGCATTTTTCTGGTTTCCCACAGCCGAGCGCGACGTTCTTCGCGCCTGCGCGCCAGCCATGCTCGCACTTTGCGAACAAGAATGCGCAACAATTTTGCGAAGGGTATTCGGCTGTTGCTTTGCTTCGTTCCTGTTAGCATGTTGCGAAGCTGATCGGTATCAAACTCGCTGATATGAATGTCGTCCACAGCATCATCTCCGTCGGTGGAGAGCACTCGCTGCATAAGTTGTTCCAATTCCTTTTTCTGTGCTCTCAGTTTTTCCATGCGCCGGTCGTTCGAGTGTTCCAGCAGTAACTCCAAATGATCATAGAGCACCGCAGCGCGCTTCAGGTCGTCGGTAAGTTTTTCGCTGTGCAGAGCCTGCAGTAAAGCGTCGGCGGTTTGCTCCAGTTCCGCTAGACGCTCATCCGAGAGCTTAAGCAGGTTCCGTGGATCGATGTCGTCCACATTCACATACACATGAGACAGCTCCACAATCTCTTTGCCGTAGTGCTCACGGATATAGTCTCCTACGCGCTCGGTGAGTACAGCCACCTGGCGCTGAACTCCCGATAGTTCCTGAGACAATCGCGCCTTCAACGTACCGCCCGTTGCTGCCGCTGCCTGCGCCTCCAGCGATCGTTTCTTTTCCAGCAGAGTTCGAAGGCGCTCGGCGTCCTCTGTGTTGGCGTCGCGTAAATGATACTCCACAAACTTTGCATCCACCTCTATGTGCTCGTCACCAATCTTCACGGTATGAAGTTTGATATCGTCACCCAGAGCATCCTTCACCTTCTTTAGTTCAATGTGTGCGGCGCCATCGGTGATAACAAGAATCTCGGAATCGATAAGGCCGGCTGTTTTGCGTATATCTTCGATGGCTGTAAGAACGGCGCGTTGCAGCACAGTGCCTTTGCCGTCGGCCTTCACGTGCATGATGGACGAGATAAGATTGTTGTACGAGGGCAAGTCGTGCGCCTCCTGAAGCTCATGCACCATCTCGGCGAAATTTCTCAGGTATACCGTTCCAAGTTCTTTTCTGTTCCGTTGTAAAAACACCACTGCAATAGCTTTGGCCAAGTGAATACGCCAGCGCATGTTCATCGAGCGCGACACATCAAAGAGCACATACACTTTCTGCTTTCTATAGTCGGGCTTGAAGGTCTCGCTCTCGCTTTGAAATCTATAGGTCTGCGGTGCTCTGGCCCGCGGCAACCAGAGTGAGCGCTCCACCAGCTTTTGGAAAAACACCGAATCCGGAAGCAAGAATTGATGGGGGTAAACTCTTGGTACTTCCTGAACGGACTGTATCAAATCCGCTTCGTACTCTTCGGCAGGAACAATATTGGGGATAGTGTCGGGGTTTGGCTGCGAAGTGTTCTCGCTTAATGCCACAGAGAGCACAGGCGCCAGAACCCGGCCCAGTGGGTGCTCTGCGTTCTCGAGCACACGTGCAATCTCGTATACTGCAGTGAAGTCGTCGGGAAGGTGCTCCGCAACAGACTCAAAGAAGCCGAAATCGTCCATGCGAGCAAAGAAATCATCTTGCTCAATGCGTTGCCTGGTGGATCGTAATTCGGGATCGGTCATGACTATGCATCACTACTATGTTCGCTGAAACAGAATTCAATAACCACATTCCTGTTATTCCAGGAAGCGCTTGTGCCACAAGCAGAGATTTACAAGCGCGTACACCGACTTACCCACACCTTTCTTTCCGCCTTCCTGCATGGCAAACACTCGTTCAATTCCCTTCTTGTCCAAGATGTTTTCCCGAACTAACGGCGACTCCATCAACACATGAGTGGCGTAGCCTTTCCACGGACCACGAAACCACTCTTGCACCGGAGCTTGAAATCCCTGCTTCTTGCGATAGATAATATCGTGAGGCAGTATGGGCTCCACTGCTTTTTTCAGCAAACTTTTTGTGGTGTACGGGTCGGGGATCTTCGTGTGAGCAGGAATAGACATAGTAAACTCCACCAAGCGATGATCCAAAAACGGAACCCGTGCCTCCAGTGAATGCGCCATTGTCAGCTTGTCTACGCGCATGAGCAAGAGCTCCGGCAGTCTGTGCCTGAACTCGAAGTATGCCATCTCCTGAATATAATCTCCCTGAGGATTTAATGCCCTGGCTTCCTCATGAATGGTGCTAACCAGATGTTCTACATTGGAAATCTTGGAGCGGTATTCCTTACCTACCACAAACTGCTGATGCGTAGGAGTCATATCGATTCCACCGCCCCAGTATAACTCGTTGTTCATCGCTGCACGCCGCATGTAATCAAGCGCCAAGTACTCATGGCGGGCACCGAGTACCGATCCGGCAACGCGAGTAATTGCTTTTTGTATGCTATGCGGAAGCAGCCGGAACCATTTCCACGGTCCGTTGTAAAATCTCCAATCGCGCAATAGCCAAGGATAGCCGCACAATTGCTCATCACTTCCCTCGCCTACCTGAATAACCGTTGTTCCGGAATCTCGGGTGAGCTTACTGAGGAAATACAGGGGAATACACACGGGATCGCCATTGGGCTCATCCTCGTGCCATACCATTGTTTCAAGCGCCGGCAATGCATCGGTATGATCAATAAGAATCTCATGATGGTTCGTTCCGAAGTGCGTTGCTACCCGGCGCGCGTACTGCAACTCGTTGTATGCTTCCAGTTCTTTGAAACCAACGGTAAAGGTATCCACGGGACGATTCATCAGCTCCGCCATGAGCGCTACGTTCACGCTAGAGTCTATACCGCCGCTCAAGAACACACCAAAGGGAACATCGCTCATCATGCGAGCTTTTACTGCCTGGCGAAGCAAGGCAAGAATATGATCCTGCGTATCCTGTACACCAAGATTACTCCATGCCTGGTTCTGTTGCAACGGGCTCCAGTACCTCTGAAGCCGCACCCGGCCGTTTGCCGTAAGGGTAAGAGTGTGTCCGGCAGGAATCTTATGGATACCTTCGAACATTGTCTCGCTTGGGCCCGAGGCGCTAAGCGCCAAATACGAGGGCAGTTCATCGATATTCATGCGAGCACGAACATCAGGATGCTTGAGTATAGACTTTATCTCGGAGGCAACAATGAATAGGCCCTCAGCGTGGTAGTAATACAGCGGCTTCACACCTATGCGATCGCGGGCACAAAACAGTTCTCTCGTCTCGTTATCCCAAAGAGCAATTCCCCACATGCCTACCATACGATGGAGAAAATCGGCACCGTACTCTCTGTATCCGTAGAGTATGGTCTCGGTGTCTGTTCTGGAAGAATAGGTATAACCTTTGGCCTGAAGATCGGGGCGCAGCTCAGCGTGATTATATATCTCGCCGTTAAAAACTATAGTAAATCGTCCTTCGGGAGTGTGCATTGGCTGGTGGCCTGCCGAACTGAGATCGATGATCGACAAACGCCGGAATCCCAAACCGCACTCGTGATCAGGAGAAATCCATTGTCCCTCATCATCCGGTCCGCGATGTTCAATAACATCCGTCATCGCTCGCACCAGCGATTCATCAATACGCGGCTGCCTACGTTTATCTACTATGCCAACAATTCCACACATACAGTCGTTGTCGTTGTTTGTGCGGCAAAGTTACCACGCAGGCATGCTGTAGGCCACTGCTTTTCCGTGGTCATGTGGAAGTTGGGGCAAACACTTCTTGGCTTATTCGTCGTCCCACAGAAGTATCTCTTTACTGCTGCGCAGTCGTTTGCGCTCACTTCGCAGAGTCTTTTCTTTAGTGCGCGCGCGTTTTGCTTTGGCGGGAACGGAGGTTTTCTTTCGCACCTTGGGTGGGCGAAGCGCACGTGCCACGAGCTGCTTCATCATGGCAATACACTTTTCTTTGTTTTCCTTTTGACTGCGCCCGGCTTGCGATGTAATGGAAAGCATGCCGTCGTCGTCGATGCGCCGTCAGGCAAAAAAACGCAGCCGTTCTTTTTGCACTTCGTCCAGACACAAGGTGTGGTCCAGGTTCCAGATCAAGGTTACTTTGGTTTCCACTTTGTTGACATTCTGACCGCCAGGGCCCGAAGCACGTGCCGTGCGGAAACGCAGTTCACTTCCCGGAATACTCACCGTTGCGGATATGGGAATGGATGCATTCACGGCAAGTGATAAAGAAATGAGTAAAGCAGCTAGCCATCTATCTACAACGCAACGCTAAAGCCAAGCGTTGGTAAAATAGGCAACATGTATTGAGGACGTTTGGTGAGTGTCAGTGTTTCTTGATCCACGCGGAATTGCTCCGCCACGACGTTCCGCTGATTGTACACATTTATCACATCAAGATAGAACGACCACTTGCAATCAAACCACCGCGCGTAGGTGGTGAAGCGAATGTCTAAGCGATGATAATCGGGTAGACGGCCCTGATTGATATTCTCTAGTCCGCCGCGATCTACATCGAAAATCACGCCGCGCCAGTCTGTGTCGATGCGGGGAGTCATTTCGCCGGATACGGTATCCTTCACAAGAATCACCCGCGGCTTTATGCCGGTGGGTTGGGTCCACGGAAATCCGGTGCCGTACACAAAGGTGAAGCTAAGGTCAACATTCTCCGAAATCTTCATGCCGCCCACGATGTTGAAGTTGTGCCGGCGATCATAATTAAAGGGAATGGTCAAACCTTCCTGATATCTGTTCGCCAATGCCAAGGAGTACGAAACCCAGCCATACAGTTTGTTCTCGCCAATGTTAGCCACCTTTTGAAGCATCACTTCCAAGCCGTACGACTCTCCCGTGGCACTGTTCACCGGTGTGGTGGTGAGTGAATCGCCTAAAGTTGCCACAGGCAAGGTCCAGCCGGCGCGAGTTCTATACACGGAATCCGCTAGTCCAGGAATCTTCTGCGCAGACCATACCACTCCGCGGCGCCGCTCAGGCAGAATGAGATCGTTGAAGCCCTTGTAATACACCTCGGCCTTGAATTGCCATTCGTCGGTGAGCATGTGGTCGTATCCAAGAATGTAGTGGGTAGCACGTTCGGGACGAAGGTTCTGAACGGCGGTGCTTGTCAGGTCCAGGAATACTTGGGCATCGAATAATTTTTCGTATCCGGGTGATTGATAATAGACGCCCCAAGCAGCACGTAGAGTAGATGCGGGAGACAGTGCATACGAGGCCGACAATCTGGGCACCACGGTGAACTTGTCGATGAGCGCAAAGTAGTCTGCGCGCACACCTGCTTGCACTGTAAGGGCATTGGTTACACGAATGTTGTCTTGCAGATACGCCGACGAGCGGAAATAACTCACACCGTTTTCGAAGCTGTCCGGTATTCTCGGTATGCGCGGGTTCACTTGCTGCAGGGCTTTCAAGCGCGGATCGAAATCAATGTTCACTTGCACGCCGGTATAGATCCAGTCGTGAAGCAGACCGCCCTCTATGGTTTGCGTAGAATCCACATGCCAAGAATGTTCATTACGAATACTCGTTTTGCGGAAAGTATATCCGGTGCTGCCGCTGATGCTATACAACTGCGGTACATCCAGTCCGGCTAAGCGAAGAGAGTCCTGCAACCGCTGAAAGTCGTTCTTCTTTACGGGGTCGTTAGTACCAATCACGGCCTGCGATCCGCCCAAGCCACCGAAGCTTGTGGCGCCGGTGTTCGTGTAGGTGGAGATCACCGTGTTCATGGTGTACTGCTTGCTCGCAATCCACAACCACGACATGCCAAACACATCGTTGTAAGAGTTGTCGGTGATACTCACACTGTCTGCAAGATCGCGGTTCTGCCCACTGGAGAACAAGGTATTGTCACGGCTGGTGAGCGCGTTCAGCGTGATCTTATGATCGGTTACGGGATACAAGGTTACTTTCACTTGCAGGTCTCTAAAATTCGGGAAGGCCACATCGCCATCCACTGCACCTAAGCTCTTGGCTATAGGGCCGGCAATCAAATCGTAGTAGGTGCGGCGAGTAGAAACAACCCACGAGCCGTTCCAGAACGGTATCGCGCCGTCTAACACCAGGTTTGCGTTGGTAAGACTCATATTGAGCTTGCCGGTCAGATAGCCACGATCCCTGTATCCATCGCGATTGGTGATGTCAAGTACCGCTGATAAGCGATCCGAGTATCGCGCGCCAAAGCCACCCGTAAGTAGCGTGATGCCGTTTACCGTTTCGGGATTAAACAGAGAAATGAAGCCATATAATCGATAGGGATTGAAGAGCTCTATGTTGTCCATGAGAATCAAGTTCTGATCCGGGCCCGAACCGCGAATCACCAGCTGCGAGGAAAAATCGTTGGGCGCTACAACACCGGGCATGGTTTGCAATGTTCGGAACACATCCTCCACCGCGCCCGCCTTCACCTTGGCTTCTTGAGGATCCACGGTAATCACGGAGGTGCGCGTATCGGTTTGCTCTTGCTTCTTTCGCTGTGCTCGCACTTCCACAGACTGCATGGTCACTGCCTGTGGGTTCAACCG
>JBJOLU010000240.1:0-4880 GCA_046052705.1 Bacteroidota bacterium | reverse complement strand
ACTCGGTAAAGACTATCGAGCTTCTGTGCCGCGTTATGGGCGATGCAATCATCGAAGGCCGTGAAGTTGCAAAGACTCGCGCTGCAGAAATCGGTTCGCAGCAGGACCAATCCAAAGAGTCTGAGCAGTCGGACGATAAGCCCCGCCGCCGTATGCGCGAGCGTAGCCGCCGCACCGACGGAAGAGACTCAGGTTCCTCCGAAGGGTAATATGCCCCGTAGTGAGGCATGCCGCAGGCAGCCACGAGCGGAATAGTACATCTTCTGATACGTTGAACAAAAAATTACAACTCTAAACACGAGCATAGATATGATTAGCGCACAAATGGTTAAAGAGCTTCGGGACAAAACCGGAGCAGGAATGGCAGACTGCAAAAAGGCATTGGACGAAACACAAGGCGACATGCAGTTGGCTGTAGAATACCTTCGCAAAAAAGGAGCGGCGTCCGTTTCCAAACGTTCAGACAGAGCTGCAAACGAAGGCTTGGCTCTTGCACTCACTTCCGCTGACGGCAAGACCGGTTCATTGGTAGAAGTGAATTGCGAAACAGATTTCGTGGGCCGTAATGCGGAGTTCGTAGAGTTTGCACACGCAATTTCACGCGCGGTACTGGCTACCGGTGAGGCAGATGGCGATGCACTCTGGAACTTCTCCTTGGAGTCCAAAACATTGGGTAATCTTCGTGACGAGATTCTTGCGAAGTTCAACGAGAAGATCGAGCTTCGTCGTGCCAAGTATTTTACCACCTCTGGTACCTTGGTGGGTTACAATCACGCCGGTAACAAGCTGGCTGTGATGCTCGAAATGAGTGTTGCATTCGCAAATGATGCACAGGCAGGTTTAATGCGCGATATCTCCATGCAGATTGCCGCAATGAATCCGTTGTATGTAGATCGCGCTCAAGTGAAGTCCGACGCATTGGACAAAGAGATTGAAATCTATAAAGAGCAGGCAGTAAACGAAGGCAAGTCTGCAGAGATTGCTGAGCGTATTGCCAAAGGACGCGTTGAGAAGTATTATCAGGAAAACTGTTTGGTAGAGCAGTCATTTGTAAAAGACTCAGCCAAAACAGTTGGTGATGTGGTAAAGGACATCGGTGCAGATGCAAAGGTGCTTTCCTTCCACCGGTATTTCTTAGGTGAATAAAAAAATGAAGACCTCGCATAGAGGTCTTTTTTTTGCGCACTATTTTCGATGCGTGCGGCACGATTGCTATACCTTTGCCATACGGCACAACATTCACAGGAGAATGCATGAGTGAATTGCGATACAAACGAATACTGTTGAAGCTTAGCGGTGAATCGCTGATGGGATCTCAATCCTACGGTATCGATCCCGTGGTTTTAAAGCAGTTTGCCGAAGAAGTACAATCGGTGTACTCCATGGGTGTGCAGATTGGATTGGTCATTGGCGGTGGTAATATTTTTCGTGGCGTGCAAGCCGCGAAGAATGGCATTGACAAGGTATCCGGTGATTATATGGGGATGCTTGCCACATTGATAAATGCTATCGGTTTGCAGAATGCACTGGAGGCACATGGGGTGCCTACTCGACTGCAAAGTGCTATAGAGATAGCGCAGATCGCGGAGTCGTTTATTCGCCGGCGCGCTCTGCGGCACCTGGAAAAAGGTAGAGTGGTGTTGTTCGGTGCCGGTACCGGCAACCCCTACTTCACTACCGATACTGCCGCTGCATTGCGTGCTGTAGAGATCGAGGCTGAGTGTATCATCAAAGGAACACGGGTGGACGGTATCTACGACTCCGATCCAGAGAAGAATCCTGATGCAAAGCGATTTTCCAGCCTTACATACAACGAAGTTATTGAGCGCAAACTTGGTGTGATGGATATGACCGCCATTACGCTTTGTCAAGAAAACAAACTACCGATACTTGTGTTCGACATGAACACTCCGGGTAACTTGCGCCGCTTGATATTGGGCGAAGATGTTGCAACAGTAGTTTCCGCATAGAATCAAACAGTTCCTGCTTTACGAACGAGCTTGGGACATATGTAACGAAGATCACTAAGTAGTATCATCATTAACGAGAGATAAGATATGCCGGTACAGGATATAGTGCAGAGTGCTGGACAAAGTATGGCCAAGGCCGTAGAGCATCATCAGCAAGCATTAGCAAAGGTTCGCACAGGACGGGCATCGGCCTCGATGTTTGATTCGGTGCGCGTGGATTACTACGGAACTCCTACGCCGGTAGCACAGGTGAGCAGTGTTTCGGTGCCCGAGCCACGATTGATTATCGTTCAGCCGTGGGAACGCAACTTGATAGGCGCCATTGAAAAAGCCATCCTGGCTGCGAATCTTGGGCTTACACCCCAGAGCGATGGCACGGTGATCCGTGTGCCCATTCCTCCAATGACAGAGGAGCGTCGCAAAGAAATTGCCAAGCAATGCTGGAAGGCAGCCGAAGACGCAAAGGTTACTGTTCGAGGCGTGCGCCGAGACATGATGGAGCTTCTAAAGAAGTCCGAAAAAGCAGAAGGCTTCTCGGAGGACGATCGCAAGAGAGGCGAAGAGGAGATTCAGAAACTCACTGACAGATACGTGAAGGATATCGATACCGTTACGCAAGCCAAAGAGAACGAGGTAATGAGCGAGTAACGCAGATCAAAATCGTATGCATGGTAGGGCTTGTGGCATACATGCTACAATTGCTTCTCAACAAATCCGATATAAAAAGAAAAAAGCCGTATGAAACTCATACGGCTTTTCTTTATTGACAAGGTAACAATGTGGTAACCACTTAGTACCGATTGCCTCCGCCGCTGCGGTAATCTCCGCGGGGCTTGAAATCACGTCGAGGACGATCTTCCTGAGGACGAGCTTCGTTTACCGTGATATTGCGGCCCATAAAGGACATACCATTGCATGCCTCTACAGCACTGCGACCTTCATCGTCGTTCGCCATTTCCACGAAACCGAATCCACGGCTTCGACCAGACTGACGGTCCATTATAACTTGTGTGGAAGTGACTTCGCCGTGGGCACCGAAAAGGGCCTCAAGGTCGTTCTCACGGGTTTGGTAACTAAGGTTACCGACATAGAGTTTCATCCGAAAATACCTGAAAGTGGAACAAAAAAATCCGCAGGCGCTATGCCATTGCTTGCTTTACTACCGCCGAAAACACATTCGGATGATTCATGGCAAGATCAGCTAGAACTTTGCGGTTAATAGAAATATTCTTCTTGTGCAACGCATTGATTAAACGCGAGTATGTTGTGTCGTTCATCCGTGCGGCTGCGTTGATACGTACGATCCAAAGACGGCGGAATATTCTCTTCTTTGCCCGACGATCGCGATATGCATAGCCCAAACCCTTTTCAATGTGGGTTTTGGCAACGGTCCAGACTTTTGAGCGAGCGCCCCAGTATCCACGCGCAAGTCTGATAAACTTACGGCGTCTGCGGTGCGCTGCTGCTTTATTATTTGCTCTAGGCATAGGATTCTCCTATAAAGAGTGTGAAAAAACAGGCGTAAGGAGAGTAGCGCTCAGGACCTTACAACCATGAAAAACTGCATTCAAACTTTTGTATCGAACAAAGACTTCGTTGAAAGAAATCAATCGAGACTTAACCGATAACCAACTGGCGACGTACAAGCTTCAAATTCGCTGTATGAACTAACGAGTCTTGGCGAAGTTGACGTTTGCGCTTGCGTGTCTTTGATGTCAGGATGTGAGCCCGGAACGCCTTTTGACGTTTGATCTGGCCTGAACCTGTCACTTTGTAGCGCTTCTTGGCACCACCGTGGGACTTCATCTTTGGCATAAATACCTCTAATAAATCAAACTTAAAAATCTACCTGAGTTCTGACCGAAGAACCGAACTCGCAACCATCCCGGCTGATTACTGATCCTGTTCTTTCTCTTATTCTGCAGAATCCTCGCTGCTCGTAGCTTGAGAATCCTCGTCCGGCGTTGAATCCGACGAACCTGCTTTTTGCGGTTTCGCCGCCGCCTGAATTTTCTTGATCTTATCCTTGTCCGGAGCCAAGGTTACTGCCATGGTTCTGCCTTCGGAACGCAAGGGCTGATCTACCTTGGATACATCTTCCAATTTCTCGATGAAACGCTTCAGCAGCACTTCGCCGAATTCCTGGTGTTGCATCTCGCGGCCGCGAAACATCACCGATGCTTTTACTTTATCACCATGTGTAAGGAAGTCCCGTGCATGGCGTGTTTTAAAGTCGAAGTCGTGAGTATCCGTATGAGCCTTGAATCGAATTTCTTTTAGTTGAGCAGTGTGAATCTTCTTCTTCTGTTCCTTGTCTCGCTTGTGTTGCTCGTAAAGAAACTTACCAAAGTCGATAATCTTGCATACTGGGGGATTGGCTTGCGGCGCAATCTCTACCAGGTCTTTCCCCTCACGGCTCGCCATATCACGCGCATCACGAATGGTGAAAATCCCAAGCATTCCACCTTCGCTGTCTAATAAACGTACGGTTTGGGCTTTGATGTCTTCGTTTGTTCGTATTCCGCTGTTGGTTTCGCGGTTGTTGCGGCTATCGCGGCGGTTTCGGTCGAACGGACCGGAGAAGGGTCTACTATTCTTCAACTACTACCTGAAAAATCTGAAACAAGAACTCTACAACTGAACCTAAGAATGAATTACAGAGCGAACCAAACTGGAGCCAGAAGTGCACAAAGATAGAAAAGGTCCGGCATACGGAAATGATGTTTTTTCACGGAGTTGCGTGAATTTTACCTATGCCTTTTGGGCCCCAAAAAATTCGGGCCCTGCCATGAACGCGATTTTGCTCAAAAATCGACCTTCAGTACCTCTCTATTTCCTGCGAACAAAAATGGGGTAGTATTCTTTGGAGCCCTCGCTATACGAGATAACCAGGTAATACATGCCGTTGGT
>JBJOLU010000239.1:0-3573 GCA_046052705.1 Bacteroidota bacterium | reverse complement strand
TATTACGTAGGTCTCGAACCGTTCGCCGTTGTTGATATTCACAATAGCAATCTGCTCGTACGGAAGCAGGCCGGCCGCGTCCATCAGGTCCAGATCAATGGTGCAGCTGCCTTCGTAATGAAGTTCCGCTTGCGTGATCACGGCCCGGTGGATTTTAGACTTAAAGAAGGTTCTCAACATAGAGCTATTTGCAAAGGAAAAACACAACGCAAGATACGACGGTTATAGACGAGTTTCCGTGCCTGCGGCTGTAGTTTTTCCGGTAGCTGAATTGTGCCTTCCATGCACACCACCACTACACACAAAACTCGAACTTCACTTGTGATGCTTCGAACCCGGCCGAACATCACTCTACGATCATTCTTGGTATTTTCGAGCGCAGGTCTTTTACATTTGACTCAAACCCATGAAAATCCCTCTATCAAAAATTGCCCACGCCAGAAGCGGTGATAAAGGCGACGCTGTGAATTGCGGTGTCATTGCATTCAAAGAAGAATGGTATCCACTGCTGCAACAGGTGCTCACCACCGAGCGCGTGCAGGAGCATTTTGCCGGTGTGTGCCTTGGCGCTGTAGAAAGATTTGAATTGCCTAATCTGTGGGCCATCAATTTTGTGTTGCACAATACACTTGGTGGCGGCGGAACGGTGTCGTTAAAGCTGGATGCACAGGGTAAAGCTATTGCATCTGCCATGCTGCTGATGCAGATCGAAGTGCCGGATGGCACAGTACCGGCCTAAGGCCCGAAGGCAACGTATTCAAAAGCAAACTCTCGTGCCTCAGCGCACATGGTGGTGCTGATACCGACGCTTAAACATCCTTCGTTTTTTTGCTTCCCGCAATGCTCACTATTCAGCGTATCACATCGCAAGACCTACCGGAGTTCTTCGAGCTTGTAGAAGCTCTAGCAGCCTACGAGCATTTGTCTCCGCCGGATGCAGCGGCGCGCAGCAGATTCGCTTCGGACGCCTGCGGAGAGCACCCAAGAGTGGATGCGTACATTCTTCGTGTTTCCACAATTGCGGTGGGATATTTGATACTCGTGGAAACATATTCTTCGTTTAGAGCACAGCCCACGTTGTACATTGAAGACATCTTCATTCGCGAAGAACATCGCTTCAAAGGATATGGCCGGCGCACGATGCAATTTGTGTTGGAACAAGCTGCAGCGCGCCATTGCGGCCGCATAGAGTGGCAGGTGTTGAATTGGAATGAGCCGGCCATTCGCTTCTACGAATCCGTAGGAGCCGAGCGTATGAGTGAATGGAGTACATATAGAATTTCCGCCGAACAGTTTGGCCACATTGCTTCCCGACTTCCACAACACTAACATGAAATCGTTACTTCGATTGTTCACACAATCATCCACTCTTCGGCCGCTACGAAGGATCGCACCGGTGTGTATGTACATGTTTGTGTGCCTATGTATGTTCTTGTGCGCAGGAAGCACTGCAGCTATTGCTCAAAGCGGTATGCCCTTCGAAGAGTTTGCACCGAAGCTGCTGCTGTATTACGATAGCGCACTGGTGAACGACATTCGTGATCGTCTGCCTAAAGATGTGCCCTTTCGCGTGTGGGGCTGGGATGTGGGAGACTTCAGCGGCGATGGCAATTTCGATGTAGCTTTCACGATCAGAAAATCGAACAATCGCGACCGTGAAGTAACGGTGTACCTCTTTGTGGATATAGATGGCTTTCTGCAATGTGTCAACACATATGATTACACTTTCGTTGATACCCCACTGGAAGTGGGCATGGTGATAAAGAACAATGCGTGCTATATCACACGCAAGCGCCGCGAGTTTGAATGGACCGTAAAGGGATATCGATTCACCGAGGGAAACCTGGTGTTGATGGATGAGTTCGCAAGCACTAGGCTGGAACGATTCGCAAAGGAAGCGTACAGGAATTTTCTTACTCTCGACCACGAAACTTCGTACCTCTATCCTTCTTCCGGCGATGTAGCCTTTTTAAGCAAATACAAAGTGCTCCCAAGTTATGCTCGCGGCCGAATGGTATACCACGGCACGCCGTCGCAGTGCGATGTATCCACTGTGGCATACGTGCAGAAAGGTGCTTTCATGTGGTCCGGTCCGGAGGATGCATCCATGAGTATCAAATCCGTGTACGATAGCGCCGGGCTGTACCTTACTATTACCGTACACGATGACGAAACGGTACTATCCCGCTGCGATACATGCGCAGCCGACTATATGGATATTTGGTTTGACACCTCCGATCCCGGTGACGACAATGACCGCGTGCTTGGTAAGCGCGGCAGGAGATCCTTTGTACGCAAAAGCGCAGACAACGGTCTGTACAAACTCAGCATACGTCCGGGAAATTTTAAAGAACAAAGCCCACGGGTGTTCATCAGCACAACGGACTCAATGAACGCGGATTCTATTGGTATTGCCGGCATTCCTTCGGTGAGTGCGAAGGCTGCTCTGCGTTCAGACGGATATGTGCTGCGTGTGCGAGTACCCTTCGAAGCCATCGGGGTAAAAGCGCGAGAGATATCTCTGCGAAAGGCCAAAGAGATTGGTTGCACCGTGGTGTTGCATGATATCGACAATGAGTTCCGTCCTGAAGACGAAACCACCATTGCTACGTCGAACCTTGAGGAAATGAATCCATCGACACTGGGGGTGTTGTTGTTTGTCACCGACGATAACAACTACGGCGAGGTCTCTACTATTTTTTCTACATCAGTATTCAGCTACCTGCGCTCCATCGGTTTTTGAGAGCGTACTCACATCCAACTTTATTCTATGCTTTCCATCTTCACGAACTTCCGCGAACGTCAGGCTTTAGAGGGACCGCACACACGATGGGAAGAAGCCAAATTTCTCTGGCGTGTTGTAACAGAGTTTCTGCGTGCCTTTCGCAGACTTCACTTTGTGGGCCCATGTGTTACGGTATTCGGATCGGCTCGCTTTCCTGAAACACATGAGTTTTATGCTCTTACCAAAGAAGTAGGAGCCAAACTGGCAGGTTTGGGATTTACCGTGATGACCGGCGGCGGCCCCGGCCTTATGGAAGCAGCTAATCGCGGTGCAAAAGAAGCGGGCGGCCGCAGCGTGGGATGCAATATTGTATTACCCATGGAGCAGGATCCTAATCCCTATCTGGATCTGTGCATTCACTTCCATTACTTTTTTGTGCGAAAGGTATTGCTGTTTAAATACTCGTATGCCTTTATTGCCATGCCCGGCGGGCTTGGTACACTGGACGAGCTCTTTGAGGCAGGCACCTTGATTCAAACCGGAAAGATTGAGCAGTTCCCCATAGTGCTTATGGGAACATCCTATTGGAAAGATGTGCAAGAGCTGTTCGATGTGATGGCTCGCGAAGGAGCTATTTCGGAGCGCGATAAGTCACTGATACTGGTTACCGACTCGGTGGACGAAGCCATGGCGCACATTCAGAAGTATGCGCTGGAAAAGTTCAATCTGCAACGAGTAGTAAAACTGCGCCCCGTAAAGCTACTTGGAGAGCGCGCCTGACAGTAGAGGCTTGTGGTAGAGGCTTGTGGTAGAGGCAGTATGCTATTGTTTACCACCATATATCGAGC
>JBJOLU010000238.1:0-5259 GCA_046052705.1 Bacteroidota bacterium | reverse complement strand
TGTATTTCGTTGATACCTTGCCGGTGGTGATTGACCCTCTGCATGCAGTTGTTGTGATCTGTACAGCAACCTTCTTCTCACTGGCTGCCACCCTTATTCCCGGAGTGATAGCATCAAAGGTATCTCCTGTTGCTTCACTTCGCTTTCGATGAGAATGCTATTCGAAGCTGCGCTTCGTATTTTTGCACGCGAACTCCGTACGTCATCATCAATTCAGTCTTCAATTCGGTCATCAATCCGATCATCGTTCCCGTCAACGTTCCCGTCAACATTTATTTACTGCTATGATTAATTCCATCGTTGAGCTTCTTGGAGAATCAGCATCATACCATCTGGACCACACCTGTTCCACTATACCCAAAGAGAGCATCACTCTTCCTGCTCCGAACTTTGTGGACTCCGTGTTTGCGGGTAGCAATCGTAGCAACCGCGTGTTGCGCAATCTGCAATGGATTGCGGATACAGGCAGACTGTCAGGCACGGGTTATGTTTCCATCTTGCCCGTAGACCAAGGTATTGAGCACAGTGCTGGAGCTTCGTTCGCTAAGAATCCAATGTATTTCGATCCATCGAACATTGTGAAGCTTGCGATAGATGGCGGCTGTAACGCTGTGGCTTCAACCTTCGGTGTGTTGTCATTGTGTTCGCGTAGCTATGCTCATAAGATTCCTTTCGTTGTGAAGATTAACCACAATGAGTTGCTCACCTATCCCAACAAGTTCGACCAAGTGCTGTTCGGTACCGTACGACAGTGCGCTGATATGGGCGCTGCTGCCATTGGAGCTACCGTATATTTCGGCTCACCGGAGAGTACGCGACAGTTAGTTGAAATTGCGGAAGCATTTGCTCTGGCACACGAACTTGGCATGGCAACAATTCTGTGGTGTTATCTGCGCAATCCTGCGTTCAAAACCGACAAGGATTACCACACAAGTGCAGATCTTACCGGACAGGCAAATCATCTTGGTGTAACTATACAAGCGGATATTATCAAACAAAAACTTCCCGAAAACAACGGCGGATTTACCGCGTTGAACATGGGTTCGTCCTCGTACGGAAAAACAGACTCTCGCATATACACCCAGCTTACCAGCGATCATCCCATCGATTTATGCAGGTATCAAGTGGCTAATTGCTATATGGGAAAAATCGGCTTGATCAACAGCGGGGGTGCTTCCGGTGCCAACGACTTTGCTGAGGCTACTACTACGGCCGTCATCAACAAACGCGCGGGCGGAATGGGATTGATCTCGGGCCGGAAAGCGTTTCAACGTCCTATCAATGAAGGCATCAAATTGCTCAATGCAATTCAGGATGTGTATCTCTGCAACGAAGTAACTGTTGCGTAATAGATCTATCTCATGAAATCACTGCTGTTATTGCGGCCGTATATCAGTCGGTATTCAACGCTCATTGTTTTGGGACTGATCTTTGTTACCATTTCTAATGCATGCTCGGCGTACTATCCGCGTGTGATCGGCGCTACCGTAGATCTGATGCGCCAAGGTTCATTTGAGTATACGCAGGTGCTGACGAATATCGGTTATGTATTGCTGCTTACAGCCGGTAGCGGATTGTTCATGTTTCTTACGCGCAAGACGATTATCGTGGCCTCGCGAAAGGTGGAGTATGATTTGCGACGAGATTTTCTTGAAGGCATCGAACGCCAAGATCCTCTCTACTTTGCGCGTACGCCAACCGGTTCTCTGATGGCTCATGCCACCAACGACATCGCTGCCGTACGGGAGTTTATGGGTCCTGCCATCATGTACGGAGCAAACACCGTAACAACCTTTTCGTTCGCTCTTGCCTTAATGTTTGGCCTGAGCACAGACATCACTTTGGTTGCACTTATCCCCTTGCCATTCATGGCAGTGGCTACCTTCATTTTAGGTAAGCGTGTGCACGTGGCATACAAGCAAGTGCAGGAGCAGTTCGAGCATGTAACGACGGAATCACAAGAAGTGTTTTCGGGCATTCGCATCATTCGCGCTTTTGTACGTGAGCTTCAGGAACGAAGCATTTTTTACAAGCAAAGCCACGAGTATTTGGTTCGAACAATGACCCTTGCACGTATTCAATCCGTGATGATGCCGTCCATGATGATACTTGTTGGCACCTCGCAAATTCTGGTGTTGAGTTACGGTGGTAACGCTGTAATTGAGGGTAGAGCTAGCATCGGCGACCTGACTCAATTCTTCATCTATCTGAATCAACTTATATGGCCCGTAGCCGCCATTGGCTGGGTAACGAATATTGTGCAGCGGGCTTCTGCTTCAACGTCGCGCATTAAGACGATCATGAAGCGAACACCGGAGTTGGACAATACGGGATCATTAGATGCTCCCGCGAAGTTCGACATAGAGTTTCGCGATGTGGCCTATAGATACGCCGATACTCTGCCTCCGGTGCTCAGCGGCATCTCCTGTACTATTCCCTATAGGTCAAATATAGGAATAGTTGGAACCGTAGGCTCGGGTAAATCGACGCTGGTAAAGTTAGTGCCACGCTTGTTCGACTGCACCGATGGACAAGTGCTTATAAGCGGCAAAGCCATAGGTGAATACAAACTTGATGATATACGAAAAGCTGTTGGCGTTGTGATGCAGGAGCCCTTCCTGTTCAGCATGAGTGTGCGCGACAACATCAAGATGGGCAAGACAGATGCCAGCGAAGAAGAGGTTATTGAGGCAGCCAAAGCAGCACAATTGCATACGGAAGTTTTGAGTTTCACTGAAGGGTACGATACCGTCGTTGGAGAGCGCGGTATTAGTCTTTCCGGCGGACAAAAGCAGCGCTTGGCAATTGCCAGAGCTTTAATACGTAAGCCTTCGGTGTTGATTCTGGACGATGCTCTGAGTGCCGTTGATACTGCTACCGAGCGAGAGATTCTCCAAGCTCTCTCGGCCATGAGAAATGCCCAAACAACGCTGACCGTTGCGCACAGACTTTCGGCTGTAATGGCTTGCGACCATATTTTGGTGTTGGACGGAGGTCGTATTATTGAGCAAGGAACCCACGAACAATTGTTACAATTGGGTGGACAGTACGCATCGCTCTATGAACAGCAACAGCTTGAAGCAGAGATTCAGCAGGACGACGGCTCGGCCGCCTAGCAAAGGTCTATACCTATAGGGAGTGCGAATTATTGAAGTTTGCGCTTAGTCAGTCAAAAACTACATTCAATCATTTGACCAATACTCACATGCAGTTTTCCTCCAGTATCCTCGACCAAATAGGAAATACCCCATTGGTTCAGCTTCGCATCATGGGCCGCGATCTGTCGCCTACCGTTCTCTTGAAAATGGAGAGCATGAACCCGGGAGGATCTGTGAAAGACCGAATCGGAATTTCCATGATCGAGGCAGCCGAACGAGACGGCCAAATCAAGCCCGGTGATTTGATTATCGAACCAACCAGTGGCAATACGGGTATTGGTTTGGCGCTGGCAGCCAGACTAAAAGGCTACCGCTGCCTGTTCGTCATGACCGACAAAGCTTCGCAGGAGCGTGTGCGATATCTCAAAGCTCTAGGAGCGGATGTACTGATTGTGTCTTCAGCAGCTAAGTCCAGCTCGCCCGAGTATTATTTCAATACAGCGCAGAGGTTGGCATCCGAGATTCCCGGTGCTGTGATGCTCAATCAATATGATAACCCTGCAAATCCTGAGGCCCATTACAAAACCACCGGCCCCGAGATTTGGAAACAAACTGAAGGCAGAATAACGCACTTCATCGCCGGCATCGGTACAGGTGGTACTATCTCCGGAACTGCTCGGTATCTCAAGGAACAGAATCCGAATATTCAGGTGATCGCAGCCGATCCCATTGGCTCCAGTATTAAAGCCTTCAAAGAGTTTGGTCGCTTAGTTGAGCCGCTTCCCTACTTAATCGAGGGCGTAGGCCAGGAGCGCATTCCGGGTAATTTGGATTTGAAACTAGTCGACGACATCATCAACATCAGCGACAAAGATGCCTTCATGACCGCCCGTCAGTTAGCACGCCTCGAGGGTGTGTTCTGCGGCGGTTCCTCCGGCATGAATGTAGTGGCAGCATTGCAGGTGGCAAAGAAGTGCAAACCCACCGATGTGATCGTAGCAATAATCTGCGATACCGGCGAACGCTACTTAACCAAACACCACAGCGATGAATGGCTGGCCGAGAAACAGTTGCTTCCGGACGATTCACCGACAGTGGGTTTGGTACTTGCAAACAAAGGCCGCGAGACCTCTCTTCCCTTGCTTATTTCCGTGCAAAGAGATTCGACGGTGGCCCAAACACTACAGAGCATGGAGCAATACGGCGTATCCCAAATCCCGGTGATGGATGGCGAACAGCTGGTTGGAAATGTCCGAGAAAACAAGCTGATGGCTGCCGTTATTGAGAGCCGCGACATGATGTCGGCGTCGGTTGAACAGTGCATGGAGCCGGCTCCTCCGGTTGTGGGTTCACACGACGATATTGAAACGGCAATTGAGCTCTTAAAAGTGCATACCTATGTGGCCGTTGAAGAATATCAGCGAGTAGTGGGCGTGATTACACGGCACGATGTTCTGAGATTTCTCTAAGTAAATGAGAACATCTTGAGCGCGCTGAGGATATTCGAATCTTACACTTTTTACAGCCGAGAATAGCCCTTGTGGGGCATAAAAAAAGGAGCAACGCATGTTGCTCCTTTTGCATTTTGTTCGCACACTTCTGTGCTAACGGGCGGGCAAAATAACACCTATTCCCAATCCACCAAAAGGGAAAATCTCATAGTGTTGGCCAGAGGATGATTCTCCTCGATGGTGTTGATAAAACTGAAGTCCAATGTGAAGATATCGTACTTCACACCTGCCCCAAACGTCGCAAATTTGCGGTTTCCGATGCTTGCGGGCTCGGTAAAGTACCCGGCGCGCAAGGCTACAACTTTTTCGTACCAATATTCAGTACCAAAGGAGAATTCCTGACCTCCAACGCTCCAAGCCGTTACAAATGAACGAGGTAGAGCGTCCGAGCTGGTAGCATTTCTCTTAACCAACAGCTTGCCCATATCAACTGCAAAGGTTAAGTCGTTGAATTCATCATGGATAACGTTCAAAGCCACACCTAATTTCAACATTGTGGGCAGCGGATCTGACTCATTACGATAGGTCATTTTAGGACCAACGTTTGCCAGGTTAAATCCAAAATTGAAGCGGTCGGAAAGATCAAAATCTTCTGAAATTTTAAGATTGCTGGGCTTCCATAACAACCCGAAATCGAAGCCACCGCTCAC
>JBJOLU010000237.1:0-14608 GCA_046052705.1 Bacteroidota bacterium | reverse complement strand
TTGATGGCATCGGCACCTTCGCGAGCTGCATCCAGTGCTAGGATTTGCTGCTCTTCCGTGCGACAGATGCGAACAAGAGCATCCCGCGTAACTTGGCGGTGAATCTCGTCGGCATGCTCGTGAACTTCAAAGAATACCAAAGCATCTTCGCTGTCCATGTTGTAATTCTTCTTCAACCCTTCAATCTTCGTAGTAGAAACTTCAGGAATCTGAGACTCATATGCATACAGCGCAGCAAGGCCCACGGCGGGATTTTCGTTGCGCGAGAGCGTCTTGAGAATACGAACAGACTCCTTTGTGTGCGGAAGGTACTCACGATTCTGCATTTGCTCTTCGGTAAGGCCAAGTGAGCCGCCGAAGCGACGCCACAAAGCAGGGTGGTTCGAAGCACCGTGTTCTTCTTCCATAAGATTCTCCAGGAGCATCTGGCGCGCTTCCATATCGTCGGCGCATGCAGCGTGCGTTGCACTCACATACGTGGGGAAGTGATACACCTGATGATAATACTCTTGCGCGTATTCGCGAAGCATATCTTTGGTCAGCGTTCCGTGATTCCACATCTGATAGAAGGGATGCTGAAGCATGTGACGCTCGTTGATAATGGCATCGAGCTTGTCAAGAAACTCTTTATCTGTCATACCGGTACTCCTTCGAAAAATCGTTCAGAGAGAAAAGAAAAACTAATTGATTGCCCTTGAATGGGAGGCAAAACTACAGACATTTCCTATTTTCGATGCAAGTTTTTCCACAGAGTGGTATTTGGTTCGAAGCCTTGGTATGAGCACTGACACCGTAGAGACGCCGGAACTGGCGGTTGAGGATGTAACAACCGACACGCTATCGGCAAAGTGTATTCTGTTTAACGACGAATGGCATACGTTCGATGAGGTTATTGAGCAGATAATGAAAGCCACAAAGTGTTCGCGGGAGAGGGCAGAGCGTCACACGATAGAAGTTCACCTTATGGGACAGTCAATCGTCTATTCCGGAAACTTGGCCCGATGTTTGCAGGTAAGTACAATATTGGAAGAGATTGCGCTTAGGACTAATGTCGAGTTCTAGTCATCTGTTCCGGCTCTTTTTCAGCATTGTACTGCATTTACCGCTCTAGGGCTCTTATGTCTTTTACGGAACGACAGCGCCGGATAATATCCCTGCTTACTGAACGCGGCTCGTTGACAATTGTCGAGTATTTGTTGATTTGTGCAACAGAAAGTCGCGAGGTTGAACTACATAATTGGCAGGATGTGATTGGCTCAACACCGGGCCGATTTCATATGTTCATTCCACAATGGAATAGCCGTTCTTCCTGGTTACTCATTGGTATCAAGCCAAACGCCCATCAAGATGTGCTCGAGTTTTTCACGCTGATGCGAGATCTTCACGCCCGCAAACTTGTAACGATTATCACCGATCCTAAGCGTCATGTGCGTGCATCGGCTGTGGTCGGTGCGGTGTATTTGGCGGCCACAAACGAAAGCGATAATGCTGCGTTGGAAATCGATGCCTTGCTGCAAACACCCAGTGAGCTTTTGGGGCTTTCCGTCTCTGCCGAGCGCGTGTATGCATTGCCTGCTTTGCATGAGCTTCGCGCACGCCAATTTGTTCCTGCGGAAGATGCACTCTCTTTGCGCCAGCGGGAACTACTGCAAACACAACAACGAACAATCTCGCGCCTGGTGCCGCTGCTTGTTATTGCCGTAATATGCTGTGTGCTTCTTGCCGTGGCCGGATTTTTAACCTATCGTTCTATGCACAAGAGCGCAGTGCCAAGCACCGATGGCAAAGAGTTACAGTCCGAAACGTCCGGGACTTTAGAGCCTAAGCTCAAGCCCCCACCCAAACCCGAGCCGCGAGTGTTAGTGCAGCGTGATACCGTTATCATTCGTGATACGGTCCTCAAGAAACCCGAGCCAAGCCGCAAGCCGCGTAAACTCTGGTATATGGAGTAGTGCTGCAGGTAGTCTGCACTATCTTCTGCCTACTCTTTTCCGCCTTCTCCTACGTACACTCACAGGGTACAATACTCCCCATACTGCCGCGTGTGAATGATTGGCAGTGCTTTAGTATCCTTTCACCACACAACCCGGCCTCGATTGCCCCGTGCGCGGTGTGTATATTGCCCGCGAAATCACTGCCCGCAAGCGCCGCAGCTCCGCATTGCGCGTGATATTGGTTCATCGGAAGGTAGATCATGAACATTGGCAAATACGAATTCCTCGGTCCGGCAGCCCGGAGTCTTCGCGCGCCGGCCACCTTCCTTCGTTTGCTTTTTCGTTGGATCATGTGGGGCATCATTGGCGTTTTCTCGCTGATGTTTGTGCTGGGTGTGAGTGGCTATATCGTGGTGCAAACCGAGTGGTTTCATCGCTGGGCTGCGGGGCAGCTTACCACTGTACTTTCCGATCAACTGGAAGCTCGTTTGAGTTTCGGCGCTGTCCGTTTCAATTTGTTCCGGGGAGTTGAGCTCGATTCCGTTTCGCTTACCACGCGCGGAGACACCGTGCTTTCCGCTCGTTCGTTACGTGTTGCCTACGAACTAGAGCCGCTGCTTATCAGGCACATCGTGGTGCGCAGCATCATACTGGACCGGCCGAACATACGAGTGCTTCGCTCCAGTGCAGACAGCACCTGGAATGTAGCTCATGTATTCAAGCCAAAAGCCGACACCACAAGCAGTCCTTTTAGTTGGGATATAGCTGTTCGTGCATTTGTCCTGAACTCTGCTCGTGTTACCGTGTGGGATTCTGTCCACAATCTCTCGCGCACAGATCGCTTCAACGCTACACACGCCTTTTTCGATTCACTGAACCTTCGCATGAGCGCATCTGGCAACCTTGCCGCTAATGCCTTTGCCCTGAGTATCGACGAATTGAGTGCGCGGGAGAAAGTATGCGGCCTGCAGGTGAGTTCCATGCATGGTTCTGTTGCCTTGGACTCAAACTCGGTGAATATTCTGCACATGCACGTTCGCACTCCCCAATCATCGCTGACGCTCTACGGCTCGGTGGATGATATTCATGTGTACGATGCAAATCCGGGTATCGAGACCGCGCCGTTGCGCCTTACTATCAGCAACTCCGGCTTGTGGGCCGGAGATATAAACCTGTTTATGCCCGAGACATTTTCGTTGCGCGATCAATTCAACCTAAGCACACGCATCACCGGCAATCTTACCAAGCTGCGATTCGATGTTGAGAATCTTCAAACACGACAAACAGATTTGCATGGGTCGCTGGTGCTGGAGAACGTTGCCAACAGCAGGCCCTTTGCCTACACGGTAGATCTAATACCCTCGCGCGCGGTGTATTCGGACATCGCTACCGTACTGCCCACATTATCACTTCCAAAAACCACCGTTGCCGATCGCATTGTGTTCGGGCCCTCGCACATTTACGGCACGAAGGATTCCCTTGGTACGAGCATTGATATCAGCGGAGAGTTTGGCGGTGTGAAGGGAGTTATTGCGTTGAAGTTTGCCAAGCAAATGCGCTACAATGCAGACGTGCGGGTAACGCAGTTCGACACCTACGCATTCACCAACGATTATTCCACGGGAAGCAAGCTGAATGGAGCCATTCATGTGCAGGGCTCTGGCCTAACGATGAAGGATGCCGCAGCCCGCGTGGAAGCTGATTTGCAGGAGTCGTCGTTCGGAGGGCACGACCTGCTGAGCGCGAGTTGCCGCGCGTCGGTGAGCAACAGCACAGTGGTAGTTGATACGCTGGATGTGGCTTTCCCCCTAAGTGCCACAGACAGTGTGGCCTTTGCCTTCGATGGTCTAAGCAAGGGTTTGCAAGCTCATGCGGAGATTGATTTCCGCGACGCCTCGCTGCCGGTGGCGAACATCATTCTGAATACCCGTCATCTTCCGCTTTCCGATTTGCTTCACGACAAGCAAATGCCGGTCTCGCTCAGTGTGTCTGCGCAAACGTCATTCACGGGTTTTCATCCCGATAGTTTGTTCGGAAAATTCAACGCCGATGTATCCGAGTTTCTGCTCTCGGACGGAGCACTATTTCCCTTCGACATTCAAGCACAAATAGAACGCACCGACGCGCGGCACCGCACGGTGAGCGTACAGTCCGACTTTCTGCGCGCACAAGTGGGTGGCCGCTTCCGTCTTCCCACGGCATGGTTCGTGTTTCTTACTCATCTGGGTATCATGGACTCGTATGTGCGCACACAATACCGCACCGTGCAAAGCGATACAGCATCGGCGCCGCGCATACAGCCGTACACACTTCCGGACGATACGCTCGACTGCCGCTTTGCAATGAATGTAAAAGGCACGGCAGTGTTAGCGCCGTTTATCAAAGGCATCAGGCTGGACGCCAGCGGCGACATTCACGGCCGTTTAGCAGGCACGCCGGCAATGTATACCTTCGATGTAGACACCGCGAACGTGAAGCGCTTGAACATGGACATCGACAAAGACGAAGTGTTCAGTCAGCCGATCAATGTGTCTCTACATTTGCGCACGTCGAACATGACCACGAACCCCACCATAGATGTTGCGCGAATTGCCTTCCGCTGCGACTCCGTGTTTCGTGTCAACCGATTGCGCTTTGTGCGTCCTAGTGCCGACATCGAGATCAGCGGTAACGATGCACGATTTGTGGTAGGAACTCGCATCGAGAATCACATTCCGTTTGTGGCAGCGGGTTCCGTGCGCGCTGTTCCGCGAGCATTCATCATGCAGCTGGATACTCTGTACGCAGGGTGGACAAAGTCGTTGTCGTTTGCATCGTTGCATCCGGCCACAATCAGCATGCGTCCCCGCGGAGTGGATATAGACAATCTGGATCTGCAGCTGCTTCAATCGCCGGACAGAATCACGGTGAATGGTCGCGTGAATTCTACTCGTTTTGATTCCCTGCACGTGTATATGCGACGCGTGGATATTGCTACCATACAGCGCGTGCCCGAGCTTTATGCCGTGGACGCATTGCAAATGCTGAAGGGACGCATTGATTCACTGGGCGTGATGATCGATGGTGCCTATGCTCGTCCGAAATTTTCCGTAGGTGGCATGCTCTCTGCTTTGCGGTACAACAACGTTGCTATTGGCGTGCAAGAGATTCGTGGCGGATACGATGGCGTGAATGTTACCGCTCATTCGAATGTGCGCAAGAGCGCCGCCGATACAACCACCATAATGTCTATAAACATCGCGGCACTCCCCATGGATTTGTCGGTGCAGCCGGTAGCTGCTTCGCTTCGCGACAACGAGAATGTGGATATCACCATTCTTGCCAATGATATGTCGCTGGCAGCGGTTTCACCTTTTGTGCCGGGCATTACAAATCTTGATGGGCATGGCCGCGCATCACTGCACATAGGCGGCACCACGCCGGATGCCGTGGACTACACAGGCTCGGTGGAGTATGACCACGCTACCTTTACCGTGCCGGCCACAAACATGCGCTATCGCAGTCAGGGAAAGCTCAGTCTGCTCAATACAACAGTGCGTATGGACTCGCTTCGTATTTACAACGAAGAATCCGACCTGCGTGGTGGCAAGGCCCTGGTGCTGGGATCCATGCGCATTCGGGGATTCAGCATTCGTGAGCTGGACATCTTTGCCGAGATTACCCGCAACGATAAATTCCAAGTGATGAGCGAGGCCACTGCTGCCACCAGCGACTTCATGTACGGCCGCACGCTTATCTCCACGCAAGACAACGACGCAAACAAAACACTTCGCCAACTGCACTTTCACGGAACTCCCGAGCAGCCCCTGCTCAATGGGTTTATTATGATTGAAGATGCCGACGTGAAGTTTCCGCCAACAATCAACAAAACCACGCGCGCATCCACGTTCGAGTATCAGCGTAGCGGCAACAAATACGTTTGGACCGAACCTCTGCGAAAGATTGCGCGAAGCGATAGTGCTATTGGCGATCTGCCAGCCGAAGAGCCCGCGCCGCAATCTGGTTCGGTTAAGCTGGGCAAGAGTTTTACCGATATACTTCGTACAGAGGTGGATGTAAAAATTGCCGGGAACATGTCTGTGCAAATGGACTTCGGTTTCAACGACCAGTTGCTTGCCGTGGTGCGCCAGGACAATCCCAAAGATGCCATGCGCTTTATTCGTTATGGCAGCGATTCAACTTCCCTTCGCTCGGATCTTATTGTGGACAATTCCTCCACGTATAAATTCTACGAAACATTCCGCGCTTCCGGTAAAATGAATATCAACGGTCCCATTGATAATCCGCAGCTGGACTTGCGCGCAATGCTCAGCAACGAGCGAATCGTGAACGATAGAAAGTCGTTCTACAAAGTATACTTGAATATCACGGGAACAAAGAAGAAGCCCATTCTCAAGATGGACTACGAGATCGACGGCAACGATCATCCCGGTGATGTAGGCGAAACCGAGATCACTACGAACGCTGTGCTGCTTACGTTGTTCGGCTACACACAAGTGGAGCTAAGCGGCTCGGCAAGTTCTGCCACGGGCGCAGTGGGCACCAAGCTGGGCGCTTCAACGCTGGGAGTATTGCTCAACAGAGTATTGCAGGGCGGCGTGATAAAAAATGTGAATGTCGATTTTTCCGGTGGCGGAACTGATTTCTCGCAAGCGCGAATTCAAATCACTGCCGGATTGTACGGAGCAAATGTTACTCTTGGCGGCACGGTAGCCGATCCCACCGTTACACTGGATTGGGCATTAGGCGAATTCATCGGCGCCAACTGGGTAACACAGTTTATGCGAGCCACAAACCCGGGCTCTACTATTTCCCGTCAGCAAAAGCAATGGGAGGTACGGGTAGGCGCGAGTATTCCGTAGAGCGATGGTCTGTTGCAAATGAAATCTTGATCCACTTATTTCAGATAGAGCTATGAATAAACTTCTACTCGTTGTCGCCATGGTACTTGCCATGAGCGCGGCTCCTCAAGCCCTGATGGCGCAGTCGCCCAAATCGGTTTCGGTTCTTTTAGAGACCGTTGTGCAAGATGGCACCTTGCCCACTATCACCTTGCAATGGCCTGCGGATTCCAAAGCTATTGAGTATGTGATTGGCCGCAAAGAGCGTGCGTGGTCGTCGTTCAATCCCATGACTACGCTGCCGGGAACGGCTACAGAGTGGATCGACTCCGAGGTCGAGCCCGGAGTGTCGTACGAATACGCGGTAGAGAAAACGGTAATTAAAGATTCAATCTATGCCTATGGCTATGCCTCGGCCGGCTTGAGAGTTCCTGTAGCGCCCGTGCGCGGGCATTGCCTGATCCTTGCAGACTCGGTGATGTACACGGCCCTTTCGCCGGAGATTGCCCGCTTGCAAAACGCAATGACATCCGAAGGGTGGATGGTGACGGTGCTGAGTGCAGCGCGTGCGCCAAAGTTCAACCCCGAAGCTGTGAAAGCAACCAAGCAAATCATTCGCGATTGGTACGAGACCTGCCAGGGCGAGCCCGGTACGGTGTTCATCGTGGGTCGTGTAGCTGTGCCGTATTCGGGCATGGTGTATCAAGGAAAAAATCAAGTGGGACCTGATGCGCATCCTGAACATAGCGGCGCGTGGGCAGCCGATTCCTATTACTCGTGCTTGGCCGATGAAGTAATGTGGCTGGACGAAGCCACAAACACCGTGGGCGCATATCCGGATACAAAGAACCTTCCCGGCGACGGCCGTTACGACAATCTGTTTATACCAAGCACCACCGATCTGCGCTTAGGCCGAGTAGACTTGTACAACATGGGGTTGTTCTACAAGGACAGCACACTGGCCGGCACGGTGAAGAAAGTGGATTCCTTGCAATCGGAAATTTCTCTGCTGCGCAAATACATCAATCGTAATCTGCAGTACAGAAGCGGTGCAACAAAGGTGGTGTCTCGCGGTTTGATCGACGATAATTTCGGTTCGTACGGCGAGGCCTTTGCACGCTCTGCATGGATGAACTATGCACCCTTGTTGGGCGCAGCCAATATCAAAGAAACCGACTACCTGACCACCCTGGACACCGCATCATATCTGTGGTCGTACGGTTGCGGTGGTGGCGGAAGCGATTTTCAAAGTTGTGGTGGTGTAGGTAACTCCGCAGGATTTGCCAAACAAAAACTCCAAACCATTTTCACTATGCTGTTTGGTTCCTACTTCGGTGATTGGGATAAAGCCAACAACCTGCTTCGCGCGCCGCTCGCGGTAGATCCCGGTGCTCTTACCAATTGCTGGGCCGGACGCCCGTTCTGGTATTTCCACACCATGGGTCTGGGCGAAACAGTAGGCGACTCGTATTTGAATACCATCAACAATACGGGCACGTATATCGATGGCGTGTATCCTCATGGTGTGCACATCGCTCTTATGGGCGATCCCACGCTGCGCATGAATTACGGCACGGTGCCACCGGTAACCGCATTGCAAGCAGAGCAAGTGGCTACGCCAAAGAAAGGCGTGAAGCTTACATGGTCTGCGCCTTCGGGCGGTGGCATAGCGGGATATTATATCTATCGTCAAGAGGGAACAGGTGCATGGCAAGTCTTGAATGGTGATGCCGTGTGGCCCGAGACCTCGTACACCGACGAGCGCTTGGTGGATGCTACCGTGCGCTATGCTGTACGCACCGTTGGATTGATGTCATCTGCTTCCGGTACGTTCTATGATATCAGCCCCGCCACCGAAAAAGCAATTGCGGTGTCGGACATTCACTCCACAGACCAGCCCCTGCTTATGTGCTCGCCCAATCCGGCTCAGCGCGCCATGACCATTCGTACGGCTGTGCAAGCACCCGCTGAAGCTCAGTATGATATCTACACCATGAGCGGCGAACTTGTTCGATCGATGAGCACACCTGCATCCACTGATCACACATTAGTATGGGATCTTCGAAACAACGCGCAGCAGCGAGTGGCAGGCGGAGTGTATGTGCTTCGCATGATGATAGGCGGTACAGTGACAGCAGCAACCATCCATGTACTTCCCTAAACAGAGGTTCATAATCAAGGTGGTATAGTAAGTGCTGTGTATCTTCATGGCACTTGCGTTGTGTAATCTTTATTATTGACTATGGAACACTTACAATACCCTATAGGAAAATTTGCTCGCCCTACAGAGTTTAACGAAGCCGCAGCGGCGGAATGGATGGAGAGTATTCGCCACGCGCCAATGAGCCTGCGGGCCTTGGTATCGAAGCTCTCGCCCGAGCAATTGGCACAGAGCTACCGCCCCGACGGCTGGAGTATTCAAACAATCGTGCATCACTTGGCTGATATGCATATGAATGCATTTCTGCGCTGCAAGCTTGCGCTTAGCGAAGAGAATCCTGTGGTGATGGTGGTGCCGGAGGGAGCATTTGCAACTCTTCCCGATGCGTCAACGAGTATCGCCGATTCTTTGAACATACTGGATGGCGTGCACGCCCGGTGGTCGGTGTTGTTTCAATCGCTCTCCGGTGAGCAATGGAATCGCGGCTTTGTGCATCCCGTGAATCAACGTGTGTTGTCTCTGCATGTAACACTCGCTATGTATGCATGGCATGGCAAGCATCACATCGAGCACATCAAACTTGCGCTTGCGAATCCTGCCTAAGGCGAAGTAAAAATTCTCAAGAGAAATGTCCTACAGCGGCGCGAAGAGATTTGCGTCGCTGTTTTTTTTAGGTCCAGTTTGGCGAAAAACGATTTACGTGATGCATAGATTTTTTCTGTTGTATCACATCTGTATCAGCGATGTTTGCCGCAGCACTACTCGGCTATCGCTCTCCCGCCACCGCTACTCGCTCATCGCCTGCCCGCCATTGCTCTCACGCGCTCTTGTAGCGCGCGAAGCCGGAAGCTTTGTATCACCAAGATGAGTGTTGTACATGTATGCAGATGAGAATATTCACGATCTTTCGCCCGCGACCAATTCCACACAGAGTGAAGTAAACGAACGAGGTGCCGAAGAGCAGGCAGAAAGTGAAGCTCGTGTAACGGTACACTACGCTGCGTTGCGCAGGCCGCGCCGCAGCGCAGCAAAGAGCGCCACGGAGCGAACTCCCGGAACTACTATTCGCGATTGGCGTAACGACGAGATTCCCAGTCAGCGCCTGCGTTTGCACGGCGCTCACACGCTCTCTGATGCCGAGATCGTGGCAATACTTGTTGGCAGTGGAACACGTGGCCGGTCTGCCCTGGATGTGGCACGCAACCTTCTTGAAAAATTCGGCGACCTTCCCGGGCTGCTCTCTCGCGACATCAGCGAGCTTGCTTCCATACACGGCATTGCCGGCATGAAAGCAGTGCGCCTGATTGCTGCCCTGGAGTGCAGTCGCCGCCTGCGCGTGGCTCCCTTTACGGCCCGCCAGGTGATTCGCACACCCGAGGACGTTGCCTCGTATTACATCCCGCTACTGCGTGGTGCGATGCGCGAGTCGTTCAGAGTGCTGCTGCTGAACAGCGCCAATCAAGTGTACAGAGAAAGCATCGTGAGCGAAGGATCGCTGAACTCCAGTCTTGTGCATCCGCGTGAAGTGTTTCGCACGGCCATCACCGACACGGCAGCAAGCCTGATTCTCTTGCACAATCATCCCTCCGGAAATACCGAGCCGTCGCGGGAAGATCGCGCTATTACTCATCAGCTATGCGAAGCAGGAAAGATCGTGAACATCAAAATTCTCGATCACGTAATTATCGCCGGTGAAACATACACCAGCTTTAGCGAGCGCGGTTTGCTGTAGCGAGCGACTATTGCCGCGACCACTTGATACTCTCGTCACTTTTCTGTCTCTGTTCCGTAGCCGTTCTATCTCCGTTCTATCTCCGATCCGCTCGCGAGACCAGTAGTGGAGCGCTTTGTAAGCCACGTGAAGTAGGCACGGTTACCATGTATAAACCCGAGGGCAGCGACGAAGTATCTATGCGTGTTTCGCTTTGCGTGGCCGTGGCTTGCAGCAACACGCGGCCGGTTAGGTCCAGCACCTGAAGCAGCCCCGTGGCCGGCTCGGTGATACGTACACACACCAGCTCCGTACTTGGAGTGGGCAGAACGCTGATGCGTTCGATGCCCGCTCTGCCGGAGTAGTTGCCGCTCTCGTTATCATTGTCCTCATCTTCATCCTCAACATCAAGCGGCGATGAGCCCACGCTTCCTAGAATGAACTGCGCAGTAAAATTCGTATCGCCGGCAAAGCTCACTGTGCTCCGCACGGTGTCTGCACTGCGCGCGCTTGATCGCTCTACCCAGGTGTTGCGATACTCCTGTGTGCCGCGGGAATAAAGACGCAGCATGCCCGGATTGGCGGCATCTGCGGCAGAAATACTGCCGGTGCCGCGAAGCTGCATGGAGTCCGTAGCAAATGCCGTAGCTGTGCCATAGCTGCGCACCACCCAGTAATGCGGCGATACACTCGATGTATTAGCAGGCAGCACATTGGGTGCGGCATCAATACGTGTTACCACAATAGTGCGTTCAGCAGAGCCGGAGTGGGATATAGTCATGCCTGCATCGGCAGACCACACTCCCTCTTTTTGCAAAACACTATTGCTCACGCCGGCTCCCACTGGGCAGGTAGACGGCGCTCGTTTGCCGCCGCTGTTCTCTGCATGCAGCGCGCTGGTTCTGTTGTAAAAGCGCGTGAACGTTGGCTCGTTGAATTGATAATAGGCCACCGGAACCGGCGCCTTTGTGGTGTCTACATATCCCGGCGGATTGCTGATAAGATTCATGCGCTCACGTATCTGTGTGCTGTCCAGCGCGCGATCAAAAATCTGCAGCTCGTCTATCATTCCACGGAAGTTGCCGCCCTGCCCGGGCAAGCCGCCACCAATCTCCCAAGCAGTAGTGGAGAGATTCGGCGCATAGAAGTTCGCGTTGGCATTTTTATACACCCACGGCGTACCATTTCTGTATAGTGTTACCTGACTGCTGTCTACGCTGATGGCTACGTGTGTCCACTCATCCACCGGCAGATTAAACGGTGAAGTAAGTTGATAGGGAACATTCTTCCAATAAAAGGTAAGGTTGGTGTTGGCGCGGTATCCCTGGAAGGAAAATCCCAATGCGAATCCCACAGGACTGTTCCAGTTAGAAAGTATCTGCGAGAATGATGCTTGAATGGTGTCAAGCTTCACCCAACAGCTTGCGGTGAAGCCGCGCCCCGTCTGCAGCTGCGGGAGGGCGGGAATCGTGGCAGCATCGTTTGTTGCGCCTAAATCCAGCGCGCTGCCGGCAATGCCCTCTACGTCGCACTCACTTTTGGTGATGCTTATTACATCTTGCAACGTCTTGGTGCTTGTGCCGTAGTCGTTAGTAACGGTGAGTGTTGCGGAATACACGCCGGGGGTGCTGTACAACACCCGAGGGTTCCGCGCTGTGGAGTCGCTCACAAAAGTTGCTCCCGGGAAACTCCAGCGGCGACGCGCATTGGCAAGCTCCAGCACGGAGTAATCATCAAAGTAAAAGGTGTCTCGCACACATGCCGATGTGCGCTTGTCCACGCAGGGTTGAGCCTCAGGTTTAGAATGCTCGTACAATGGTGCTTCCCACACACCCATCGATGATCCCGTTCGCAATTTGTTGTCTCGGTAAAAGGGCTTGAGCGCGCGGGTAAAGAGCGCGTACGGCAAACCCTCGCCATGCAATGCCCACTCGGTCATCGACGCATTGCGGTAGTACACCTTTCCATTGTAACAGGCTATGTACACGCCATCGTCCGTACCGTATTGCACAATGATGTCGGTGATACCCTGATTGGCAATGAGGTCTGTGGTCAGGTTGATCCACGTTGCGCCGCCATTAGCAGTCTTGAATACCTTGTTTGTTTTTGAGCCGTTCAATAATGCCACGAACAGCGTGGAGGACGACTTACTGCTTGCGGCGATCTTCATCACACGGCGCTCGGAGCGAGTGGTGCCGGGCAGTTCGGCGCATGTGGTCCAGTCTGCGCCGGCATTTGTGGACTTCCAAATCTTGCCGTCGTACAGCACGTTTGATCGCTGCGATACATACATCACATCGGGGTTAGAGCGGCAAATCTCTATGTGTTGAATCACGGCACCGGTGTCCGGTGAAGTAAACACACTGCTGTAGGATGCGCCGTTGTTCGCACTGCGCATAATGTTGTTCTTGTTACCCATCCACACTTCACTCGTGTACACGGGGTGCCACTTCATGGCGCTGTATTCCATGGCATAATAACTCTCGTTGGGGAACATGCCCACGGGCCGTGATTGCACCGGTTGATTCGAGGCCGTGGGAATAGTATATGCGCCGATGTCCGAGAAATACACATCGCGATTTCGCATGGGATGCACATAGCCCGTGGCTGCTTCGCCACCGCCCATGCGCAGAAACTTCGTTCCATAGTTTTCATGCCAAGCGGTGTTGCCGTTGTGATAGCGTCCGCCCACCAGAACATCTTCGTTCCATCCGGCATCGAAGCCCCAGAAGTCCGCGCCATTCAGCCCAATGGTTCGCGCCGCATAGTTCGCTCCGAACATGTCGGTGGAATAATTGAATCCGCCGTCGGTGGCTATGTAACAATCGTCGCCCAAGCATTTAATCTCTTGAATGTCCGGATGGATAGCATGCACGCCGCTATAGCCGCCTATAGTAACGGGGAAGGTGTTGCCGCCGTCGTTGGAGCGATAGCAAGTGGTGGTACCCACAAGCAGAACATTGGCATCGCGATGCGAAGCAGCGATGCCAAGATCATAATATCCCTGACCATTGGTCATTGCCAAGCTATCGGACTTTCCGCGCGCACTCACACGCCACGACTCGCCGGCGTTATCGCTGCGAAGTAAATACGGCCGCGAGGAATCGCCGAGTAGTACCGCGTATATACGTTCGGGATCGGCCGGGGTAACTGTCATGCGGCCGGCACCTTTGGAATCGCTACTTGTTAGCCAGCCGCCGGAGCGTTGCGTAAAGCTCAGGCCGCCATCGGTGGACTTCCACATCTCCGTGCGTGTGCCCGCGCTGTTTGCACGCAGTGCATACACAATGCTTTTGTTTAGGGGATGCGTTTCCAGATCACAGCAGGAACGATCCATCGATTGAGTCCACGAGCCGCCTGCATCGGTGCTGCGGTAGAATCCTTGATTGGTGGCAGCAAGGAGCACCGAGGGCTGATTACTCATTACTTCAATGTCGTAGATCCACAAGTTGCTCGCCTTCCACACCGATGTCCAGGTGCTCCCGCCATTGGTTGTTTTTATCAAGCCGCCGGAAATTCCCACATACACTACATCCGGATTGGAGGGATGAATGGCAATAGCTTCGGATGAGGAATACACACCCGGTTCCAGCTGTGTCCATTGCACACCCTTGTTGGTGGACTTAAAAAATCCACCTGTTTCAGATACGGCGTACAGAATGTTGGGATTGGATGGAGCAATGTCGAAACCATAGATGTTTACTTGCCACGGGCACAGCGCAGGTGTGGATGTGCCGTTCGAAGTAAAATATGTTTCCATGGGTCCGATGGGCGTCCACTTCACCGTAGCTGCGGGGGATTGAATCTTGTTTGCGGATTTGTCGTTGATTGCATTCGCGTTTGCATTTCCATTTCTATTTCCATTTCCATTTGCATAACCGGTTGCCGTTCCACCTTCGGGACGAAGTACGTCCTGCGGAGTAAGCGGGCGCAGCATGCCGTCGGCGCTCACAAACGGAGC
>JBJOLU010000236.1:0-4258 GCA_046052705.1 Bacteroidota bacterium | reverse complement strand
TCGCCCTGACGCATCAACAGTGAACCGCAGTGGTGGCAGAGTAAGACCCTAATGATTGAAGTGCTATAGCAAGAGCATCTTCAGAAAACAGAAAGCCGGTACAACGAGTGTTGTACCGGCTTTTTCTTTATTCCAACCACAGTTGTCTCAACGAGCTTTGCTGTTACACGCACGAGTATGGTTATCGAACCAGAGTGAGATACACATACATCATCGGCGCTGCAAAGAGCAAGCTATCGAAACGATCCAGCACTCCGCCGTGGCCGGGTATAAGCGCCGAGCTGTCTTTGATAGCGGCATCGCGCTTGAGCAACGATTCGGCAAAATCGCCAATAGGCCCAATCACACCCACAAGAATTCCCAACACTATTGCATGTTCAACGGGAAAGGAGGGCAGCATATAATGCGTGGACAATCCAAACGCAATGGGTGAAATCATAAGCCCGGCGATGCTTCCTTCCCATGATTTTTTTGGACTGACGCGGGGGAAAATCTTATGACGACCAAAGGCAATGCCGGCGAAATAGGCTGCGCTATCGCCGCTCCACACGGTGATGCACATGCTGAGCAGCAAATAAGCTTGCCACTGATCGTTCAGCTGCAAGGATGCGCCGAGCGCCGATCCGGGTGTGAGTGTCATGAAGCGAACAAGCGTCATGCACGACATCAGCGCAGTTACATAGGCCAGTGAACTCAGTGATGCGGCAATATTCAAAAGCGGATGTGGAATGTTTCGCCACAATTCGGTGCTCAGAAGCAAAATGCAGAACGACACTGCTGCTGCAAAAGCAAGATTGGTTCCCTGTTGGCAGTCGTACCCAACTACCAATGGTAGAGCGAATGCGGGTAGAAGTGTTGTAAGCGTATGCGGTAGCGCACCTTTGGTCTCGGCCAGTTGGCAGAACTCTCGCACACCAAGAGTGCTGAGCACCGACACAAAGATGATAAACGGCCAGCCGCCGCTCAGCACCAACCACACGAAGAGAGGTATGGCTACAACAGCAACAAGAATGCGGGTTACAAGGTTACTCATGGTGATAGTTGACTCATTATGAAAGCAATGGGTGATTTCGGTGCGGGTTAGCGCTTTGCTCGTTGTTCGCCGCTCATCGCAAAGATACTCGACCATGGAAAGATGTCCGCGTCAATCATCACTGAGATTTGTCATGTATTTTTGAACGCAACTAATGGCAAAAGCATCGGTAATTTCCCGCGCACATCGGAACAATCTATGGCTACATCATCGCGCAATTTCTTCGTGTCAAAAAGTGAGCAAATGGCATTGAACGCCTCGCTTGGTGTTGGTGTGTGTATGCTTGGGCTGAAGTGGTATGCCTATGCTATTACCGGATCGGTGGCGATTTTTTCCGATGCGGTGGAATCGGTGGTACATCAATTTGCCGTGGCCTTTGCATGGTACTCACTGCGCGTTACCTACAGGCCGCCCGATGACAAGCATCATTACGGTCATGATAAGATTACCTATTTCTCCGCCGGGCTCGAAGGTGGATTGATCGTCGTTGCAGCCATTGTTATTATCTACGAGGCAATCTCGAAGCTGATTGTAGGGGTAACTCTGGAGCAATTGGGAATTGGTACCGCTCTTACGGCAACCGCTGGTGCAATCAATGCATTCTTAGGGTGGTTCCTGGTTCGCACGGGCAAGCGTGAGCGCTCGTTGATCGTGGAAGCAAACGGCCGCCATATTCTTACTGATGCCTGGACTAGTGTGGGTGCGGTAGCGGGATTGTTGTTAGCGTGGCAAACGGGCTATTACATTATCGATCCCATTCTGGCATTGCTGTTTGGCGGCAATATCATTTTCGAAGGCGTGAAACTCATGCGTAGCTCTGTGGGCGGCCTGATGGACCGTACTAACGCCGAATATGAGCAGGCGGGCCGCGTTGCGCTGCAAAAGTATTGCGACGATCATCACACGAGTTATCATCGCTTTCGTTTACGCGAAAGCGGCCAGCGTGTGTATGTGGATTTTCACATTGTGTTCGACGATGGCACCACCATTGAAGATGCGCATCGAATGGCTACAGAGGCCGAGCAATGCGTGGTGGATGCTATTGATCACTCCGTGGAAGTGCTAAGCCACCTGGAAAGCACCAATGTGCCGGACGGTCACGCCGATTAAGTGAGTTTACATGATACACAGTAGGCATGAACGAGTTTTTTTCTGTCTTGATTGGTTTGAGTTGCGGATTTGTGCTTACTATTCCGCCCGGCCCCGTAGCGTCGTACACTATAGAAACTACCCTGCATTCCGGGTATCGCTCCGGAAGGCGGGTGGCGCTGGGTGTGGCAATTGTGGATACGGTGTTTTGCCTGGGAGTGCTGTTTGCTTCCTCGGCTATTATTCAATGGGGAATTAATTGGTCAGAACAGCATGGCCAGGCAGCACTGATAATGAAGTATATAATTGTTGGTGGAATTCTTATAGCGGGAATTCTGCAGATGATCCGTCCTTCGAACGTGGCGGCGGTGTCGAGAGTACATTTGGAGACGCATGTGCCCGGCTCGAAGCCTATACTTGTAGGTGCAGCAACTGCCCTTAGCAATTCCTTCAACCCCACATTTATTCCTTCGCTTACAGCAATTATTACATCGGTTACCGCGGCTATTCCGGGAATAGCTGTATCCGGCGCGGACCGATTACTTTTTGCCGGTGGTTTCGGAGCCGGTACCTACCTGTGGCTACACACGGTAACACATGTGGTTCGTAAGCATCACGGAGCGCTCTCTCCGGCGGTGATGAGTTTGATACGGCGCGTCGGAGGGCTGATTTTTGTGGCCTTCGCGCTGTGGATTTTGTGGAAAATGTCTGCGTGAGGGCATAGCAGGTACACGGTGCCTGCTTCGTATGTTCGTTCAGAGTTTTTCTTTACCTACAGTCTGCTTGAGAGCAGGAACTTTCATGGATTCCGTTATCGTTCTGGACATCGAAACTTCACCCATGCCGTGGGAAACCTTCGACGACGTGCAACATGAATATCTGCTGCGCGGCGCGCAAAGTGATGAAGACAAAGAACGCAAACGTTCAGAGATGGCTCTTGCTCCATTCACCGGTATGATTGTGTGCGTTGGTTTCATACACTTACGCCGCAATGAGCAGGGTGTGTTCGACGTCGTGAAAAAAGTATGCTTAATGCGCGACGCCGATAATGCCGAAGAAATTGTGAAGGAAGATACTGCGGACATCGCCGTGGTGCGTACGTCTGAAGCCCGCATGCTGCAACACTTCTGGACATATCTGCAACAGCAGCAGGAGCAATCACGCTTGCATTTTGTTACGTTCAACGGCCGAGGATTCGACATGCCGTTTCTTATGCTTCGCTCGGCAGCTTTGCGCGTACGGCCATTAGTGAATCTTATGAGCGGCACGCGTTTCAGTTATCGTGATAATCACACTGATCTGCTCGACGAGCTTACCTTTTTTGCACCGCAGCAGAACGGAGCCACGCGGCGCTTCAATTTGGATTTTTATACTAAGTCGTTTGGCATAGCCTCGCCCAAAAGCGAAGGCGTGGACGGCAGTAAAGTGGCTAAGATGTACGAAGCCCGAGAGTACGTTGCCATCGCCGAATATTGTATGCGCGACATCGAAGCAACGTGGGAGTTGTATCGCTATTGGCGTGAGTTGTTGAAGTACTAGTTCATGTACAGCTCTGCATGCGCTGTGCTTATTGGGCAATGAGCTTTGATCGACGCTCGCTTCGTAGCTCGTACAGATACTCGGCTACTTCTGCCGACACGAGTATGATCAGTGCCGAATAATACATCCACAACGACGCCGCTACCAACACGCTGAACGTGCCGTAGAATCTTCCGAAGGTGGAGATATGATTGAGATAATAGGTAAAGGCCGCACGAGCTGCTTCCCACAGGAGCGAGCTGGTGGCCGATGCCAATAAAATGATAAACAGCGGTTGCGGTTTGTTCGGCACAAAACGCAGAATCACGGCAAAGAAGAAAAACGCAGTAACGGACGAGATCACAAAGGCCACAAAGCTGGACATGCTCCACGGCCCCAGCGATGGAGTTAGCCCAACCACACCGGAACTGAACAAGGAAACCAGCGGTGTAAAAAAAGTGGACAGCAGAATCACGAGGCCAATCAAGATGGTGAAGCCAAGGTCTTTGATTTTGTATACCAGAAAAAACTTTGGCGTGGGAATACTAAAGATGGCGTTCAGGCCGGTGCGCAGTGAGCTGAATAATGCCGACGAGGTCCAGATGAGTATGATCAAGC
>JBJOLU010000235.1:0-4617 GCA_046052705.1 Bacteroidota bacterium | reverse complement strand
GCCGGCATCATCGCGGGCAGATTGTGGTGCATCAGTCACTGGCCAATGATGTGCGCGAGATTTTTCGTGAGTTGGACAGCGCAGCATTCCCCGTGCATTCGGTGATACCTATATCACAGTTTGGATGGTCCGACGATGCATCTATAGCCCACAACAATACCAGTGCGTTCAACTACAGAACGGTAGCAGGAACAAACCGCTTGTCCATGCATGCATTTGGCCGCGCCATCGATCTCAACCCTTATCTAAATCCCTATCTCACGCCCGGCAAAAAGGCATTGCGGCCGTACAATCTTCGAACTCCCGGGACCATAGTGCGGGGGGATGCATGCTATACCGCCTTCATCAAGCGCGGGTGGACGTGGGGAGGCGATTGGAAAAACGAAAAAGATTATCAGCACTTCGAGAAACGAAAGTGATAGAGTGTTTACTCAGTAAACGTTGCGCATGCGCAGGGTAGCGGCGGACTTGTCCCGCCCTTAACATTTTTTTAACGCTGAACGATCCACGTTGATAAAAACTCTGTAAACCATCAGCAGCTATGGGGCGTCTTAGAAGGCATAACGGGCAGCTTTGATTCACCAGCATTTTGAGATTCACCACCTCAAAAAAACTACTCGTTAACGAACTCAAAACGGTAGGGCATGGAATACGTATGGAGTTCGTATGTGGGCGCTACCCCTAGTCTGAAAAGACGCTCACCTTTCACAACCACAGGCCGGCCGCATGTGAATTCCGCAACAGAGAGAGTCGGGATTCAGGTGCGGCCGCTTGCATTTTCGGGAGTTGCATGTGCCGCACTATGCAAGCTCGCGTTTAACCTTATCCCATCTTGTCAGTAATCGAAGCACCAACCAGGCAAGCGTGGTTCCCACCACTGCGCCGGCAAGGACATCGCCGGGAAAATGTACACCAACGTACACCCTTGAATACGCTACCAATGCGGCAAGACTGTACCAAAGAAATCGCCGGCGGGCGTAGAATACACGAAGAATGTAGGCGGCGGCAAACATGTTCGCTGCATGCGTGGAAGGGAATGAGTAACCGCCGTTGTCCGGTGCCAGCACGCGGGCAAATACCAATGAATGCGACGGTCTCTCTCGCTGAAAAGCAGGCTTGATGATTCTGCTGTTCACCGGATCGCTGATAGCTACGGTGATCAATAATGTAAGTGCGCATATTCGGCCGCGCGTGCCACCTTTCCACACAAGTCCCAGAATACCGGCCACAAACACCGGCATCCAGTTTCGCGAAGAGGTAACCGCGGCCATGAGTAAGTCTGCCAGCCGATGTGTAAGAATGGTGTTAACCCAGTAGTAAATACCGGCATCAATGCCATAAAGAAAGTGGAGCATAGCTATATGCGTTAACGTGTGCTGATTTGCTCGTGTGAAGCCGTAGTACAACCTGAGTGTATTGCCAAGCAATGTAAAATAGACTGCCTGAGTACTTTTGCTTATCAGTAATGGAATTTACTTATACGTGGAGCAGTGCGTGCAACAAGATTGGTTTACCCGCCCTCGTCTGGTAGCGGGAGTAATGACCGGCACATCACTGGACGCAGTGGATGTTGCCATCGCCGAATTCAGCATGGCGGCGGGGCAGCCGGTGATGAGCTCGGTGCAGGGCTATTCTTCGCCCTTTAGCCCTGAAGAACGCCGCGGTTTGCAGGATCTGATTGGCGTGCCTCACGGTATATCTGTTGTAAACGATTACAACGTGTGGATCAGTCATCGAATTGCCTCGGTGGTACGAGCGGCCTGCGATGAATACGGCATTGTAACCACCAAGCTTGATGCCATCGGTATGCATGGTCAAACCGTATGGCACGATCCCTCCGAGCACTCGCTGCATGGCACTCCCATTCGTGCCACGTTGCAGCTGGGAAGCCACGCCACTCTAGCTGTGCTACTGGGAACTATTGCCGTGGGAGATTTCCGATCGGCCGATGTAGCACTCGGTGGCCAAGGCGCACCGCTTGTTCCTCGATTCGACGCCGACTTTTTGTCGGATCCCTATCGCAACGTGATTGCGTTGAACATCGGGGGTATGGCGAATCTGACCTTACTTCAACAAGGCTGCTCGGCCGACCATGTGCGGGCATTTGATACCGGTCCGGGTAATGTGTGGATAGACTACGCTGCGGAGCGTTGGTTCGCAGTGCGCTACGACCGTAACGGAGATATCGCGCGCAGCGGAACGTTGCATGCAGAGCTCTATTCCAAGTTGCGCGCCCTGGAGTTTGTGTACGCACCGCCGCCGAAGTCTACAGGGCGGGAGTACTTTTCGGTGCAGCGCTTGAACGAACTTTTAGCGGCATGCTCCGGGAATTTAAATCCCGCAGATATCGTTCATACCCTGACGCTCTTTACCGCATGGAGTATAGCCGAGAACATTCGCCGATACGGATGGGAGAATGCAACGCTGGCTGTTTCCGGCGGTGGCTCCAACAACCTTTTTCTCATGGATGCATTGCAGCGTGAGCTTCCGCAAGCCAACGTCACCACCACCGATTCCTTGGGCATTCCCTCGGCATGGAAGGAGAGCTTGTGCTTTGCCTACTTGGCATATCGAACGCTGGGTGGATTGCATTCCAATGTACCCTCGGTGACCGGGGCGGTGCGGAGCACGGTTTTGGGAACAATTGCACTTCCCGGATAAGTAGCCCCCATTTTTTTTTCAAATCCGTGTGTATCAGCAAAACGCGCCGAGAGAATCGCGCCGAATTGATGAAAATCGGTCGAGTTGACTGCAGGTGGACCCGGGGCACCAACACGGGTGCCTAAATTCGATGGTATTGGGGCGCCCTAAAAAAGTTTCACCTTGGCCCTTTGTATTTCAAATTTCCCCCGTATGTTTGCAGTCCGCAACTTTACTCATATAAAAACAGGCTTTATCGTGAAAACGTCCGGAGACTTTACAAAGTCAGCTCGCAAAGAAGACATCCAGCCAAAGTGGTGGGTGGTTGATGCCAACGGCCAAACACTTGGTCGCATCGCATCTCAGGTGGCAGCTATCCTTCGTGGAAAGCACAAGCCGTCGTTTACTTCGCACGTTGATTGCGGTGACTATGTTATCGTGTTGAACGCAGAGAAAGTTGCGATGAAAGGTAAGCGCGAGGAGCAGAAAACATACTTCCACCACACCGGTTACCCGGGTGGAGAAAAGTATCGCAGCTTCAAAGAGCTTATCAAAACAAAGCCCGAAGAAGTGATTGAGCTTGCCGTAAAAGGTATGTTGCCCAAGAATTCTCTGGGTAAGCAAATCGGCATGAAGCTGAAGGTATTCCGTGGTGACACGCACAACCATGCAGCACAGAAGCCCGAACACTACGAATTGAAATATTAATCCATAAGACTTTCCAAAGAACATGAAACAAGCTTTCCAGGGAACCGGTCGTCGTAAAACAGCAGTTGCACGTATTCGCATGCAGCCGGGCACAGGTGCTATCGTCATCAACAAGCGCAGTCTCGAGGAGTATTTCCCGGTGCTCACGACGCGTCAGGAAGCATTGCGTCCTATCGCTGAGACGAAGTCCGAAGGAAAGTTCGACATTGTTGTTAATGTTCACGGCGGCGGTAAGTCCGGTCAGGCCGGTGCAATGAGCCTGGGTATTGCCCGCGCTCTCTTGCAATTCGACGAGACCCTTCGCCCCGTTCTCCGTCAAGATGATTTGCTCACACGCGACCCCCGTATGGTGGAGCGTAAGAAGTACGGACAGAAGAAAGCTCGTAAGCGTTTCCAATTCTCGAAGCGTTAAGAGTTCAGTCCGAAGACAGTTTAATCCTTTCATGCTCGTTCTGCCCATCGTGTGTTTCCTTCGGGAAATGTATGGGAGAATACGGACCGAGCAGATGTTCAACACACATATTGCAGGTGCATAATGCCTTCAACTACTGTCGAGCAATTGCTCGAATCGGGTGCTCATTTCGGGCACCTTACCCGCCGCTGGAATCCGAAGATGCGCAACTTCATTTTTACGCATCGCAACGGCATTCACATTATCGATCTTCGTAAAACACAAGCTCTGGTAGAGATTGCTCGCGAAGCTGTGCTCGAGATCGCTTCCCAAGGAAAGATCGTTTTGTTTGTAGGCACCAAGCCTCAAGCAAAAGTTCCCGTTGAAAACGCTGCCAAAGCATGCGGAACCAACTACGTTGTTGAACGTTGGTTGGGCGGAATGTTAACGAACTTCCAAACCATTCGCAAGAGCATCAAGCAGCTTGCCAGCATCGACAAGCGCGAAGCTGACGGAACATTCGAGAAAATCACCAAGAAAGAGCGTTTGCTCTTGGGTCGTGAGCGCGATCGTTTGCGCCAGGTGTTTGGCGGTATCGAGCAAATGTCGCGCCTTCCCGGTGCATTGTTTGTGGTTGACATCAAAAAAGAACACCTTGCCATCAAGGAAGCAAAAATCCTTGGCATTCCTGTAATCGGAATCGTTGATACAAACTCGGACCCCGAGATTGTTGATTTCCCCATTCCGGCGAATGATGACTCGGTAAAGACTATCGAGCTTCTGTGCCGCGTTATGGGCGATGCAATCATCGAAGGCCGTGAAGTTGCAAAGACTCGCGCTGCAGAAATCGGTTCGCAGCAGGACCAATCCAAAGAGTC
>JBJOLU010000234.1:0-5802 GCA_046052705.1 Bacteroidota bacterium | reverse complement strand
ATCTTGTCGAACGGTTGCCCTGTGTGGCGCTCGATAATCGAGTACAGAGAATCACGAATGCGGAGCATCTCTTTGGTATAGATCTCGATGTCCGTTGCCTGACCTTGTGTTCCTCCAAGGGGCTGGTGGAGCATGATGCGTGAGTGTGGCAACGCAAATCGCTTGCCCTTTGTACCTGCACACAGCAGTACTTGAGCCATCGACGCCGCCATACCCACACAGTAGGTGGAGATGTCGGGCTTGATAAACTGCATTGTGTCGTAAATGGCTAGGCCGGCGGTTACACTGCCGCCCGGCGAATTGATGTACATGAAGATATCCTTGGTAGGATCCTCACTGGCCAGGAATAACAGCTGCGCTATGCTTAGCGATGCCACGTAATCATCTATAGGAGTACCGATAAAAATGATACGTTCTTTGAGCAATCGAGAGTAGATGTCGTACGAGCGCTCACCGCGGCTCGTTTGTTCGATTACATACGGTACTAATTGCTGGGTAATGGTGTTTGGGTCGTACATAAGAATTATTCGCGAAGATGATAAAGACGAAAACGAAAGAAGGTATGCGCGCAATTGCAAAGCATGGTTCAAGGATGAACGTGTGCATTACGTAGTGATCTTACTCAACGCGGGTGCTGCTCTACTTAGTGAAACTTCTGCCCTTCCCCGATGGGAGGCATGATGTTGCCATCGTTGATACTGATCTCGGAATATTGCTGTTCGTACCGCAAGATATTATCATTGAGAGCGCCGAGCAGAAGCTTGGCGTGCTGTGGCGTCATGACAATTCGCGCAAGAACCCGTGCTTTGGGAACACCGGGAAGTATGCGCGTGAAGTCCAGCACGAACTCGGCCGGTGAGTGAGAAATAATGGCAAGATTGGAGTAAATGCCTTCTGCTTCTTTTTCACCAAGCTCGATGTTGATTTGCTGAGGTTGTTGTTGATCGATTTGCGACATAGTCTAATAGTGAAATGGTGCGTGAATGATTGAGCGGCACTATCTCGAATGCCGCGGCGTGGTACGAATGGACGTGAAGATACAACAAATATTGAGCGAACAGCGCGCAGCTCAAGAAGCCGTTGCAACCTAAGCATCAGCACTGCCTGTGGTCACTACTTGTTTCGAACTTTCACTTCGTCTGCTTTGCGATAGGCCCGCTCGGCGCGGTCTGTCTGTTTGGCTCGGCTGTATACTCCACCAAGCAGTTCCCAGTATTTCTGATTACCGGAGAAGGTACTCTCCGCGGCTTCCAGATCGGCTACTACTTGATTCACTTTTGTTTTGTCGCCGGTGACGTCATAAATATTCACCAGGTGTTCCATTGGGGCCAGCTCCTCGCGGTGAGCGCTCAGCTCGCGGTAGCGCTCAAACAATTCAGCTGCCTTGTACAACAACGGAAAATACCGCTGCTCATTTTCGCGATATCGATTGTCCCGCAACGTCATATCACGTTCGGCTTTTTGTAGAATGATCGCTTTGTTCTTCAACGCTGCTGCACAATTCAACAACGCGATATCGAAATCGGGATCAAGATTCAGCACCTTCTCGTATTGCACCACTGCATCATCATAACGTTCAAGCCGCAAAAGCGCCAACGCGTAGTTACAGATAAACACTTTATTTGTGGGATTCTGCACCACCAATTGATCAAGCAACTTCAAAGCGTTTTCAACTTTTCCTTGTTCGTTGTAGATCTGCACACGCAGGCTCTGAGATTGCTCATCTTCGGGACGAATCATAGCAATGGTCTCGGTGAAAGCTAGTGCGCGGTCCAGCTCATTTCTTTTGTACACAATTGATGCGAGCTGCGAGATAGGGCGCGTGTTCAGCGGTCCGTATCGCTCCTTTTCTTCTTTGGTCCAGTTCACCGGGGGATTCACGCGCCAACCTTCCACCACATAGTCGGAGTTGTCGTGCCGAATCGACGACAGATACACCACATCACGTCCCGCAAACTGATCTGTTGCAAGAGAATCCACACCGCTCATTACATATTGGGTATTCACCGGGCTTCCAAGCACGCTCAATGCTTGATTGCGGGTCATACCCACGTACAAGCCTTTGGATAGTGCAAAGTCAATGGACTTCTTCTGCAATTGAGTGTACGATTCATACTCTTCAATCATGGCAGCGGTGTCCTTGCGGGCTTCGTGCAACATTCCCAATACCGAGCTATTCTCGGGATATTCCGGCTTTAGCGCTTTGGCGCGCTTTATCAATTCGATGGCTCTGCCCAAACGCGAAGTATCGCCGTTTTCGGCATATCGATTGTAAATCTCCACACTGGTATTGAAGTCTTCGGCCCAAGCACTGAAGCGGGCTCTGGCAATGGATGTTTTGAAGTCGTCGGTCAGGCCTCGCTCTGCCACCGTGTAGGCATCGTTCATCAATTTCATCTCGCCCAGCTTTTGGTAGGTAACTCCCAGGTAGTACCAGGCTTCGTAATTGGCTTGATCTCGTACAACTTCCTTCTCTAAGAGTTCTTTAGCCAAATTCCAGTCTTGTTTATTGACTGCATCCTTAGCTGCAATGTACTCTCTGGTCATTCGAAGACCACCGCAACCAAAGAGCAAAACCACAAGGGTCAGTGCTGTCCATCTGGCTACAAATAGAGAGATAGCTCTAATATGATATGTGTTCATTTTTAGATTACGTAGATAGAAAGCTGCATTCCGCATTGATTTTTATCCAGGCTTAAAACGTCCACCGGCACAGGTGTAAATTGTTAAATCCGGAATGATATAGTGCTTGATGCCCCTAAAATTAAGCTTTTCTTTTGCATTGAGCGGACCTCCATGGAGTGCATGAGCACATCATTAGGTCGACAATGCTACATTCAAGTGAGCTGCTTCTGATGCCACTCGCAGGGCGTATTTTCGCGCGCTGAATGCTGCTCGGTGGTTAGCTGAGCGAAGGTAGATAATCCGAAAATAGAGTATCCGAAACACTTCTCCCATACGTAAATGCACTTCCCTCGCACACTCGATGAAGCCAGAAACGCCGATGCTCAAGACACTCTGCGCTCGTACCGTCAACGATTTCACTTTCCTCAACACGAATGCGCAGACTGTATTTACTTCTGCGGAAACTCACTGGGCCTGCTACCAAAAGGTGCGGAGGCTGCAGTGCAGCAGGAGTTTAACGATTGGAAAGCTCACGGTGTGGAGGGGCACTTCAAAGCCAAGCATCCGTGGTACTCCTATCATTCTATGTTCAGAGAGTCTCTTGCGCGGCTAACGGGAAGTATGACATCGGAAGTGACCTGTATGAACTCACTGACGGTGAATGTTCACCTGATGCTCTCCACCTTCTACCAACCATCGGGTAAACGAAGCGTTATACTTTTACTTGGCAATGAGTTTCCGTCGGACCGCTACGCTGCCCAAAGCCACGTGCGCATGCACGGTTTGGATCCGGAGCAAAATATCGTAGAGATTTTCCCGCAACCGGGTGAAGAATGCTTGCGCACCGAGGACATCATTGCTGTGATCGATTCCTTAGGCGATCGCTTGTGTGTACTGCACTTCAGCGCAGTACATTACTACACAGGGCAATTTTTCGACATTCGCCGTATTACAGAGTGCGCCCAGCAGAACGGCGCAATTGCGGGTTGGGACCTTGCTCATGCCATCGGTAACGTGCCCTTGAAATTACATGAATGGAATGTGGATTATGCCGCGTGGTGTTCATACAAATACCTCAACTCCGGTCCGGGCGGTGTGGGCGGATGTTTTGTGCACGAGCGTCATTGCAACAATATTGATTTGCCGCGGCCGGCCGGCTGGTGGGGCAACGATGAGCAGACGCGGTTTACTATGCCGCATACCTTTACTCCCGTGGCTTCGGCAGACAGCTGGCAATTGAGTAACGCGCCGGTTTTCTCGATGGCAATTCACAAGTCCGCTCTTGAAATTTTCGACGATGCCACAATGAAAGTGCTGCGCGAAAAAAGTTTGCAACTGTCCTCGTATCTGATTCATGTGATCGATCGCGAAGCAGAGCTTTTTCCTGATGATGCACTGCGTATCATCACTCCTCGACCGGATGATATGCGTGGAGCGCAGGTTTCTACTATCGCATCGCGCAACGGCAGAGATTTGTTCGACACACTCACACGTGCGGGAGTAGTGGCCGATTGGCGCAATCCCAATGTGATTCGCATGGCTCCGGCACCGCTCTATTGCTCGTTCGAAGATGTATATCGCTTTGGCGAGATTCTTCACTCATATTGTTTGTCCCGCCAATAATGCCATGGGCACAGGTATATACTACGTCGTCGCTGTTTCATGCGGGAATACTCGAGGGATTCCTGGAGTCGCATGATATTCCCGTGCGCATTGTGTCAGCGGCCGATTCCTCGCGCGCACTCACCGTAGGTGCACTTGCGGTAGTGAAGATTTATGTTCCAGCCAATTTTGCCGTACAGTCAGAGGAACTACTTCGCGCCATGGAGCAGTCCGCTGGCGTAGATGACGAGTTCACCGACCGCGATTTGTAAAGGACGATTGGCGGAGTTTCGCAGCAGAACCGCATACCGCGCACGCATGATTTGCCCAGGAGATCGGGTGAATCCCCGTAGTATATTTGCGCAGACCATTTGCAAGTTGATACACCAACGAAGTCAAGGATGACCGGCCATCGAAGATCGATTCAGTTTAACCCTGTACTATCCTTAGCTCTAACGTGCTGCATTATAATTGCGTCGTGCGTGTTGGTACAAGCACAGCCCGCCACAAACTCCTCTCCAGCCAGATGGACCACTCCTCGCGGAACCTATGAAGCCTCTAGAGCGCAGCCGTTTTTGTCGTCGCCGCAGGCGCTTGATTCTCTGACACTTCGCTGGTCCACAAACCGCATAGCAGGAGATGTGCATCCACTGGTAGCGAATGTGGTGAATGATTCGGTTATTCCCGGAAACATCTATGCGCCACAGGAGATTGTGGCCGTGGTTGGCGGCGAACTATTAATGATAGACGCAAATGGCCGCGTTCGTAATCAAACTCGCTTGCCGGCGTTTATCAAATCAGCAAGCGCAATCTTCGACGACTCTCAACTTCCGTCCACGGTAGCTACTTTGTATCCGGCCGTGGTTTCGCTTGAATCTATAGAGCGGCGCGACACCAAAGATTCTTTGGCGGTGGCCTACTTGGCAGCGTTTGATGCAGCTGCGGACACGGCGTCAATTATTAAACGTCTTACCCTTGATGTAGCCCCCTTTGCGCCGAATCTATTTGCCTCAATTCGCCCCTTCTTCGCGAAGGCACAAGGAAATACTACCACTGTGTTTTGCACTGTGGACATGAGCTCACCGGTTGTTGATACATCAGCGGCAAAAGCCACGCCGTACTTCCGCGGCATGACGTCCTTCACAGCCGATCTTCGGGCCAGCTCGCGTCAGCTCAACGTGAACGATACTCTGATCAATCAATTCACCGTGGCACCCTCGGTGTCGTTTACTCAACCGGCGGTAACAGCGGTGGCACCCGGCTTGTTCGGGTGTATTCTTCCATCGTATCCGGACACCTCGAGCACGGCTATTCCCTACGTGCTCAATCCTAAGCGAAGCACTGCAGCAAACAAAGCATACGTTACGGGTGCACTTCTTAGCGCGCCGCTGTCGGTGGGTGTATCACCCTTCGAGCTTATTCCCGATACTGTGTCGCTGCCAAGAAGCGCACGTCCGCGTGTTGTGCCGTCTGTAGTGCAGGTGACCGATGCCGTGACAGGCACCATTACACCGTACGTTTTGGTGGCTGAGGAATACACCGGCAGAGATGGTTCGCAGGGAATCTCCAGAGTGC
>JBJOLU010000233.1:0-2905 GCA_046052705.1 Bacteroidota bacterium | reverse complement strand
AATATACCTAAAAATAACAAACCAAATTTCACTGCAAAACAAACATAATCTATTAACATAGCAATATAACGATGAATTGAAGATAAAGAGAAATATCAACAACGAAAAAACGACTGCAGCTCCGTTGAACTGCAGGCGTTTGAGTGTTTGATGGGAGAAGCTTGATAAGTGATAATTGATCGGAGAAACCGACCTTAGCGCTGAATCACAAAGGGCAGGGATATCGCGGAGCCCTGTAGTTGCATTGTCAGCACATACATGCCGGGCGGCCAGTGGCCCACGTACAGCTCTCGCGTAGAGAAAGGATCGAGCGCAAGTGATACATCCATACACTTCCCCGTGGCATCCATCACACGGGCTTGTGCCATGGAGGTTTTGATATCACCGGTCTGCACGAGCAGCGTATTCACCGCCGGCTGTGGCAACACGCGCAGCAGAGACTCGGGGGCATCAGCGGGTACAGCGCTCACCGTGTTGCAGTCGTTCACAAGGGGCGCCTTGAGCGCAACAATGCCGCAACCGTTGAAGGTTACATCGCGGCACACCTTCGTGAAGTAGCGGCCGGTGCGCTGTTCGGAGGCAGTGATGGTGTCTCGCTCAAGCCATTTCTCGGCGGGCAGAGCTTGCACAATAGGATGCATGGACTCACCTTCCTCGCTGACGTGAGCGAATTGATGGGAGTGCCCAATCTCGTGGAACAACACATAGCGCAGTTTAGCCATACCAAAGGAAGGGTTCTTGCCGCGGCCGTAATACCAATTGAACTTTCGCGACAAGCGGCAGTCGGCAGCGGGGATGTAGTAGAAGGTGGTGTTTCCCAAAATGCATGAGTACCAAACCCAATCGCAGTAGGCCACCGCACCTGCGCCCAGCTCGTAGCCGGGGGCATCGAACACCAGCGCGTTTACCGCATCGCCCAGTGAATAGCCCGTGATATTCGCAACGCTATCCACCTGATAGTTCATTCCCGTTTTGCACCTAAACTCCTTCATCACACTTTCCACACATTCCCTTGCCTCGGGGTTGTTGAACAAGGCTGAGTCTATGGACCATGTGTAACCGCCGTTGGCATTACGCGCCACAAGGTGCGTATAGGTGAGCGGGTTCAGCGTGCGAGTGTAAAGATTGGTCATTACATGCAAGGTCTGCGACGATTGATACGCTATGCCGCCAACCACCACTCGCAGTGCGCCGCTAAGCGACGGCGGAACCTCTACAACAATCATAGTATCGCTCCACGAACGATACATCAGTCCGCGAGCAGAGGCCGCATCCATATACGTGGTGTCTTTGATCACAAAGGTTACGTAGCTATCGCCCCGCTGGTCGCCAAACCCTGTACCCCGCACCACTACTGTATCCGCAGCGCCTCCGGCTACTCGCTCCGGCGCAATGGTCACCGCGCCTTGCACTACTATTTGCGGTGGCGTGCTCACTGCAGCAGGCGCCAAAGCAGAACGTGCTGCTCGCACTTCATGATTAAACGCGCGCAGCGCCATGCTCTCGAATTTCTCTGCGCTATACGATACACTTCCCCAACAATCGCGAAGCGCTCCCAAAGGAGTAGCTTCCAGAAAGGCTTGGGTCTCGGCATAGGGTCTGTACACTCGATCCTCTCCGCTCTTCTTGAAGCTGACATCCGCTTCGCGCGCAGACTCAATAAGCAGATAGCCCTCGTCGTTCAACATCAATTGCAGAGCGCCCATCACGGTGCGTCCCATTACTCCCATGCTGCCACCTTCGGTAAGCACAACGATGGTATCGGGTACATTCGCAACACTTTTGCTCCATAGGTCGTGCACGCGCAGTTTGGAGAGGGTATAGATGCTGCGATGTGCATCGTCCCACACCACTCTCTGCTGCACCACTCGCCCATGCACCACCATGCTCGAGGCATCCACGCGCTGCTGCAATGGTATGGGAACAGACAGGCAGGGATCGGTTATTCCGGCCGTCGCGGGCGCGGCGAAGGCGAGAAACATGCTCAGGCAAACAACCCTAAACAACAACAAGGTCTTGTTCATTGAGATTTCTGAAAATGTGAGGACACGGACAACGCACGTGTAGGAAAATAACACCCACCTGTGCACGTGCATACTTCATATGCTACGTCAGATGCTACTTCATATGCTACGTCAGATGCTTTCAGAGCGCTGAGTATTATGTATCGAGAAATACGGGCGTGCGGCAGGCTACACGAGTAATTCGCATGCAATTAGCATCCACGGCTAATCACATCGCTACCGCGCGTCCACTTCCCCCCCTCCCTACCGCACCACCACAGGGAAGTTCACCTCTAAGTCGGTTTCGCTTGCCGGGTCGGTGCCGTTCTTGTCGGATGTATTGTGGTAGTGGTATAGAGTAACTCTCATCGTGCCGGACGAACCTGCGCGAGCGGAGTCTATGTCGATGCTGAAGTTCAAGCCCAGCGGCAGATTGCGACCGTCGCTATCGGTAACGGTGACGGTGCCGAGGGTGGTACCCGTAACGCCGTTAAGGGTGTAAAACACCTGATGCTCGTCTGCGTGATCCCGAACCTCTTTGGACATATCCTCGGCCGGGGTCTTTGTCATATTCAAGAGAGTCAGCACGCCACCATAGGATTTTCCGGCTTCTAGCTTCACGGTGTCGATGCGATTGGGATTATTTCCGCCAACGCCGTCAAGATCCTCCCAAACAAAATCCAACGTGTCGTTCGTGCCTTGCATACCGAGCGACATCTTCACGGTGGTGATTACATCGTGATCGTAATCATCGTGGTGATCGTCGTCGTGATCGAAGGGATTCTTCAGCAGATTACATGCAGAGAAAACAACGGCAAAGGCAATGAGGAGAATGAAAGACAGCGCTGAACGCGAGTATCCATGCGCATTTGAGGATATTTTCATAATGTTATTACTAATTG
>JBJOLU010000232.1:0-8908 GCA_046052705.1 Bacteroidota bacterium | reverse complement strand
TTGCAAAGCAACACCCAAAAAGGCAATCTTCTTCGCTTGCAGGCACAGGTGAATTACTAGTTCACGGTGACCACGCGGAATCGCGTAGCTACAAGTGAGACATATCTTCGGAATGAGTAATGGCGCGGTTGTCGGAAACCTGTTAGGGGGCCGGCGGCGGCGCCATTGCAGTTGACATGGTCATCACCAATCATTTCTACAACGAGGGTCCCGGTACATTTGGAATACTTCAAGGATGGATTCAACCGGAATACAATCGATCAGGCTATAAACGTACACCACCGCTTACTCCCACTCGATCGTTGCCGGCGGTTTGGAGGACACATCGTACACCACTCTATTGATGCCACGCACTTCGTTGATAATGCGGTTCGAAATGCGCGCCATAACATCGAAGGGCATGGGATACCAGTCTGCCGTCATGCCGTCGGTGCTGGTCACTGCGCGTAGCGCCAAGACGTTTTCGTAGGTGCGTTCATCGCCCATCACGCCCACGCTCTGCACGGGAAGCAGCACGGCAAAGGCCTGCCATATCTCGTTGTACAGTCCGGCGTTCTGAATCTCCTCCAGATAGATGTAATCTGCACGGCGTAGTATCTCCAGACTGCTCGGCGTAACGGCACCGATGATTCGTATCGCCAAGCCCGGTCCGGGAAAGGGATGACGCTCGATGAACCACTCCGGAATTCCCAGCTCGCGGCCTACTGCGCGCACTTCGTCTTTGAACAATTCGCGGAACGGCTCCAATAATTTCAAACTCATTTTCTCCGGCAGGCCACCCACGTTGTGGTGGGTCTTGATGGTTTGCGACGGTCCTTTCACGCTCACGGATTCTATAACATCCGGGTACAAGGTGCCTTGCACCAGCCATTTTGCATCGCGAAACTTTTGTGCTTCGGGCTCGAACAAATCGATAAAGGTGTTGCCGATGATCTTTCTCTTCTTCTCGGGATCGGTTACGCCATCCAGGCGGGAGAGGAATACATCCGATGCATTCACTACATCGATAGTCATGGAGAAATGCTCCTTGAACAACTTCTCGATAATAGCACTTTCGTTGTGACGCATCAGGCCACTATCCACGTGAATACAGTGCAATTGATCGCCAATGGCCTTGTGAAGCAGCACCGCTGCCACAGTGGAATCCACGCCGCCGGACAGAGCGCAGATCACGGTATCACTGCCCACGCGCTCACGAATTTCCCGCAGGGATTGCTCTATAAACGAACCCGCATTCCAATCGGCCACGCATCCGCAAATACCAATCACGAAGTTTCGAAGTATAGCGGTGCCATCGGTGCTGTGAAACACTTCGGGGTGAAACTGAATACCCCAAATTCTATCCGCTGCCCTGCGCACCGCGCAAATAGGCGCGTTGCCGGTAGAGGCAATTACATCAAAGCCGTCGGGTATTCTTGTCAGCGAGTCTCCGTGGCTCATCCACACCTGCGACTCTTCCGGAATATCGGCGAACAAATCGCTGTGATCGCTTATATGCAAATGAGCACGACCAAATTCTCTCTTTGCCGATCTGTTCACTTCACCGCCAAGTTGGTAGGCCAACAATTGCAAGCCGTAACAAATGCCAAGCACGGGCACACCCAGGGTAAAAACTTCCGGAGATGAGTGCGGAGCGCCATCGGCATACACACTGGATGGACCGCCGGAGAGCACTATTCCCTGTGGGTTCAGGGCGCGCAGTGCGTCCATGCCTATAGTGTAGGGATGAATCTCTGCATACACGCCTATCTCGCGAATACGTCGGGCAATAAGCTGTGTGAACTGTGAACCGAAGTCAAGAATGATAATGCGTTGTGCGTGTGTCATGGAAATGGTAATGGATCATGAATAGACCGAAACTATCCGAAGCGCTCCTACTACTGCCTTGATTCGGTGGCAATCATCATACGCTCATCAGCTCCGGCGTGTGCAAAAATAGAGGTCACACGCGGAGTGGAGGCGGTGTATCGTTGTGTTCACAAGAATTCCCTTTGGTGAGTCGTCTATATTTGCACTATTGTTTCCTTACGCAGTTATCATGAACGCATTCAGAAACGCCCTGGCATCGCGCGTGCTCTTGTTCGACGGCGCCACCGGCACCAATCTTCAATCGCAAAACCTGGTTGCCGACGACTTCGGCGGCAAGCATTTAGAAGGATGTAACGAGTACTTGTGCATCTCCAAACCCGATGCCGTAGAAAAAGTGCATGTGGACTTTTTGGAGGCGGGCGCTGATATCATCGAAACCAATTCGTTTGGATCGTCCTCTGTGGTGCTTGCCGAATACGACATTGCTCATCTGAGTTACGAGCTGTCCAAAAAAAGCGCAGAGATAGCGCGCGCCTGTGCAGATCGGTATTCCACTCCGGAGCGTCCTCGGTTCGTGGCCGGCTCCGTGGGACCGGGTACCAAACTTCCCTCGCTTCTACATATCAGCTTCGACGAACTTGTGGATGCCTATGTGGTAACCATGCGTGGCCTGATCGATGGCGGTGCAGACCTGCTGTGCATAGAGACATGCCAGGATATGTTGCAGGTAAAGGCGGCCATTACCGCTGCCGAGAAGGCCATTGAAGGTTGGCGCGCGGAAGCGGCACCGGATTTTCGCCAAGGAGATATTGGGGTGATAGTTAGTGTTACCATCGAAACCACGGGCACCATGCTCATGGGCACCGAGATTGGTGCGGCACTCACCACCTTAGAGCCCTACGATGTGGTTAGTGTGATTGGTATGAATTGCGCTACGGGCCCTAAGGAGATGGAGGAGAACGTTCGGTACCTGACGCAAAATTCTCCCAAGCCAATTTTCCTGATGCCGAATGCGGGACTGCCGGAGAATATCGGCGGCGTGGCGCATTATCATCTTTCGCCCGGCGAAATGTGCACCTGGATGCAGCGATATATCGAGGAGTTCGGTGTGCGTGTGGTGGGCGGATGCTGTGGCACAACCCGCGAACATATTCAAGCACTGCGAGCATATCTGGATACGCATCACCGGCCGGTACCGGCTATTGATGCCTCCGTGTTCACACCATCGGTGTCGTCTTTGTACACATCGGCAACCATGCGCATCGATCCCGCACCAATGCTGGTGGGCGAGCGCTGCAATGCAAACGGATCGAAAAAGTTCCGCGAGTTATTACTTGCCGAAGATTACGACTCCATGGTGAATATGGCCAAGGAGCAAATACGCGAGGGTGCCCACGTCCTTGATGTTTGTGTGGCCTACGTGGGGCGTGATGAAGCACGCGACATGCTGGAGGTGATTCGTCGATTTAATACCTCGGTAACTATTCCGCTGATGATAGACAGCACCGAGGTGGGGGTGATAGAAACTGCCTTGAAGAATTACGGAGGCCGCGCAATTATTAATTCCATCAATTTCGAAGACGGCACAGCCAAAGCCGATGCTATTCTGGAGCTTGCCAAACGCTACGGCGCTGCGGTGATTGCGTTGTCTATAGACGAAGAGGGTCAGGCCTATTCCTTTGAAAAGAAAATCTCTATAGCGCAGCGCATTCGCGATCACGCTGTGAACGTGCATGGCATGCGCGAAGACGATTTAATTTTTGATGCCCTTACCTTCCCTCTTGGCTCCGGGCAGGAAGACCTGCGCGACAGCGGTAAAGCCACGCTTGATGCAATACGCGAAATCAAGAAGCGTATGCCGCGAGCAAAGACCATCTTGGGATTAAGCAATGTGTCGTTCGGACTGGCCACGCACATTCGGCATATTTTAAACTCCGTGTTCCTCCACTATGCATTAGAGGCCGGCCTGGACATGGCTATAGTTCACGCCTCGAAGATTATGCCTCTGTATAAAATTGATGAACGCGGCCGCGAGCTTTGCCGCGAGCTGATCTTTGACGAGCGGAAGTGGGCGGAGGCATGAGGGTGTAGCCCTTCTTACCGTGCCACCACCACTTTACAGGCAGACATCACACCGGCGCGCTCTAGGAGCACATAATACGTACCGGCGGGAAGTGCGGCTACGTCCAAATGCGTAGAGGTACTTCCTGGTGCTGTTGGTGCGCTGAACATTTCTAGGCCGCGCGTGTCCACCACACGCAGTGTTCCCGAATGGAGATCGGAAGTGTGCTGAATGGTAAGGGTTTGAGCAGCGGGAAGTGGCAGTGCGCGCAGGCCCGCGCTATTGAGGTCGGCGGGAGGTACGTCTGTTACCTTCATTAAAAACGACAAATAATTATTCAGCAAAGTGCGGCGCAGCGGTTCGTCTTTAATGGAACCGAAGCTAAATCCCTGATAAATCACTGCTGTATTTTTTACCTTAGTGTATACAGCTGCCACAGAGGAATCGTCGGTGATCTTTTCTCCGTAAAAACGGAAGATGCGGTGCACGCGTTCAGAGTCCAAAATGGAAAGCTCATCCAGCCAGTGGTCCTGCACGGTATAGACAGAGTCTGTTTCGTTCACATTGAAATCCATTGCCGGCTGAACATCTTGGCCGCTATACGACTGCACTCCCACCACAGAAGAACGGCGCAGAGAAGCATTCCACAGCCACGGCCCCCACGAACGTTTAGCGCCGGTAAATCCAAGCGTCTCATTAAAGAACTTCTTCACATCGGCACTTACCATCGAGCCATAATTATCCGCTGTGAACCACATATCCATAGGCGATGTAATGAGCATGGGGCGATAGCTATCCACGCGCTTTTGCATCATCTCTACCATCTTCTTGCTGAAGATGATGGCAGTGCGCGTTGCGTAACTCTCCGGGAGCAGCAATACATCAAAGGCGCTGAAGTCGAAGTGTTTAATGGTGCTGTCGTTGCAGGCCACGACGGCACCTTGGTCTTTATACGAGGGCAACATGCGGTACGACTCCATAAGCGGGTCGAGTTCATGACCTTCGTCAGAGTCGAAGCGCGCTACTGCGTAGCGCACATTGTCGGACAGCACGCCCACAGTGGTGCTCAAGGGCAAACTGCGAATGTTATCAAAGGGCTTGATCTCGGTAGTAAGCTTGTAGTTCGCGTAACCTATAGCAGAACCCAGCTTCACAATCATTTTCACGGTATTTGTTCCGCCTGCTGCTACCGGTACGGATTTCGGCTCGAAGCGCACGGTCCAATCGTCCGGGGCATACGAGAAGTTCTTATCGATGTTTACAATTGCGGTAACGTCTTTGTCGTTGGTATTGCTCAGCGTAAGGGTGAACACGGTGCTGTCTCCGCGTTGTGCCATGCGATACGCATCTTCGGTTTTTACATCCACTTTCCAAAGCGTGGATTTGGGCGTTGGAGCTTTACCGTCGGACACCGCATTGACTATGCGATTTAATCCATTATTCTCTACCACCAGCACCGCCACCCAAAGGTGCTTTCTGTTTTGGATTTTCACCGAGTCTAAATCTATAGTGAAAGTGTGTGTGTAACTCTCACCGTTGCGCGCAAAGGCCGGGAAGCCGCCCACCTCGCCATTCTCGCCACCAAGAAAAGCACGTACCACATTCATGTGATAATAATCGGTGATTTTGGAAGGCAAATAATAATAGGGGTGAGACTCATATCCGCTGCGGTTGCTTAAATAATTCGTTTGATCCCAACCGGTACCTTTACCGGTAACGCTGTCTTCTACAATTACCAAATTAAATGCGTACTGCGTATTTAAATCCGCGAACATCTTTGCCGAGGCTGTGGCAGTGAGAACACCGGTGGTGGAGTCGATACTCCATTGCACAGAAACTCCGATGCTGGATTTAGCTGTTTCCAGCGACTTCACCGCTTCGGCCCAGTTATCGGGATCCAGAATGCGGCCGGTATTGGCACCCACGGTGAAATTCTCACGATTAACCAAGCCACTAGGATAGCCGGTAATGGAAAATTTCTTTGCGAGCACACCCTGGATGGGCAGCGTCATGCTATCACCGTTGTGAAAAGCAAGTGGAATCAACCTATCGCCATACTGCGCGTGCAGATCTTCTGCCGCTTGATTGCCACGCACACACCAACCGCACCACGAGCCGGTATGATCTTCAATCACCATTGCCCGCGCCGGATTCTGCGCAACAAGCGGGTTAGTAAACAAACAAAAGGCAAAAAGGCATGATGCAAAAGCGAGCACGAAAAATCGGTAGCACGAAGGCATAGCGTAAATCCCCTGAAAGATGGTAAGAGTAGAGCCAAACAAGCCACGGCAACTTCCCTTTGCTTCACCGTACAGAGCGTCGGCGGCAAGCGGTTGCGCGTGTTCATTGTTCATGCCAAGATACACATGTCAAGATAATGTGGGGATACAAGAGCCTGCAAAAATTGTATCTCTGTTAGGATGATCAAAAGGTAGCGATACATGCACTTATGATGTAGCCATAGATACTGCGCAATGCAAAGGCAAAACGTGGGAAGCAAGCGGTGTGGGTTTCTAGCAGTCGAAAGACTTCACTGTCCTATTCGCTATAAGAAGGCTGCTGAACAACTCTATGCGGTCTCTCTTACCGCTGATGTCGTAGTTGAAGATTAGGGCGTCGTCGGTTTTGAATTGACGTTTCTTTTCGAAATGCAGCCGGCACTCTTTGATTTGTGCTTCAATGCTGCTGCTGATGTCCTCCGTGCCGTGCACGGCAATCCTATAACTGCGCACCTGATGAATTCGGTCTATTACATCTTGCACTTTTTCGAACATCAACAACACCGCGAGCACTAGTACCAACCCGAACAGTGCGGTAAGATAGTCGCCCGAACCAATAGCCATACCCAGAGCGGCGGTGGCCCAAATACTGGATGCTGTAGTGATACCGGTTACGGAAAAGCCGTCCTTGAACACCACGCCGGCGCCAATAAAGCCAATGCCGGTGATGATGTTCGCCGCGATTCTATCGGCGTTACCGTTCGAGCCCAAGTGTTGGGATAGGATTGTAAAGAGCGTAGATCCAATGCAGATCAAGGTAATGCTGCGAAAGCCGGCAGCTTTGCTGCTGTACTCACGTTCAATGCCGATCAAGCCGCCCACCAGCACTGCGGTAAGGAGCTTCAAAGCAACTTCGGGAAGTATCATACGTAAATGGCCTCCGGCAAATCATTACATGCTGTGCATTGCGAGCAAACATACCTACTGCGCTTTCGGCGGCTGCCAGTCTTTGCGCTTCCAGCCCACAAGTTCGATGTTGGCGCTGCCCAGGTATAATTTCATTTTTGCTTTGATAGGCACGCGTGCTGCGTCGTCGCTGAACCAACCCTGGAAGTATCCGGTTACACCATACACGCCGGTCCAGTTGGCTTCGCCATCGAAATACACCGTACGCACGGGATATGATGATGCGTCTATGTCCACCGATTCTACCTTGCCTATAAAATTGATGCGCGTAGTGTTGGTATCCTCTGCCACAATAGTGGGGATATTGGCGATGTTCTTTGAATACAAGAGCTGGCGCGCGCAGTAGAACAGCGAGCAGCCGTCGTTATACTTTTTGGTAATACTGTATTGATTACCGCTCTTCTTTACGTTGCCCATCCACTTTTCGGTGGTGATAATCTTCGAGGGATAATTGAAAACATATTTGTCGAAGGTCCAGCCGTCGCCGTCTTTGGTATTGGCCGCAAACTGATACGACGATGTAGCCGATGGGTCGATCCACGATTCGAACGTGGTGTGAATCTCCACAAAGGGAATGCCGGGGCGGGAGTCGATGTAGGCTTTGAGCTTGTACACTTGCTTGCCGTTGAAATCGATCTTGCCCTCGTTTGTCATCCGGATAGTACCAAGCTTCACGCCCAAATACGAAACGGCATAGGTGAGTTCTTCGCCGGCTTCCAATACCTGCGCGTGTGCGCCAATACCGACGAATACAAGAAGAGCGCAGATGGTGATGCGAAGAGTGGTGCGAACTGCACTGATGGTGTTCATACGTGGTGTAATGAGTGATTACGTGGTGTTGAGAATGATGTAGCCGCTGCCTGCACCTGTTAGGACGTAGAGCTACGCGGTTTAGGTGTACAACAGACCGTAAACGAGTTGATTACGGAGCTTAGCAACGCGTTTATCAAGGCGGCAAAATTACGCATCAAGTGTGGCTTGTTCATAAACCCATATTCACTGCCGATATTACGATGGTATCAGTGGCGCTTTTGTGAGTTTCGCAATCATCGCAAACACTTTCGTAGCTATAGGCATTATGGCCAAGCACTATCATAAGAACACTCCGCCGGTAAAGGCAGCAGCACTGAAAGGCGCTGCTGCTGGTGCATCGCAAACAGCGGCAGCAAAGGATGCATCGGAAGCTCAAGCATCGGCATCAAAGGAATCTTCAGTAGCAGGGCACCCGTTTGCGCCCGGGGCCTTTGCGGTGTACGTGCTCACGAACCACATTGGTGTGTTTTATGTAGATATCACGGACAATCTTCCCGAAGCTGTGCGCTTTCACAAGCAAAATGCCGACCCGCACAGCTTTATCGCCCGCTTCGATGTGCGCAAGTTGAGTTACTACGAATTATACACCACAGCTGCAGCGGCGCGCACCAGAGCTGATGCACTCAAATCTTTTTCGGCGCAGGAAATGATGCGATGCATCACCCGCATGAATCCGGAGAATGTGTGTTTGCTGGAAACATTGGATGGAACTAGCCGGGAGCAGCAGCCGGTACTACTACGGCCGGCCGGCAACACAAAAACAAAGAGGAAATCGAGGAACGGGTATGCGCCGCAGTTTTTGCGTCTGCCGAGTTCCACTGCCACAAGCGATGAATAAGGATTTGCGCGCTTGCGCGCGATACAGAGCAGACTGTTGCGTTTTCTGCATTCTTTCAGTTGCTCTTTCTCTACTACTCTCTATTGCTCTCGGCGGAATGGAACGAACCACACTTCGCCCACGCTGATAGTTACGCTCAACCGAGCGAACATCTCTTGCACACCACCATTGTTTGTAGAGCCGCGCGCTCCAAGCACTAAA
>JBJOLU010000231.1:0-4900 GCA_046052705.1 Bacteroidota bacterium | reverse complement strand
AAACGGCCGTTCACGAACTCGGTATTGTCTACAAGATCAGACAACTTTTTCTCGCGTATCAGTTTGAAGATGATCTCACGAATTTTTTCCCAGTCGTGGTGAAGAGGGCAGGGATGTTCTGCATTGCATTTGTCGTATCCCACCACACAATCGGTTACATACTGGATGTTGTCCACCGATCGAACAATCTCGAGCACGGAGATGCTCGAAGCAGTATGAGCCAGCCCTATACCACCGTGAGGACCTTTGACCGACATAATCAAGTCCGCTTTGGCGAGGTCTTGGACAATCTTTGCCAGGAAGTGATAGGGGATGCTATGAGCATCAGCGATTTCACGAGTTTGAACAACTTTTTTTCCTTCGGATTCAGTGCGTTTAGCCAGATACAACATGGCTTGAATAGCGTATTCGGAAGCGCGCGAAAAAATCATAAAACGAAGAAAAAATTGTACAAACAGCTTTTTTAAAGAAACAACAACGGAGCACATTGGAGCATATTGTCAAGCCGCGTCTCAATATAAGACTTTCCCGTCTGCAAGATTGAAAAAAATGACTGTTTCTTCATGGTGAAAACCTGTGAACAAATTGTCCATAAACGATATGCCCGCCCTGGACATCGAAGATGCTATCTTCGTAAAAAAACTCTCAGTCAATCCTCCTTCATGAACGAAACCACAAATACCCGCAACCGTAATTCCTCTCGATCAAAAAACCCGGGCATGGATGTTCGCACTCAAAATATTCCGCCACACTCGTTAGAGGCGGAGATCAACGTGTTGGGATCCATGATGGTAGACCGAGGTGCCATCGCTAAGACTATTGAAATTCTTGATGTGGACAGCTTCTATTCCGAAGCGAATACCATTATCTATGCGGCAATTCTAGCGCTTTTTGAAAGCAGCACTCCGGTAGATCTCATAACGCTATCGCAGGAACTTCGCAAGCAAGGTCAGCTGGAACGGTGCGGTGGTACGTTTTATCTAACGGAGATTAATGCCCAAACTCCCACATCGTTTGCGGTAGAGCATCACGCGCGTATTGTGCAAGAGCATTACCTGAAGCGTCGATTGATAGAGGCCGCAGGAAACATGATCGAGTCCTGTTACGATGATACCACCGATGCTCTGGAGGAGATCGACCGTGCCGAGCAAGTGATTTTTGACATTGCAGAAAAACGGCTTCGCAAAACGTACTCCGGCATGAGTAAACTTGCTCGCGATACCTTTGCGGTGATTGCAAAGCTGGTAGATCGCGGACCGGAGAATGGAGTTAGTGGCGTGCCCACGGGATTCGTAAAGCTGGACGAAGTTCTCGGTGGCTTTCAAAAGTCGGACCTCATCATTATAGCTGCTCGTCCTTCCATGGGAAAGACGGCCCTTGCTTTAAGCATAGCCCGCAATGCCTGTATGGAGTACGATGTTCCGGTCGCATTTTTCTCCATTGAAATGGCTAGTGTCCAACTGGTAATGCGTTTGCTGAGTGCGGAAACACGTATCAATGCGCACAACATCAGAACCGGAAGATTAAACTCAGAGCAGCTTCAAAAGATTGTAGGTTCTATAGGCAGATTAGAGAAGGCAAAAATGTTTATCGACGATAGCCCTTCTCTGAGCTTGATGGAGCTGCGCGCGAAGTGCAGGCGTCTGAAAGCTGAACACAATGTGCAATTAGTCATTGTGGACTACCTTCAGCTCATGCACGCGCCGAAGGCAGAGAGCCGTGAACGAGAAATTTCCATCATCTCAAGAACGCTGAAGCAAATTGCCAAAGAGTTAGATATTCCCGTCGTAGCTCTGGCCCAGCTCAACCGTACAGTGGAAGCCCGAAGCGACAAGCGCCCAATGCTATCCGACCTTAGAGAGAGCGGTAGTATCGAGCAAGACGCCGATGTGGTGATGTTCGTTACACGCCCGGAAGTGTATGAGATTATGCAATACGACGACGGCACACCAACCGAGGGTACCGCGGAACTGATCATTGCTAAACAGCGAAATGGACCTATAGACACCGTACGCACTGCATACGTCAAGGACTATGCTCGTTTCGAGAACCTGGCATACGCGCGCTTCGACGACTCAATGTCGAACTATCCCGAAACGCCTGCGGATTCACCGTTCTAGTGTTCACGTGTATCAATGCACCGGCATCAGTGCAGATATAGAAACGTCTCCGGGAACTGCTTTCTTAAGGAATGAAGCGAACTCTTCAACGTTCGGAGTATAGGTGGATGATGCGATAAAAGTATCGCCGGGCGTTAGCAATACATACAGGGGAAGCAGCGTGGAATGGAATCTCTGCTCTTGCATTTGCTGATACTTTTGATCTCGCGAAACGTGACGGCGGTCCGTATAAGCCCGCACCAATACCATCTGCTGCATAAGAGCTCGTATCTCGGGCTTGGGGAACATATTCTTTTCCATCCAACGGCAATTCGTACAACTGATGCCGGTGAAATCTATGAACACCGGTTTGTTGACCTTCTTTGCAATTGCCAAAGCGGAATCCAGATCTTCAAGCCACTGACCGTTGTAGACAGCATTCTCTCCACTGCTCTGACGCGTTTCTAATCCTGCCCCGGACTGCGCCACATTTGTATTCGACGACTCTACATACACAAAGGGCTCCAGCGGTCCCACCGATGAGCTCTTGATACCATCGAAGATATACAAGGTCAAGGAAGCAAACACCACGGCAAGTATGGCTCTCATTCCGCCGATATGGCCCGGGTTACCATCCAACTGCATGCGATACACCCCAAGCACATAGAGTGTAATCAGCAACGAGCAGCCTGCCCAGATACTAAGAACAGCTTCGCGAGAGAGAATATCAAGTCCCGCGAGACTATCTACGCGAGCGAAATAGCTTACGGCAAACGCCAGTTCCACAAAACCAAAAACAACTTTGATGTTGTTCATCCAAGCGCCCGATTTAGGTAATCGAGTAAGGGATGAAGGGAAGAGCGCAAGAAGGAAAAACGGCAACGCGAATACAGCCGAGTATACACCCATACCGATGATTGGGCGGAACCATTCACCACCTGCCGAAATCTTTCCAACCAAGTCGATAAACGGTACGGTACACGTGAATGCGGTAAGAGAGAACACCATGCCCATGATAAAAGAAGCACCGTAGCCCTTCGTTTGCGAGGACTTTCTGTTCAATGAATTCACCAATGACGCCGGCAGAGCTATCTCGTACATGCCAAACAGATTGCCTGCTATGATCACAAACAAAGCCGCCAACACCAGATTTACCCACGGGTTCGAGGCGAAGTCGCGCCCGGCGGTTGCGCCGAAGAAAATCGCTGCTATGGCACCGAATACTATGTAGGTGCTCATGATACCGGCCGAGTACACCAGCGAATCGGTGATTGGCTTCGTATGTTCTTTCTCCGAGCGCTTGGTGAAAAACGAAACCGTAATCGGTATCATGGGATACACGCAGGGCATTACCCAGGAGCTGGCGCCAAAGCCCATTGCCAAGAGTATAAGTGCCATAAAGCTTGGCGGTACATCCTGTGTTGCATCTGTTGGAGCAGATGTTTGGCCGGCAGCATTTGCCGCAGTTTTGTCTTGTCTATTCTTTGTACCGTTACCGGAAGCATCACTAGTCATGTCCTGTGGTGCTGATTGCGCGGAATGCTCAGTACCGGCGGGCTTTGCTTGCTCCTCCTGTGCCGGAGCTGTATCGGTAGCCGAAGTCGCAGACGCAGTCACGGTTACTTTGAGCGGAATCTTTACCTCCTTCGGCGGCAGGCAATTCTTGGATGTGCAGGTTTGATAATAAACAACCAACTCTGCCGTGTAGCTGCCTGCGGCAAGCTTGCGGGAGGTTGTAAGGGGCAGATAAAACTCGGCAGAGTGTTTGAACTTCTCAACGTTTACTTCAAAGCTGGAATCGAAAACTGCCAGAGGCTTGGATGTTCGAACACGAGAGTCAATCAACCGGAATGTGGATCCGCTTACCGTGATTTCCGTTTTTTGAGGGCCTCCGCCGTCTGCGGAAATGTAATTTTTCAAACCGTAAATATGCCAGCCCTCATCGATGCGGGCTTTAAGCGTAACAATCACGGTATCACCTGCCGCTACCGGCGCTTTCAACGCATTTACCGTCCACGAGACCGGGTCTACAGCTCGTGCATCCACACTGCTAAGCATCAGGAACACGAAACACAGAATGGCTAGAATGCGGTGACTCACGAATTCATTTCGTCGATTGAACGTCATAACAAAGCATAGATTAGTTCACAAAATCAATCTTCAGATACCATCAACTCCTGGCGGGAGTCCAGCGATGCGAAGCACGGCCACTCATCCACCGAAAGAATCCCAGAAACAGCGCTGCATTGGAATACACAAAATACGCTGAAAGCGAGAATAGTCCGGAAACCCTGCCTGCCGCAGGGAACACAATACCGACGAGCGCTACTCCATACAGCAACGCCTGCATGCTTCCGAGTAGTATGTAGATCAAACCATCGCCCATAAGTACAACGTTCGTCACCAGAGCCGCGAGTAAGAAAAATGGCAGGAACCATCGAGAGATACGGTGCGAGAAAAATGCATAACGCGCCGGAGGGGGTGCTGTCCATAACAAACTGATGAATCGAAAACCCGTTGCAAAAGCTGTACTTGCGTAGCGAACTTTTCTACGAAAGTCCGCTAGCACCGATGGCGCAGACTCCGCATAGGAAAGCGCTTCCATACTCTGCACCACGTTGAATCCCAATTCAAGGGGGATCATTGACCAATAGAAATCATCGGTATAGGCTTTGCCGGAGGGCAAGGGCCGAATGAGTTCCGTTCGAAGAGCAAACAAGCTTCCGTGCGCTCCGATTACACAACCCAAAGCACCTTCGGCGCGGCGAATCTTGTTATCCAGATTCAGATACGACTTCTCC
>JBJOLU010000230.1:0-8991 GCA_046052705.1 Bacteroidota bacterium | reverse complement strand
GGCTTTGTGAATATGAGCGCGTGTGTGAACGCGGTGATCGAGCGAGCTACAAACGATACTTCACTGAAGCGCCTGGTGCTCTGTTGTTCGGGAAGTGGTGGCAGGTTCTCGCTGGAAGATACTTTTTTTGCGGGTAGTTTCTTGGCACGCTATATTGCGACCGGCTTCGGCCACGATCTAACCAATGCAGCAGAAGCAGCACTCTGCATTGAATCGTCGTACAATTCATCTCTACAAATTGTTCCCAGGGCGTCCGCTCATGCGCACGTGCTCACTGCACTTGGTTTTCATGCCGATGTAGAGGCGTGTTTGCAAGTGGATACGTTACCCGTGGTGCCTGTTTGCCGTGATATGATTGTGCGTCGTCTTTAAACGGACTCATTGCATGTAAGGAGTACCCATGCCGGCACAGCTTGATGATGTTGTGATTACACGCGCCGTATCGAATAGGCAGCGTCGTCCTTCCAGCCCCGCGGCTACAACTACTCGCGGACCTCGTAAACAAGAAGAAACTCCAAAGCTACCGGAAGGCTCCAGGAACATTCTGATCATTGCTTTACTGCTTGGAGTGTTTTCCCTGTTGCTATTGCTTGCAATGGTATCGTACTCCACAAGAGACGCGGCGAATGCTGAGATGTCGTTTCGCGAGATCATTGCCGTGCTTAAGGGAAATGCCGAACTCAGTGCTCGTATTGATACCACTCAAAACTGGCTCGGCCTGTTGGGTGCAGTGGTCGCGAATATTCTCTATAACGGAACCTTCGGTGTTTGTGCGTTGAGCATTCCTCTTATTCTGGGTTGGTGGTCGAAGGAACTGTTCCTTCGTCAGTCCATTTCCCGGCCGGTGCTTGAACGCAGTGGTCTTGTAATGCTCAGCGGTGTTATTGCTTCAGGATTTTTTGGAACGCTACAACTGATTTCTTGGTTGCCCACATTGCCAAGAGAATGGAGCGGAGCTGCAGGTAGTTTCCTTGCCATTATGCTTACGCGATTTACCGGGATCATCGGCTCGATGTTCATTACCGGCGTAGCATTGTTTTTCAGCGTGGCCTTTACTGCGAAGGTAGATCTGGTAGAGTTGTTTAAGACAATCAGCGAGCGCAGCAAAGAACTTTGGGAGTACTTGCAGTCTTTGCGCACCGTAACGGATGACTCGGAAGCCGTTGGTGAAGAGGACGTAGAGACCGTAGATGAGAATCAGTCAACTGAAGCTGTTGAGGAGATTGATCAGCCAAAGTCTAAAGCGAAGCGTCAGCGTGTAAGCGATAAAGAAAAAGGTGCCGAACCAGCACGATTCCTCCGTAAAAACTTACAACCGGAAAACACTCTGCCACTCTTTGACGCCGAACCCACTATTATTCGTCCGGAGATTCGCGATGAGTACATCAATGAAAGCGAGGCCGAGAATGCTGATGGCCAAGTGACCGGAGATGATGCTTCGGCTACTACTTCTTCGCTCCGCGGAAGTTTGAGAGGCAGCGATGGTCTTATACACGGCATACCGGGCGCGCCCGCATATTCTGCTATGCAATCGGCGGAAGATGCCGATCAGAATGATGATGCAGAAGAAGACGGAGATGAAGACCTTGAGTCATTTGCTAACGCAGATGAGCTTGATGGTGAGTCATCGAATACCGATGGCATGGTAACCCGCAACGCGGCTCTGCGTTTGCAGGTTGAAGAAGTACATTTCGACGACGACGCTAAAGACGTTGATCAAACGGATATATACGACGAGATGATCTCGTACGTGCCTCCGGGAATGGATTTGTTGGATAAATATCCCGCAGAACATTTGGCCGATGATGATGAGCTGAAGTCCAATGCGTTGATCCTCAAGGAAAAATTGGAAACATTCAAGATTAAGATTGAGGATGTTACCGTAACTCCCGGTCCGGTTATTACCCAGTATGAGTTTGTGCCGGCAGCCGGCGTGAAGATTTCCCAAATCGAGTCGCTATCCGATGATATAGCGTTGGCGCTCAAGGCCAAGGGTATTCGCATAATCGCGCCGGTACCGGGTAAGGGTACTGTGGGCGTGGAGATTCCCAATCACAAGCCTTCGGTGGTTCACTTCTCCAGCATTATTACCTCGAAGACTTTTAACGACAACGACAAGCAATTGCCCATTGCTTTGGGTAAGACGATCATAGGCGAAACCTTTTGCACCGATCTTGCAAAGCTGCCACACTTGCTAATAGCAGGTTCTACCGGTTCGGGAAAGTCTGTGGGTGTGAATGCCATTTTGATGTCGCTTATCTACAAAGTGCACCCTCGTGATTTGAAGTTCGTGATCATCGATCCGAAGAAGGTGGAAATGTCTCTGTACGCCGGATTGAAGAATCACTTTCTTGCATCATCGCCCGATGTGGATGAGTCTATAGTTACCAGCCCACAGAATGCAGCGCTGGTGCTGAAGTCACTATGTATGGAGATGGATCAACGCTATGCCATGCTGGCTGCCTGCGGCAAGCGCAAGATCACTGAATTCAATGCTATGGTCGCGGCCGGTACGTCGAAGGATAAGAGTGGTAAAGTGATGCGTCCCCTACCCTACATCGTTGTGATTATCGACGAGTTGGCAGACTTAATGATTACTGCTCGTAATGAAGTGGAAGAACCGATTATTCGCCTTGCACAGCTTGCACGTGCGGTGGGTATTCACCTGGTGGTGGCTACACAGCGCCCAAGTGTGGATGTGATCACCGGTTTGATCAAAGCAAACTTCCCGGCAAGAATTGCTTATCAAGTAGCATCGAAGATTGATTCTCGCACCATTCTGGATTCCTCCGGTGCGGAGCAGTTGCTGGGCAATGGCGATATGTTGTTCACACACGGTGGTGTGAAACCTATGCGTTTGCAAAACTCGTTTGTGTCCACAGAAGAGGTGGAGGCCATTACCGGCTTTATCTCGGCGCAGATGGGATACTCGTCTCCGTATATGTTGCCATCGGTATTGGCTGTAGAAGGTGTGAATAAGGTTCTGTCCGGCGACCGCGATCCCCTGTTCCAAGACGCCGCTTCAATCGTTATCAAAACTCAACAAGCATCTACTTCTTTCCTGCAACGCCGATTGAAAGTAGGATACTCCAGGGCAGCACGTATCGTTGATGAACTTGAGTACGCAGGTATAGTAGGACCGGCCGAGGGCAGCAAGCCGCGGGTAGTATTGCTGGACAGCGAGGCAGAGCTGGAGAGAATACTCTAAGCTTCGCGCCTGATGCTATGCATGTATCTTGGTTTTAAAATACTCAAAAGTGCGGCCAAGGCCTTCTGCCCGTTGCACCTTTGCTTCCCACTGCAGCAACGATTTTGCACGTGTGGTATCCGGCTGACGAACCTTGGGGTCGTCTTGAGGAAGTTCCCTGAACTCAATAGGTACGGAAGCTCCGGCCAGCGCTTTGATCTCCTCGGCTAATTGCAACATCGACACCTCATCCGGATTACCAATATTCACGGGTTCGTGTGTGGACGAATTCAAGAGCCGAACAATTCCCTCTACAAGATCACTCACGTAACAAACCGATCGAGTTTGCGAGCCGTCTCCGAACACCGTCAAAGGTTCGTTGCGTAATGCTTGGGTCATGAATGCAGGTATAGCTCTGCCATCGTTCAAGCGCATTCTCTCGCCGTAGGTATTGAAGATGCGCACGATGCGTGTATCAACATCGTGGTATCGATGGTAGGCCATAGTCATCGCCTCCGCAAAGCGCTTGGCTTCATCGTACACGCCGCGCGAACCTACCGGGTTTACATTGCCCCAATAACTCTCCGGCTGCGGGTGAATCAAAGGATCGCCATACACTTCGCTGGTGCTTGCAAGCAGGAATCGCGCTTTCTTTGCCTTTGCAAGCCCAAGTGCTTTGTGAGTTCCCAGCGATCCTACCTTCAGGGTCTGTATTGGAAACTTCAAATAGTCTATTGGTGATGCCGGCGAGGCGAAGTGCAGAATTGCATCCAGGGGGCCATCGAGAAAAATATAGTTCGTTACATCGTGATGTATAAATCGAAACCGCGGATTGCCTACCAGGTGCGCGATGTTCTCTGTGGTTCCGGTGATGAGATTATCCATACATACCACGTCATAGCCATCGGCCAGGAAGCGGTCGCACAAATGAGATCCTAAGAATCCGGCTCCGCCGGTAATCAATACTCTGGGCATAATGCAGATGTAAAAGTAGGTATGATCAAACGTACATCAACAGGGCTACACTTATCGCGGAGATTTTCGTGTGCTCATTTATCCAACAAGAAGAATAAGCTGTTTGCACAAAAGCGCGATGAATACAACGATTAGACCAATACTAAAAATCAAAGAAAACAACGACTGCTGTTTGGATACACGTTGAAAAACACCAAAGTGCCGCAAGCCACCGGCCGCCGCGAGGTCTTCAAGGGTTACTGCGCCTGCAGGTTTCGAGAGCGACTCGGACACATCAATTATTGCTCTCATTCTCCGGGCTTCTCTCTTCGCCTGATACCCCCACAAGGTGAGCAATACAAGGTAAATCTGATACTGATCCAGACGAAAAACTGTAAGCACTTCTTCGGTGGAGAAATGCAGGGTGTAGGCCAGTATCCACAAACAACCTGCTATGCTGAAGCACACTCGCAGTAAGAGTTTCAGCGTTCTCTGCGGAGGATCGGCGATGGAAGCTATGGAGCTATGGAGTGCCATGAACCTATGCGTTCGTGAAAAGAAAAGATACAAAAAACCCCCGCAAGGGCGGGGGTTACGAATATCATTGAATTGACAGTGCTATGAATCTTACTCAGCAGCGGCTTCCGGTTCAGCTGCCGGAGCCTCGGGGGCTGCCGGTTCTTCTGCCGGTTGTTGTGCTGCTAATGCAGCTGCGGCGGCCGCTGCTGCTGCTTCTTCAGCTTTACGTTTCTTGTTGTATTTCTCGCGATGATAACGCTTCAGCGCTTGCTCGCGGTGAGCTGCTACAGCAGCTTCTACTTCATCTGCGGGCTTGCCCTTGCCGAGCAAATTGCGACGCAGAAGAACGCCATCGAAGCTAAGAATGGATCGAACACGGTCGGTGGGCTGTGCTCCAACGCTGAGCCAGTACATTGCTCTATCGTGATTGATAGAAGCCGTAGAGGGCTGAGTCATAGGATCGAAGGTTCCTACCTGTTCGATGAATGCGCCATCACGCTTTTTGCGGCTATCGATGGCTACGATGTCGTAGAAAGGCTTTCTGATACGGCCTTTACGACGGAGACGAAGTTTTACCATTATGGTACCTTATAAAATGTGATTAATACGTGGTAGAGATTTCGCACCTCGGAACTGTTTCATCCGCTTTTCAGGTGCGTCGGATACTTCCGACACTCTAATCACAGACCGACAAAATTTCACTGCTTACTAATTCCTGCCAAACATTCCCGGCATGCCAAAGCCTCCGGGCAATTTGGGCATCTTCATTTTTCCGTTGGTCATTTGCTTCATCATTTTCTGCATGTCTTCGAACTGCTTGATAAGGCGGTTCACATCCTGAATGCTGGTGCCACTTCCCTTTGCAATACGCAGACGTCTGCTGCCATTGAGAATCTTGGGATTGGCTCGTTCCTGCTTGGTCATGGAGAAAATGATGGACTCAACTTTACCGAAGGCATTGTCGTCGATCTGAACATTACGCATAGCTTTGTCCATACCGGGTATCATGCCCAAAAGGTCGCGAATAGATCCCATTTTTCGAATCACATTCAACTGCTCAAGAAAATCATCAAAGTTGAATTCACTCTTCTTGATCTTCTCTTCAAGTTTAGCAGCTTCTTGTTCATCGAACTGCATTTGTGCTTTTTCTACCAGCGAAACGATATCACCCATACCCAGAATACGGGAGGCAATACGTTCCGGGAAAAACTGCTCCAAGGTGTCAAGTCGCTCGCCACTGCTCACGTACTTGATAGGCTTACCGACTATATGGCGAATGGACAACGCGGCACCGCCACGGGTATCGCCATCCAGCTTGGTTAGCACAACACCGGTAAGTTCCAGTGCATCGTGAAAAGCTTTGGCTGTATTCACGGCATCTTGACCGGTCATGGAATCGCACACGAACAATACTTCGTGAGGTTTGGTCTGAGTGCGGATGTTCGAAACTTCCTGCATCATCGCTTCATCGATGGTCAAACGACCCGCGGTATCGATGATCACGTAATCTCGAGCAAACTTCTTTGCATACTGCAACGCTTCGGTTGCAATGTTCACAGGATCAGCGCCCTCCATGGAGAACACGGGTACGTTGATACTCTGTGCCAGGGTTTTCAACTGATCAACCGCAGCGGGACGATAGACGTCGCACGCCACGAGTAAGGGTGTGCGCCCTTTTTTGCGAAGCGCAGCAGCGAGTTTGGCGGAGAAGGTAGTTTTACCTGAACCCTGTAGGCCCGCTACCAGCACTACGGTAGGAGCTTGTGAGGATTGGATCAAGTCCGACTTCTGGCTGCCCATAATTGCAGCCAACTCGTCGTGAATGATCTTCACAATCAGTTGCTCCGGCGAAACACGCGCTTTGATCTCCGTGCCCACAGCCTTCTCTCGAACCTGGTCGATAAATGCTTTGGTAACGTCAACGTTAACGTCTGCTTCGAGCAGTGCCTTGCGCACTTCGCGAAGTGTATCTTCAATGTTCTCCTCCGTTATCCGCGATTGACCACGGAAACGTTTGATGGCATCTTCCAGACGTTGTTGAAGCGACTCAAACATGATTGATTGCTGCGTTTAACCTGTGTGTGTACAGCCTGCGGGCGCTGTGGAAAAAGAGCCACAAAAATACAGCACTTTGGTCAAAGAGCCAAGAGTTTGGGCAAAGGAAAGCCGGCAGTGGGTTGAATACTCCTGATAGATTCCGCAGCAGCGATGCATTTCGTAGATTGAGGCCGATCAGGTGTACCAACAAACTTTCGCAATTGATTCTATGATTTTAGGTGTTTGCGGGTCCGGAACTATGGGGCGCGGTATCGTCATCGCGGCTGCTCAGGCGGGCATTCCTTGTGTGGTCTATGAACCGATTCCGGAGTTCAGTGAGAAGTCTCAAGCGTTTTTGAAAAGCCACTTTCTCAAGGCCATAGAGAAGAAGAAAATGATTGAGCAGGATGCGATGGCAGCTATTGAGAGAATATCCTTCGCGGCTGAACTTTCTGCCATGAGCACATGCACTATTGTCGTGGAAGCGATTATCGAAGACCCGCAGGCCAAGGTGGAGTTGTTTCAGTCGCTGGAGAGAATCTGCACGGAGGATTGCATCATGGCTACGAATACATCGTCGATATCCATCGCCTCCCTGGCACGTCACTTGCAACGCCCGGAGATGTTTGTGGGGCTGCACTTTTTCAACCCGGCGCATATCATGAAACTGGTCGAGGTGATTCGTGGTCCGAGGACTGCCGAAAATGTTATTCAACGGGCCACACAACTCGCGCAAACGATGGGAAAATCGCCGGCCATAGCACGCGATGTGCCCGGGTTCATTGTAAATAGAGTGGCGCGCAATTATTACAATGAGTCGCAACGAATTGTAACCGAGGGCGCTGCATGTATAGCTCAGGTTGATACTATCATGAAAGCAGCGGGATTCAAGATGGGACCATTTGAGCTCATGGATTTGATTGGCGTGGATGTCAATCTCTCGGTTACCAAATCGATGTACGAGCAGTATTTCTACGAGCCGCGTTTTCAACCTTCGGGCCTCCAGCAATACTATGTTGATGCCGGATTGCATGGTCGCAAAACCGGTCGCGGCTTTTATGACTATTCTACCGAGTCGTGATCAATTTTTCCCTGCTGCGATTTCTAAGTACACGATTGGCTGAAACAAGCGGCCGAAAGAGGTTTCTTTCCTTTGCTAAACTCGTGGCATTTGTTAGTGTGTTCGTGGGAAGTGCGGCAATGGTGCTCAGTTTGGCTGTGCTCGAGGGCTTCGACATGGCTCTTCACAGCTTGGCCGAAACTTTCACTTCGCATATACAAGTACGAGCTCGGGGAGAACTTTCACTCTCGCACAACCAACGGCTAACAGCGGTATTGCCCGAGGTTTCGCCGGAGATCGTACACACGGAAAATGTGATCAGTGTGAATGCGCTGCTCTATGCACACGGTTCTACCGAAGGTGTGATCGTAAAGAGTAATGATGATGCAAAGGGAGTACCATACTCAGAGCAACGCGCCATGTCCGGACGCCGGCGAGTAACACAGGGCGTACAGAAATTATCAAGCGCGGGCACGAAGGTAGTATCTCTTGGTTCACGCTTGGCATCCAGATTGCAGTGTACTGTGGGTGACACTGTACTACTCACTATTTCCTCATCGGGCGATCCGCTGAGCGGTTCCTTCGACATTATACCCGTGCGTGTTGCTTCCCTGTACGAATCCGGTATGACCCAATACGATGATGTGTTTGTGTACGCGCCGATGCCACTGTGCATTACTCTCATCGACACCCTGGCTACCGCTGCGATGTATACCGAAGTGTGGCTGCGAAACTCCAAGGATGCCGACCGCGTTGCGCGTTCAATTGAGGAACAGCTGCGCTATGGTGTAGAATGCACTTCGGTGAACGACATACATCGCGGCATGTTCTCGTGGATTGAAATTCAAAAACGTCCTATTCCACTGGTGATCGGTTTGATTGGCATTGTGGCTGTATTCAATATCGTGACCACCTTGCTCATCAGTATCGTTGAGAAAACACACTCATACGCTGTGTTGCAAACACTGGGTTTGCCTCGAGCTGCACTCATTGCCATTGTCACATTGCAGGGATTTTCGCTTGGGTTCTGGGGCTCTGTAAGTGGCACAGCTGCTGCAGTTGTGGTACTGTATCTTCAACAAACCTTCGGCATTATTCGGCTAGACGGTTCGGTGTATTTCGTTGATACCTTGCCGGTGGTGATTGACCCTCTGCATGCAGTTGTTGTGATCTGTACAGCAACCTTCTTCTCACTGGCTGCCACCCTTATTCCCGGAGTGATAGCATCAAAGGT
>JBJOLU010000229.1:0-3571 GCA_046052705.1 Bacteroidota bacterium | reverse complement strand
GCGCTACCACGCTGGACGAGTATCAGAAGTACATAGAAAAAGATGCAGCTCTGGAACGACGCTTTCAAAAAGTACTTGTGGAAGAACCATCGGTCGAGGATACAATTTCCATACTGCGCGGTTTAAAAGAACGGTATGAGGTGCATCACGGTGTGCGTATTACCGACGCGGCCATTGTGGCTGCGGCGCAGCTCTCGCACCGGTATATCACCGATCGGTTTTTACCGGATAAAGCCATAGACCTTATCGATGAATCCGCATCGAAGCTGCGTATAGAGATCGATTCCCTGCCCGAAGAGCTGGATTCAGTAGAGAGAAAGATTCGGCAGCTGGAGATTGAGCGCGAAGCATTGCTTCGCGAGCTCACCATCGATGGCTAGAAAGCTGTCGATGATGACCTTTGCTTGTGCTTCATTTTACCTCCCCAAAAAAATCAAAGGGGTGAATCTTGCGATTCACCCCTTTTCCCTGACCATCAATACTCAAGCCCCACTGTTGAATAAGCGGATGTTGCCGGCACAGAGTTACCGGGCAATCATCATTGGTGTGCTAACCCGAGCGCCGGTACCTGCACTAAGCACTACGGTGTAACGACCACTCGGCAGACCGTACTCGGCGGCATCCAAAACAATTTGATGCACGCCGGCGCTCATTATTGCATCGCTGATCACGCATGCTTCCCTGCCAAATACATCCACAACACTCACGCGTACCATTGTGCTCTTAGCCACGGTCAGCGGAATTACGCAGCGATCGAACACCGGATGCGGCGCGCACGGACCTATACTCCAAGCAACTACTGTTGCCTCGTCCGGATCATCAGCACCGGAAATGGAGTTAACCATTACCAAGGCCGGTGTAGAATACACCACACCGCAGGTGCTCATTACCCTGGCACGATAGGAGCCGGCATCTTCTGGAATAGCAATCTTGCTAAACACAGCATTGATCGCACCGGGAATTTCCACACCGTTGTGCTCCCACTGATATTGCACTCGATGGCCACTGGCCTGCACGGAAAGTTGAAGCAACGAGGCCTCTCGAACGATGAGTTCCGAAACGGGCTGCGATGTAATCTCGGTTTCCGGAAGCACGGTGAGTTGTGCTACGGCATGCTCGATGGTGCCACAATCGTTGAACACGCGCACACTATAAAGTCCGGCAGACTGATTAGTGATAGCATATTCCAAATAACTGCTCTCGGCTGCGCCGGCAATGGGCTGTCCGTTCACAAACCACTGATAGCCAAGATCGTTGCCATCGGCCAGGTCCGCGCGCAGCGAGAAATAGGTGCCGGGGCAAAGCTGCATGGAATGGAACTCATCAAGATCGGCAAAGCGTGGCGTGTGCACGGCAACCAGACGAGCAGATCTGGAGCTCACGAACACATTGTCGCCTAGATGTAAACGCACCGAATACTCGCCGTTGTTCGCATCTGTAAAGATGGGCATGGAGTACCACGAATCGGTAGCACCGGGTATTACCAGACCGTTGCGCAACCACTGATAGGTTAAAGGAATGCCTTCGTCGGTAACAGCAACAATTCCCACTTGCGCTGATGAACCCAGGCAAATCTTTGCATCAGCCGGTTCTTGCATAATGGTGATCGGCGGAATCACGATACGTATCACATCGCTAAGAACAACACCGCACATACCATGAATACGACAGGTATAAACTTGTTGAGCATCTGCTACGCCAATAGAACGAATAACAAGGAATGACGATTCAGATCCGGTTGTTCTCTCGTTGTCTGCAAGCGGGATACCGTTGGCATACCATTGATACCGCAACGGAATGTCTGCTATACTCTGTTCTTCAACGGCCACACGCAAGGAAGCCTCGCCGTGCAGTGCGGCATAGGCAGTTCGGGTTTGGAAAGTAATTGCCGGAGCATTTACCACGCGAAGACGCACGGTATCGGTCATCACAAAGCCGGGCGAACATTCAACTGCTCCGCTAAGCTTACAGGTGTACATACCTGCATGTTCTGCTTCAGCTGATTCAATCAAATACTCCGGCGTATTAGATGCGGGTAGCGCAATGCCGTCGCGGAACCACTCATATAAGCCGGTAGATCCTATTGCTCTCACGGATAACACGGCTGCGGAGCTAACGCACACTGTGGTTGGGCGGGGTTGCTCAATGATACGCACCGGACTAAACACTACGACGTCAGCTTCTTCCGATTCAATAGTAGCGCATACATCGCTTACACGCACAGTATACGCGCCGGCTGCTTCCGGCTGAATGTCGAACAGTACCAACGCACTGTCCGTTGCTCCTTCAAGTTCGCGGTCGTCTTTGAACCACTGATACCGCACATCCATTCCGGTTGCGCGAGAGTTAAGAAGCACCGATGCACCGGTGCACACCGAAGTACTACTCGGCAGCTCTATAAACCGCGGCGCAGGCAATACTTCCAGCGAAGCATCTGCCGATGCAATGCTGATCTCCGAACACCGTGTACCAATAGACACCATATAGTTTCCGGCAGCCGACTCCGTGATTCCCTGAAGAACCAGATGCGGAGTAACTGCAGTGGGATTCCCCAGAATCTCGTTACCGTCTTTGTACCAACGGTACAAAGGCTCGGAACCAAATGCTGATACCACAAACTCGGCATCACGACCATCGCACACCACAATAGATTCCGGCTGAGAAACAATTCCAAGTGGAGCGTCGATCATGAGAGTAAACTCCGAACTGAGGATGGGTGTGGGAAAACACCGCGAGTTGATCATACAATCGTATACACCTACATCCTGAGCCGATGCCTGCAACACACTCAAGGTGGATTGAGTGGCACCGGGAATAGCTTCGCCGTTGCGCCGCCACTGGTATTGCACCTCGGTGCCCGAGGCTGTTACATGTGAAAACAACGATGAGCCGGTGCATAGTTGTTTCACACCCTGCAGAAGGTCCTCTGTTAGCTCAGGTTGCACAGAGGGCATCAAAAGATGCTCCACACTTTGAAGTTCATCGTCCGAGCAATAACCTCGCACACGGCAGGAATACAGGCCGCTGTCTGCCGTCATAAAGGAAGGAATAATAAGGGTAGAAGTAAGTGCCGATGCGTTGTCTGCTATGGGCAGGCCATCTTTGTACCACCGATAACTTAGGTTCCAGCCATCGCATTCCATATTCAGATACACGGTTTCCGCAGCGCAGGCATACGAGGGCACCGCGGACAAATCCTGAATAATTGAAGGAGCGTTGTAGACGGTCAAGGTAACCGAGCCCGATACACTACCGTACTCGCCGTTACCATCCAGCACCGAGACTAACTCGTAGGTGGTAGTAACGGCCGGCTCAACGCTAATCTCCAGGTCGTTACTGTTTTCGTCCACTGCATACTGTTCCGCTCCATCAGAGTAAACCACTCTAAAAGGTGGAATACCCTGCAAAGCAACATGAATATTGGAGAGCGTTGCATTGTAACACGCCTCCGTTTGCGAAATCGAGATCATCGTGGCCGTTGCGTTTTCTTGCACTCGGGCCATGGTGGTTGCGGGAATCAGCGTTGCCATCAACGCCACCATCCACAACGTGGTACGAAGCGTTTTCATAG
>JBJOLU010000228.1:0-14186 GCA_046052705.1 Bacteroidota bacterium | reverse complement strand
ATGTCTACAGCTTCCTAATCCGCGCTTACACAGCAATGTGTTGTATTATTGCATCGGTCGCACTTTTGCCGATAACCACGGCGCCGATGCTCCATGCACACTACTCTCGATCTTACTCTTCTACCCGGCGAAGCTGCCGATGAACTTTGCGTTCGCCGAAGCGCCATGGCGTTGATGCCGGAACTGCCGGCCCATTCTTCTGTAGAAATCCTGGTTCGTCGCCGATCCGTAGATGCCCGAGCACGTCAGCCCGTAGTGAATCTGCGCGTTGATGTGTATGTGGATGAGCTTCCCCCGGCCGATGTATCTTTTACTGCCTCGTTGCCTCGGGCCCGTGCCGAGAAAAAAGTGATAGTGGTGGGCGCGGGTCCTGCCGGGTACTTCGCGGCCCTTCATTTGTTGCAGTACGGTATACAGCCAATAATCCTTGAGCGCGGTAAAGATGTTCGCGCACGTCGGCGCGACCTACGTGCCATTCAGCAATTCGCCCACGTGGACGCAGATTCCAACTACTGCTTTGGCGAGGGCGGCGCCGGAGCATACTCCGACGGCAAACTGTATACACGTTCCTCCAAGCGCGGCGACATTCACCACATACTTCGCGTGCTTGTTGAGCATGGTGCTACATCCTCTATCTTGATCGATGCTCACCCGCACATCGGATCGAACAAGCTACCCGGTGTGGTGAGAGCCATGAGAGAAACCATCGAGCAGCATGGCGGCATCATCCGCTTCAAAGCCAGGGTAACGGATTTTCTTGTGCGCGAGTCATCCATGATCGGTGTGGTAATCAACGAGCAGGAAGAACTACACGCCGATGCCGTGATTCTGGCTACAGGGCACTCGGCGCGCGACATTTACGATCTGTGTAGGCAGCGTGGAATTCGAACAGAGTTCAAACCATTTGCCCTTGGCGTTCGCGCTGAACATCCTCAAGAGCTCATCGATGAGATTCAATACAAGCAGCGGCCTCGCGATCCGCACCTGGAAGCAGCATCATACCGATTGGCCACGCAGGTGGACGGGCGCGGCGTGTATTCCTTCTGCATGTGTCCCGGCGGACTCATAGTTCCGGCCGCAACCGCTCCCGGCGAGCTGGTAGTGAACGGAATGAGTATGAGCAGGCGTGATTCACGCTATGCGAATTCGGGCGTGGTGGTAGAGATACAACGCTCCGATGTTCAAGCTTTCGAGGGAGCCGGCGAACATTGCGGATTGGCTTTTCAACAAAGCGTTGAACAGCAGGCTTTTCAGGCCAAGCACGACGCTTCACAGCAAGTTCCGGCTCAACGCCTGGTGGATTTTTGTGAAGGCAAAGTATCAGCTTCCCTACCGGGCTCTTCGTACATTCCCGGCCTTCATTCGTTGCCGGTGCATGGTATTCTCCCGCAATTTGTTAGTGCGCGGCTGCGCAAAGCCTTTCGCGTGTTTGGAACATCCATGAAGGGATACTATACCAACGATGCCATCGTTACAGCTGTAGAATCGCGAACCTCCACTCCGGTGAAGATACCCCGAGACGCGTCCACGCTGGAACATCCGGAGATTCGCGGCTTGTATCCCTGCGGCGAGGGCGCCGGTTTTGCCGGTGGAATTGTATCGGCGGCAATGGATGGTGAGCGCGTAGCAAGAACTATCGCTCAAACGTGGTCCATGAAGGCCTTATCATGATCACCATTACCGATATCAACGACCCTCGGGTACAGATTTTCCGTTCGCTAAAGGATGGACCGAACAAGCTCAATCCACCGCTCTGTATTGCCGAAGGCGAAAAGGTGGTGCGTGCTGCAGTGCAGTCCGGATGCCGCATCCACGGCCTATTTGCGGAGATGCATTATATCGAGTCTAACCGTGAGTTCTTTGCTGCCAATGGCGTAGGCGACGACGATATCATGATCGCCGATCGTTCGCTCATGACCAACATCGTTGGCTTTGCCATGCATCAAGGAATAATGTGTACCGCAGAGCCAATGCCCTTCGTGGACGAGTCCGACATCAGCTTTCCCTGCTTGGCACTGAACGGACTTAGCGATAGCGAAAACGTGGGCGCGCTAGTTCGTGTGGCTCGAGCATTTGGCTGGCGAAGCATGATTATCGATTCCGCCACCGTAACTCCGTTGATGCGGCGAGCAGTCCGTGTATCCATGGGCACGGTCTTCGGTATGGCTATACATCGCACGGAACACTTGCCCACACTCTTACGCCAGCTTCACAAGCAATCGGGAGCAGAAATTGTGGGCGCCGAATACACGCCGACTTCCGACTCTTTATACACAAAGGACTTTGCCCGCAGAACTGTGCTCGTTGTGGGTTCGGAAGGAGCGGGCATCAGTGAATCCGTTCTTGCTGAATGCACGCATGTTTGCCACATACCCATGCATAGCAGCGTGCCCTCGCTAAATGTTGCGACCGCAACGTCGGTGCTGTGTTCCCGGTATGCCATGCAGCATGGCGTTGATTGAAAGCGAATGTGTGTGGTCTTTACTGTAACCGCCACAAACAGTCACCATTGATGCAGCGAACAGTTAGTTGCGCTGAGTTGCGTTGCGTCGAGTTGAGTCGCGCTGCGTTGCGTTGCAACAAGTTGACCTTACCCCTCACTCCCAATCCGATTTAGGACACTCCCAGCCATTTCAAGGCCACGTGCGCAAGCATGCTCGTACCCGCAGCAAACGCCGATTCGTCCGGCACGAAGCGCGCATTATGCAGACCGGGCACTGTGCCTGCACCGGGCCGGCGCACGCCTAGCATCCAAAAGGCTGCGGGTATTGATTGTCCGTAAAAAGAAAAATCTTCTGCCCACATCTTGGGTTCAAAATCTCCAACGCTTTGGGCGCCCAGTGCATCAGTTGCGCAGGCGCGAGCGAACTCAGTGGCTTGAGCATCGTTGATAAGCGGCGGGTACCCGATCACCGCCGTGAACTCGGTCTCCACTCCATGCAAGGAACACAAAACGCGGCTATGCTCTTCCAGCCGTGCAAGAGTATCCCGGCGCCATTGCTCGTTGAAAGACCTCAACGTACCCTTCAGTTCCACCACATCGGGAATGATGTTGGTTGCGGAACCGCCGTGAATGGAGGTCACGGAAATCACACCGGCATCCAGCGGATTGCGGCTGCGCGTAACAAGTGTTTGAAGATGAGAGATCAGCTCTGCTGCGGCTACGATGGGATCTTTACCCTTGTGAGGTTGCGCGGCATGAGCACCAAATCCACGAAGAGTCCAGTATAGTTCATCGGCGCTGGCCATCATGGGGCCGGACACAAACTCTGCTACTCCTGCATCGGCATCGGGATTAACATGCTGGCCGAAGATTACCTCCGGAACGGGATCAGTCAATGCGCCGTCGGCAATCATAAGCGACGCTCCCCCGGGAGATTTTTCTTCGCCCGGTTGAAAAAGTAGTTTAACCACACCGGGAATCTGCTGCTCCATACCTTTAAGTATCTGTGCAACTCCCAGCAGCATTGCGGTGTGTGCGTCGTGGCCGCAGGCATGCATCACTCCCGGAACGGTAGAGGCAAAGGGCAATCCCGTTTCCTCGTGTATGGGCAAGGCATCGATATCCGCCCGCAACGCCACACAGCGCGAACCACTGCCGATGTGTGCTACCACACCGGTGCCGGCTACGCGACGGTATCGCACACCCATGCTGTCCAATTGCGCCGTGATATAGGCGCAGGTTTGCTCTTCCTGAAACGAAAGCTCAGGGTGCGCATGTAAATGCCGCCGGTGAGCGATAACAGTTTGGGCTTTGTTTTCAGCCTCTGTACGAAGCATGGATGCAAGATTCATAACACCACTTCACAATATTGGTTATCGAAATATCAATGGCTCAGCCGAACACGCAGTGTCAAGCCACAGCATACCCGCACTACCTTCAAGCAAACTCTGCCTTGTCGAATACAATGTCGGCCTCAGCAAGAATCACTGCAGGGCCTTGTAGAAATAGGGCCAAGATGTTCTTCTGCGCATCTCGCTGCACTACGCATGTTAACTGCTCTCCGCCGGGCGGAATACAGGTCCACGTTTCAATGCCGGTATTCGATTGCAGTGCATTGATCACACTTACTGCCAAGGCTCCCGTGCCGCATGCGCGCGTTATGGCCTCCACACCGCGCTCGAAGGTCCATAGCTGAATTGTGGAAATGCCCACACGCTCGTACACGCTCACGTTCGCACCGCGGGCGAACATAGAATGCGAACGAATGCTTGGAGCCAGAACCGTGAACATCTCTGCACTGAACTTCCCGAATACCCTCTCCCACTCGTGCTTCTCTATCATCACATGATCCGAGCCTACATCCACATACGCGCCATTCACCACTCCTTCCGGTAGCGGTATCTCTACGTTTTGCAAAACGGTTTGCGGAGGCGGGAATTGCAATGTCACATCAGTATCGCTAAGTGTAAACGGGAAATCTGTATTTGCCATGCGCAAGATTCCGGAATTCACATTGGCATCTAATGCACCTACCTGCCGTGCAAACCTCAGGGCGCAACGGCCGCCATTGCCACACATCATCGAGGACGATCCATCCGGATTGTAAAAGTCTACAGTTACTATAGCCTTTACCGAAGCCTTTACCGAAGCCGTTACTGAAGCCGTTAATGTAGCTGTCTCGTTGTAATGCACACTGCGCAGCACAAGCACGCCTTCGGTTGCGTCTGCCTGTGCTTTTGTGGGCCTTACCAACAACGGGCACATTCGTGATATGAGCTCATGACTGTACACTCCGGCGCGATCATCAATCACGGTGAACAGGTTCCCTGCTCCGGACATGTATGTACCATGAAGTGATGTCATAAATCGGAAGGAGTACGGTGGTAAAAGCGGAGTACGATTGAGTACGATTGAGCACGATCTGAAATACAATACGGTCTTGATGGGTCTTGATGAAATCAATGCCCTACACCTTTGCAAGAAACTCCACAAACGAATCATGGATTGAAGAATTGGTTGCCAGTATGGTTTGTGATCGCAAATCGAAATCATGACCTGAATACTGTGTTACCTTGCCCCCCGCCTCGTGCACCAGTAGCATTCCCGCTGCCACATCCCAGGGCTTAAGGGCACTTTCCCAGAAGGCATCAAATCTACCGCAGGCAACGTAGGCAAGATCTATTGCAGCCGAACCCAATCGCCGCACCGGCACACCCATATGCACAAATCGAGAAAAGTACTCTAATGTGCCGGGAGCATTTTCGTCCACGTTATACGGGAAGCCGGTTACGATAAAGGACTCCTCCAGCCTTGACTGCGCGCTTACGGCAATAGGAACATCGTTACACCACGCTCCATGCCCACGCACGGCAGTGAACATTTCGTCCAGCAAGGGCTGGTACACCACTCCTGCCTGCACTATGCCGTCTACTTCTGCAGCTATGCTCACGCAAAACAGCGGAACTCCGTGAGCAAAGTTCACGGTGCCGTCCAGGGGATCGATAATCCATCGCAGACCCGACGGCGCCTCGCTGCCGCCGCTCTCCTCTGCAAGAAACGAAGCACCGGGGTATTGCGCTCGTATATGCTCAATGATAGCATTCTCCGAGGCCACATCAAACTGTGTAACAAGGTTGTGCACGCCGCCTTTGGTGCTGATTACTTTGACCTGCGAAAACCCATCCCGAAGAATTTCCCCGGCCAGAACTGCAGCGGCACGGGCTGTTGCGCATAACTCAAGGGGGGAAGAAAGATCGGGTGTATTGGTAAGCATAGTGAAAGCAAAGAAAAACAGCCAACTTCGAAGCGCTAGGACCATGTGCGGCCAACAGCCATATCATTAGCAAAATTGATTATTTTCGCCGACGTACAGTTAAGCCACCGATCATTCTCCGGAGAGCTCCTATCAAAACCTATAGGTTAACCCTTACCGCTCTTGCGGTTTTCGTTTCGTTTCTTCCTGCCTTGGTAGCTCAACCCGGCAATTTCATACGCTTACCAAAGCTCACGATTGCACCTAATGGTTATGATACTGTGGGAGCTAAAAACGCTTTTCGTATAGCAGAAGAAACGCAGAACATAGTGGAGAAGGCAGTGGATCCTGCCTCGTACTTTTTAGGACCCAATGATGTACTGACAGTGGCCGTAACAGGGCCGCAACCGGCATCGTATGACATTCACGTCTCGCCCGACTTTAAAGTGCTCGTACCAGCTGTACCGGCGATTGATGTTCGCGGTTGTACGTTACTCGATGGTCAGAAGAAGATATCCGCGGCCGTACAGCGAGTGTACAGAACCCAGACAGTGGATGTTATCCTAAAAAAAATCAAGCAGTTCAAAGTTTCCATTTATGGAGCGGTTCGCAAGCCCATTGTGGTAAGTGCAAGTTCAACGGATCGCGTGTCGGAGGTATTGGATCGCGCAGGCGGGCTGATGTACAACGCATCTACGCGACGAGTTACAATTATCAGAGACAGCGCTGTGATCAAGGTGGATTTATTGCGGTACTTCACGGACGGATTGGATTCGGCCAATCCCTATGTATTCTGCGGTGATAAAATCAACGTTCCCTACATCACGGACGAGGAATGCGTTTCGGTATCCGGCAGTGTCAAGCAGCCGGGTCTGTACGAATACATGCCCGGTGATTCGTTGCTGTCGTACCTGTCATTTGCTCAAGGCACAACCGTTGTAGGCCTTCTGGACTCGGTGGAAGTTTCGCGGTTTGAGGAATCCGGTATTCGCACCTTCTCTGTTATCGTAGATATAGGCTCGGGAGCGGGCAACATCCCCATCAAACTGGGGGACAAGATTTACGTTCGCGAAAAGACCGGTGTGTTCAAAAAGAACGAAGTGGCTATAGCCGGCGGTGTTGCACACCCTGGAAGCTACAGCATCAATCCCAAAACCGACCGACTCTCCGACTTAATCACACGAGCAGGTGGATATACCGAAGACGCTCAGCCCGAGACGGGTTTGCTCTTCCGCAGAAAAGACTTTACCTGGTACGACCGAGAGCTCGATCGATTGAGCAAAATGAAACCGGAAAACATGAACGAGTACGAAACGCGCTACTATCGCACGAAGACCTCGGAGAACATGGGTTTGGTGTCCGTTGACTTTGAAAAGATCTTTACTGCGTCGGGTGCAGACGCCAATCCTCTTCTCGTAAACATGGATTCGGTGTATGTGCCGCGGTCTACGAACTATGTTACTCTTATAGGCCGCGTCATCAAGCCGGGCCGTGTTCCCTTCCGAAGTTCAAGCACCTATCTTGATTACGTGAAGAGCGCGGGCGGCTTCGGGCTTCGTGCCGACGAAGATGAAGTGCTGATACAAAAAGTTTCCGGTGAATTGCATAGAGCCATCGATTACTCGGCCCGCATGGATCCCGGAGATAACATTCTGGTTCCCGAACAGTCGGACGTAAAGTTTGTGGACATTTTCAAAACAGCTCTTTCTATCACTGCCCAACTTGCCACCATCGTTGGTGTTGTGCTCGGTGTAGTCTTTGCATATCGCAAATAAGAATACCCATGAATACTACCCAAACACCACAGTTGGCGCCCACAGAGAACACCATTTCCATTCCGGACTTGGTCCGAAACAACACACGGTTCATCCTGCGATTCACCGCTGTTTGTGCTGTGCTGATACTCGGGTACAGTTTTGTGATGCGGCAAACATTCGAGGCCGGAGCTAAGCTGGTGGCCACGGACACAAAGTCGAATTCGATGTCGTCTCTACTTGGCGGAATACCTGCTTTTGTAACAGGCGGTGCCGGAGCAGGTGCAAGCTCGGCAATGAGCATGGTAGAGATTGTTCAATCGCGAACAAATGCCGATTACATTATCCGCACCTGCAGACTCGACACCGTGTGGTTGTTTCGCGACCAAACACGCGAAGAGCGCCAGAAGGCCGTGCTGGAGTTAATGAGCGTGGATGCCAAGCGCACAAGCGGCGTTATTACTGTTTCGTGCCTTATGCAAACTCCTTTTCTGGCTTCACAAGCAGAACAACGCTTAACAGCAGAGATTGCCGCTCAGATGTGCAATGCTGCTATAGCCGGTCTTGATAGTGCAAACAGATCGAAGACCAACAGCACTGCCCGCAAAGCCCGTATGTATATCGAGCGAGTTCTTGCTACGAATCACGGTAAGATTGATTCTCTGCAAAAGACCATGATCGAATACCAGAAGAAGTATCACATTTACACGCCGGAAACTCAAGCAGAAGCTCTTGTTACCAATGCCGTTTCGATTGGTACAGAGCTGGCAAAAGCTGAGACTGAATTGCGCTTAGGGCGAGAGCAGTTTCAAGAGAATACTCCGTACGTGAAGGCATTGGAAACTAAAGTGTCGTCGCTTCAGGCCCAGTTTGCGCAGGCGCAGAATGGCGGCATTGGAGCTAACGACCAGCTGTCGATTCCGGTGGGCACTCTGCCGGAAATATCCATGGGATATGTAAACCTGGTTCGCGACATCAAGATTTTGGAGCAGGTAAATGCGTACCTGGAATCACAACGTATGCAGGAGTCCATCCAGGAAGAGCGCGATGTTCCTACCGTACAGGTAATTGATCCGGCATTCCCGCCGGATAAAAAGTCTTCCCCTTCTCGTGTATGGATGCTTGTGCTGGGCAGCGTGGTAGCAGCATTGGTAAGTATCATGATCGTGTTTTTACGGCAAACATTTTTCTCTGCCGGCCAATCCACGAATACCGCTACACCGGCCGCGTAGAGCACGGAAGGACGGGTTTTCATTCCTAACCCAGGAACTTATTCCGAACCATTTTCATTTCGGTAACGAGTACATGTAATGCTTGGTTACGCGATCCTTCGGCCAGTGGCAGGTATCTCTCGCTGGTGTCGCTTACGTATTTGATGGGATTGCTTTTCAAATCGAATTCAAGGCAACGGAAATTATCCAGACGGGCCGCCAGGCGCACGATCAAGCAGTCTTCGCTCGATCGTTTAAGCAGCTCCGCATGAGCTATATCAATGGCATCGTAATTCAATTCTTGAGCGCTAAGGTCCTTGGTGAGCGTCTCTACAACGTACGACACATACTCACCGAAGTTGTACGAGATAATCTCTTTGGTTATCTGCTTCGAATCTTCCAGCACATCGTGTAGTAGCACAGCGCATACCAAATCGGCATCATACAGACGCAGCTCTTCGATAACAATCTTGCAGACGCGAGTACAGTGATAAAAGTACGGCGTACCATCGCGACGCGTTTGCTGCTCATGCACGCTGCGCGCCATTTCGTAGGCGCTCATTACCCTTTGCAAATCCACAAGGCTCATCTTGTCGTGGAGTAAGTACTCCAGCTCGCTTTGGGTAAGATGTGTCTTGTTATACATACGAATCAGGCGTTAACGTTTCTTCGAAAGAGCTTTGTTCAGGTCTATACCAAATCCGCGAATCAGGCGGCGTAAATCATCGTAATCAGCGTCGGATGCCGGTGCCAAGCCTTCCACACTATATGTGGCAAACAGTACTTTCTTCCCTTGCTCCGTGGCTTGAAAATCCAGCAATGCCTTTTTGATTTTTGCTTCCATTTCCGGCGGAAAGCCCGAACGAAACACCACGGGATCGTTAGGAATTTCGTCGGTAAGAGCCAGAATCTTTACTTTGTCATATACGTCAGGGAACTGCGTTTTCACGCGAACTCTGGCGTCGAGTATCTCCCCTGTTTTGGTATCGGGCGCGGAGTAATACGCGGCTCCGGCATCCACCTGCTTCTGATACACCATCGTGACCACATTATCGTGCTTGCCGGCAAAGACAGAATCCGAAACACGAATATTCTTCGACTGCAACAGTGCTCGGGGTAATACATACCCGGATGTAGATACTGCATCTACATACGCGAATGATTTGCCATTGAGTTGTTCCAATGATTGTATCCCGTTGTCTACGTGCGTGAGTATTTCTCCCCGGTACCGCCGTTCCCCGTTGCGACGAATCACCATCATGGATGCATGCGCGTCGTACTTTTCGTGAGCTTTGATGTAGCTGAATGTATTGGTAATGGCAAAGTCCACGCCGCCGCTACCGAACGACTCCACCACCACGATAAAGCTTGCCGGAACCGATGCCACGAAGGAATAACCCGTGGCCCTGCTCAAAAAAGCCACCAGTGAATCTGCACTCGCCGTAACCTTGTGCGCCTCCACAGAGGGAGTAAGCATCAGCTTAATGGGGTTGCGCGCCGAGCCCAATTCCTCCGAGCCGGAACGGAAAAACGGCGCCAAACTCAGCTTCACAAGGATGGCCAAAAGAAGAATAATATACCAGCCGGCTTTCTTCATGGTAGTAATGCTTCTTTGGTAGTTGTAGGTGCTTGGGTAATTTTGCAATCTGATCTGCGCAACGCCACGCCGCAATATGCGATGCGAAGTTGCAGACCATGTATCACTTTGTACAAATATATCTTCCTTCAATTTCAGAAGAACGATCCATGAACATTCACGAGTATCAGGCAAAAGACCTTCTCCGCTCCTACAACGTCCCGGTTCTGCGCGGCAAAGCTGTATTCACTGCAGAAGAAGCAGGCAAAGTTGCTCACGACAATTTTGAGAGCAAGGGCACCAAAGTGTTGGTTGTAAAATCGCAGATCCATGCCGGCGGGCGCGGCAAGGGTGTTGTGCACAACACGAAGTCCGGCAAAGCCATCAAGCTGTTCGGCAAAGAGTTGCGCGGCGTGTCGGTGATCAAGGCAGACAACAGTGGCTCGCTTTCTCACAAAGCATATTTGATTGCCAAAGAAACATTGGGCAACACGCTGGTAACAATTCAGACCGGCGATCAGGGCAAAGTGGTGCACCGCTTGTTTATCGAAGAAGGTGCCCCCATCAAGAAAGAATACTACTGCTCCATTCTCTTGGATCGTGCTGTGTCGCAAAACCTCATCATGGTAAGCACCGAAGGCGGCGTGGAGATTGAGCACGTTGCGGAAGTATCGCCTGAGAAGATTATCAAAGAACACGTAGACCCGGCTCTGGGCGGACTGCAGGGCTACACCGCGCGCAGACTGGCATACGGCCTGGGCCTGGAAGGCAAAGCTTTTAAGAGCTTCGTTGATTTCATTACCAAGCTGTACAATGCCTACGAGAAAATGGATTGTTCCATGCTGGAGGTAAATCCCTTGGTCGTAACGGACAACGATGAATTCATCGCTTTGGATGCCAAGGTAAACTTCGATGACAATGCATTATACCGTCACCCGGATTATGCTGCTCTTGCCGATGTGGACGAAGAAGATCCGCTGGAACACGAAGCAAACAAGTACAATTTGAACTACATCAAGCTGGACGGCAACGTTGGATGTATGGTAAATGGTGCAGGCCTTGCAATGGCTACCATGGATATTATTCAGCTTGCAGGCGGCAGCCCCGCGAACTTCCTGGACGTGGGCGGTGGAGCCAATGTTGAGCGCATTGCCAATGCCTTCCGTATCATGATGAGCGATAAAAATGTTAAGGCAGTTCTTATCAACATCTTTGGCGGTATCGTTCGGTGCGATCGCGTAGCAAACGGTATTCTTAAGGCTCTTGAGCAAGTAACGGTGAACGTTCCTTTGATCGTGCGTCTGGACGGCACCAATGCCGTGGAAGCTCGCGAGATTCTCAAGCAGAGCGGTATGAACTTTTTCCTTGCAGCTACATTGGATGATGCGGCAAAGGCCGTCACCAACGCGCTGAAGGCATAGTGCTCAGCGTGGCAAACCATGTCGCGTAATCGGCGTAGCTCATCGAACATCGTTGAACATCTTCGAACATCGTTGAACATCTTCGAACTTCTTCGACGAATACCAAAAAACTCTGAAAAACATCATCGTACAACGACGGAACTAGAACCGGAGAAAAAGCATGAAAGAACATTCTTGTGACCTTGCAGTACTTGGCTCAGGCCCCGGCGGTTATGTAGCTGCAATTCGAGCTTCTCAGCTTGGCTTGTCTACCATTTGCGTTGAGCGCGATCGCCTGGGTGGCGTATGTCTGAACTGGGGTTGTATTCCATCGAAGGCATTGCTCAAGAGTGCAGAGTACCGCGTGTTTCTTGATCATGCCGGCGATTACGGTTTCAATCTTCCGGAAGTCTCCGTAGACTTTCCTAAGGTCATCAAGCGCAGCCGCGGCGTGGCCGACAAAATGAATGCAGGTGTGGGATTTCTCTTCAAGAAATACAAAGTGCAGCAGGTTCAGGGCACCGGCAAGATGACCTCGCCGGGTGTTTTGGAAGTTCGCGATACCGATGGAACGGTTACCGATATCATTCGGTGCAAGAACATCATTATTGCCACCGGCGCACGCACCCGCATGATTCCGGGCATAGAAGTGGATCGCAAGCGTATACTCACCAGCACCGAAGCAATGCTTCAGCAAGAGATCCCCGATTCGATGGTCGTTATCGGTTCCGGTGCCATCGGTGTTGAGTTTGCCTACTTCTACAATTCCTTCGGCACAAAGGTGACCATTGTGGAGATGATGCCGAATATTGTTCCTGTGGAGGACGAGGACGTTTCCAAAGAACTCGAGCGCAACTTCAAGAAGCAAGGCATGACCATCATGACAAGCACCAAGGTGCTATCCGCTAAAACAGTGGGCGATCATGTGGAAGTGGTAGTGGAAAAGAAAGACGGTACACAGCAAACCATCACAGCTTCCGTAGCGCTCAACGCCGTGGGCGTGCAGGGTAATATCGAGAACATCGGCCTTGAAGAGTGTGGCGTTCGCACTGAACGCGGTTGGGTTGTGATCGATGAGTTTTGCCGTACCAATGTGCCGGGCGTGTATGCCATAGGCGACATTGCCGGTGCTCCCTGGCTTGCGCACAAAGCATCCGCAGAAGGCATAGTATGTGCCGAGTTTATCGCCGGCCATGCCACACAAGGCGTGAACTATCGCAATATTCCGGGTTGTACCTACTGCCAACCGCAAGTTGCCAGCGTGGGGCTTACCGAGAAGAAAGCCAAAGAAGCGGGCTACGAAGTAAAGGTTGGCAAGTTCCCATTTACCGCAAACGGCAAGGCCACCGGAACCGGCAAGAACGATGGTTTCGTGAAGCTTGTGTTCGACGCCAAGTACGGCGAAATTCTTGGCGCTCACATGATTGGCTCTGATGTTACCGAGCTTATTGCCGAAGTGGGCTTGGCACGAGAACTGGACGGCACTGCTCAAACATTGTTCAAAACAGTTCACGCTCACCCCACTCTCAGCGAAGCTGTGATGGAGGCCGCAGCCTTGGCTTATGGCGAAGCAGTGAACTTCTAAACATGATTTGGCGTAGATCTCATCGTACGCGCTTTACACCTTACGCGGGCAAGCCCTTGCCCTTCGTTTCTTTGCTGAAGAATGCAGCGATCACAGCGATGAGATAGGAGCCCGCAAAGAATAATGCCGAAGGCCCGTAGCCGCCAAATTGCTGCACAATAGTACCAACAAACAGCACGGCTATCGCCGTTGCAAGGCGTCCGGCATTTAGTCCGAAACCCACTGCAGTTGCTCTGATGCGCGTAGGGAACAACTCCGGCAAGTAGATATACATTATTGCCTGCGCCAAGCCAATGAAGTAACCCAGTATAGCAACCTGAACATATATCTGCGTAGAGAACGTGGTGTTCGATAAGAACAACAGCGCCGAGGCCGCGAAGCATCCCGCATAGCTTAGCATGATGGTAGCTCTGCGACCAATGCGCTCGCACAGCCAACCCGCACTTGCGCAGCCGCACACAGCTGCAAGACCTTGCCAGAATAATGTTGTGCCACGCTCCACATTGCCCGCATAGGAAGCAGGGAAAAACGATTGCACCCATTGGGGAATCCACGCAAGGGATGCCCAGTACCCGATGAGCAGTCCCCCAAAGGCCAAGGCGCCAAGAATGGCATTGCGCCTATTCGCGGGCGATAGTACTTCGCCTAGCAGAGACAGATCCTCGTGCGACGATTGCACACTGCTCCGCCATTTTTCCGATTCACGAAGCGCCATTCGAAGAAACACAGTGAGCACCGCAGGCAGCGCTCCGATAAAGAATACTGTTCTCCAGTAATCCACATTCCGTGTGACCAGTCCGGCCACTAGCACACCTGCCTGATACGAGGTCAGTAGCACACCAATAGCAAAGGCGCGTGAACGCTCCACCCAAACTTCCGAGAGGAATGTGGTGATACTTACCAGTTCCCCGCCAATTCCCAGACCGGTGAGAAATCGAAAGATGGCCAAATGCCACCAGGTCTG
>JBJOLU010000227.1:0-62894 GCA_046052705.1 Bacteroidota bacterium | reverse complement strand
TATTGAGCGGAAAGCTCCAGAAGTCCAACAAGCTCTTGAACCTCGGGTACTTGATTACGAGGGACGGCCTGTGGATAAACAGCCTATTCGTGGCGGGGATGTGTTTTCTACTTCTTCAGGCAGATTTACGACGCCATACCCAAAACAGAAAAGCGAAAAATACGCAACACAGTGGCTCATTGACAATGCCATTGCCGAAGCAGAATCAAGAGGCGACCGGTTCAACTCACAGGCATTCAAAAGTGAAACACCGGGAAAAGGAGGAACCATCCCTCCGGCAAGTATTGCATCGATGCAGGAATATCTATTTGGACAACAGCCCGCAGTTCCAGCTCCATTTCTCAAGCCAATTCAACCGAAAGAAAAGAAATCCCTCGGTGGAGAGCGTGCACAACAAGTCGCAGACTTCGAACAAACCCTCCGCACCACGCTCAACAAGTTCGGCCTGAAAGATGTTGGTCTGAACCTTGTGGATGGCTTGAAGGAAGCAGGCTCCTACGCACAGCAACTTATCAAGATCGCGTCGGACTCTGCCAACCCCATCCGTGATCTGCGCCATGAAGCTATCCATGCTCTCCGGGAGCTAGGCTTCTTCACCGATGCCCAGTGGAAAACGCTGTCCAAGATGGCTAAGGACAAGTGGATTGACCAGTATCTGAAGCAACGTGACGTAGATGGAAAGCCACTGAGAGCCGGAGAAGAGTCTCGCTACGACGCCTACATGCGTGAGTACAACGGCGACATGGAGAAGATCACCGAAGAAGCGGTGGCCGATGCTTTCGCTGACTTCGATGCCAAGAAAGCTCCGTCAGGATTGATCCAGTCGTTGCTGACGCGCTTGCGTAATCTGTTCCAAGCAATCAAGTCGGCGCTCACCAAGGTGGAATCGCCGGAACAAATTTTCGGCAAGGTTGAGCGCGGTGAGTTGAAAACGGGTGAGCGGCGCGCAACAAGCGAGGCAAAGAGCCTCCGTGCTCCGGGCAAAGTAGAAGAAATCGCCCGGAAGGTCGAAGCCAAAGTTCTGCCGCCGAAAGAAAAGATCGAAACAGAATCGTTCAGCGACATTAAGAGCGATGCTCTCAAAGCGGAAATCCAGCGTCGATTTAATCCTAAGCCAGAGACCGTAGTCGATCGCATCAATTCCATGCGTGAAAAATTCTGGGAGCGCATGGCACAAGGATTCTTAGATAAGTATCGCGCGATCAAAAAGTACAGCGACGAAGGATACATGCTGGCGCGGATGTCCAACACCGTGGATGGTGCAGTGGAAGGGCTTCTGTTTCATGGACAGGTGTTCAATGACGGCGGTGCGCTGAATATCAAACCCAACACGGAAGGACTTTACGAAGCGTTCAGACCTTTAGGGAAAGAGGTTGATCGGTTCTTGGTCTGGATGGCGATGAGCCGTGATGCAAATCTGCCAGAAGAAAAGCGTTCATTCTCCAGCCAGGCGTTGCAGGCTAAGGATGAAATGATTGAAGGCGATGTAGGCGGTCGGCCGCGTGCAGAGGTCTACAACGAAGTGCGGCGCAAGATGAACGCGCTAAACAAGTCCGTGCTTGATGTTGCCAAGGAAGCAGGAATCATCGACAAAGAAGGATACAAAAGATTCAGCAGCGACTTGTACTACGTTCCTATGTACAAGATCACAGAGGAAGGCGAACTCGTTCCCACGTCGGGGGAGAAGCTGACCGATCAATTCTTCAGCAAAGAATTGAAGGGCAATAAAGAGTTGGCCTTTGGCGATCTGATGCAGAACATCGTACAGAACTGGTCTCACATCCTTTCAGCTTCGATGAAGAACATCGCAGCTACCAAAGTATTGCAGGCCGCTGAGCAGTCAAAGCTGGATGTAGTGCGTCCAAGTATGAAAGCGCAGTATGAGTACGAAAACGGGCTTGTCTACAAGGTAACGAAAGATGGCAGAGAAGTACTCGGTAAGTTGTTGCCGGGGCACACAACCAAGAAGCCAGGCACAGTCAGCGTAATCAAAGACGGGATGCCGGTGTACTACGAAGTTAATGATCCGCTCCTCTTGGATTCCATCGCTGGCATCACCTGGTTAGGGCCACAAGGAAAGTGGCTGGATGTCGCCAAGAACTTCAAGAACATGCTTCAGTTCGGCGTGACCATTTCTCCAGCATTCCGGGTTCGTAACTTGATCCGCGATTCGGTGTCGGCTATCTCGATCGCAGACATCAAAAAGAACCCGGTGATGAATGCTATCGAAGGCATGAACTTCTACGACCCGAAAGACCCGAATTACATCGGCGCCTTGGCGGGTGGTGGCATGATGAAGTTCGGGGCCGCGATGGAAGGCGGGATGTCCGAGAATATCAAGCGTCTCGTCAAAGCCGGTGTCCCAGACAATACCATTCTGGACTCCCCAGAGAAGATCAAGAACGGGCTCAAGTACCTGTACAACAAGTACGAAGAGTGGGGCAACAAGATGGAAAACGCCAACCGTCTGGCGATCTATCAACAGGCCCGAGCCAAAGGGATGTCGCACTTGGAAGCGTCGTTCCATGCCAAAGACCTGATGGATTTCACCCTGCATGGTTCGTTCCCGGCATTCCGTCGTTTGACGATGGTGATTCCGTTCTTGAATGCGCGAGTCCAAGGGCTGTACAAATTGGGTCGTGACGGGATTACTCCGACCTATAGGCTCATTTACAGCAGTCTGACGGGCAAAGAAATCAGTGAGTCCGACAAGAAAAAGGGCGAAAGATTTGCGATTGTTCTGGCCGGAGTAGGTTTGGCCTCTGCCGCGTTGTACTATGCCTTTAAGGATGACGAAGAGTTCAAGAAGCGCGAACAGTGGGACCGTGACAACTTCTGGTGGATAAAATTCCCTGGGATGGAACATGCCTTCCGTATCCCCAAACCGTTCGAACTGGGTGCGTTCGGGACGTTGGTCGAAAGATCGCTGGAGCAGATTGTCGATCAAGGGGCAGAAGGCAAAGTGTTCGGTGAGGCGATGACACGGATGCTATCCGATACCTTTGCGATTAATCCTATCCCGCAGATGTTCAAGCCTGTTCTAGATATCTACGCCAACAAAGACAGCTTTACCGGTGCGCCGATTGAAACGGCGGGCATGGAGAAATTGTCCAAACAAGAACGTGTTGCAGATTCGACTTCTTGGATCGGCAAAGGGCTTGGCGGGGTAAGTAAGGCCATCGCAACCGTGACCACGGAGAAAGCGGAACTGTCTCCCGTCCAGATTGAATATCTCATCAAGGGATACTTTGGATGGCTGGGAGCCATGGCTACCTCCACAGCCCATTACGCAGCGATGCCGTTCTCCAAGGGCGCGTATCCAGACATGAAGTACGCGGATACGTTCTCAATGGGTTTCGTCAAAGAACTTCCGGCGACTCAATCGAAGTTTGTTACTTCGTTCTACGACAATAACCAGAAGATTCAACAAGCCATGGCGGACATGCGCCACTATGCAACACTGGGAGAAATTGAGAAAGCGCAGAAGATCGCCATCGACCAGGCCGATAAGATCAAGCTGGCTAAGTTCTACGATAAAGCATCGGATGACATGTCGAGGATGCGGAAGTACATCAGCATCATCACGGCCAATCCGAATATGACGGGAGCAGAAAAGAGGCAAGAGATTGATCGTGCGAAACTCATCATCGCAGAGATCGCACGTCAGGCTGAAGAACTGCGGGTGGCTCTAAAGGAGTGAGTCCAGAAGGCGCTCGATGGTGACGTTGAGCGCCGACAATTCATCCATCTTTTTAACTTTCCACATCCGGCGCTGCCCATGGAGTCCGTTTAGGCTACCTCGGTGGCAGTCGGCACATAAGGCGACACAGGTGTATTGATCGCCTTGATTGATGTGGTGGGCCTCCGAAGGTGGATAGGCATCACATACAGAACAAGGGAGCGACTTGACTCTTGCCAAGTGCTCCCGTTGTTTATTGGTTAGCTGATTATTCAAGCGACCAGCAGTTCAGCTTTATCCACACCTTCGTTCAGGCGGGCAGAGAACCACTGAGGGGCTTTGCCACGGCCGGACCATGTTTTACCGCTTACGGGGTCCTTGTACTTGGCAGCAGCCTTCGCACGCTTATCCACAAGACCCAGCTTGAGACCGAGTTCGTTGGCACTGAAGTTCCACTCAGCGACAGCATCTTTGGTTTCGGCCAGAACGCGAGCACGTTCTTCGGCACGGAGTTGTTCCGCTTGACGCAGAAGTTCTTCAGCTTGATTTTTCAGTTCTTGATAGTTAGACATAGCACTCTCCATAGAGGGTTAAAGGGGAACGGATTGTAAAATAAACTTGATTCAAAAGTAAATCAGTTTTCTGTTTTAGACTTTGTTATTACAAAGCTATCTTGGATTGATTTCTCGCCATGCGCTATCGCATTCTTGTGGCATCCGGCACAGCGCCATCGAACATGTTTCCCACGGCGATAGATGTGTGCGCCACCATTCAGAGGCTTATCCTGCCCGCACGAACTACAGAACTTCTTTTCCATCGAGCCAACGATTGATTTCATCAGTACAGTGTCTCAACTCTTGAGTAAGTTCCCGAATCTCATCACGCTGTTTCGCAGTGAGACTCATTGCAGCGAATAAGTCTCTGAGTTTCCTAGAAATCTGTCCGATACGTACAACATGCAGGGCGGGATCATTCATAATCGAGTTTTTCCAGAACAGTGACTAAGTTTTCAGCGATTGCGGCACACCACATAGCGTATGGCGTAGCTTCGATAAACGGCTGGTCGGCTAGATGTTCCAGCTTGATGATGCAGTCCTGCAAGATTTCGTATGCCTCATCCATTATCTTTCCTCGAAAGTTTGAGGCGCCGCATCGTGGCGTTCCAAATTTTCTGATTCGGTTGTGTCGCTATCCACTGCACGACAGTACCTATGACGGAACGCATCTCATCATAGTTGGTACTTTTGCTGGTGAGTAGTTCGGTGCCGCGCAGAGACAACTCATGTATCTCGTCTCCAGGCTGGGACATATCATATCCCAAACAACAGGCCGTCATCAGATCGTAGTAATGCCGCTCTGTCATCCAATCTTGACCGAGTGCCATAAGCCCAACATGGCCTGGCATCTCGATCAGTTCAAGCCTTTTCATCCCCAGCGGAAGGATCACTGGGCGCATCGTTCGGCGGGATCGTTTTCTCACAGTTGCCTAAAACAGAGAATTCTTGTAAGAGTCGTTGAGTCATGGCATCGAAGATGTCGTTGCCAGCTTTCCGATAGATATTATTCCACCATTCTTCAGTCATTCGTATCTCTTTTCCGTCTGAGGAAATGTAAAACAACCAAAGGTAATGCTACTACGCACGCATAGAACAACAAACATCCACACACCAAAGAACCACTATAAAACGACTGACTGAAAGACATATCAATCCTTCCACCCCGGCCCGAGTCGCAATTCGTCAGGGGCTTTGCATTTCAACCACGGCCCGCTAGGGTCTCCAACGCCATTCCATTTGTTGAGTGCTTCTTCCGCTAATGACGCAGTATCGTAACTATACCGACGTTGGTACGAAGTGCCTTTGATTCCGACAACAATATCTACGGTGTTCACATAATCACGAAGCGCAGTCGTCCCGACAGGGAATTCCCGGATATTGTAATAGCCGGCGCGTAACAATTGATGTTTCATGACGGTTTCTTTTTGGAAGGTAGTTTCTTAGACCGAGCTCGTTCCCGTTCTCTTTCCCGTTGCCGGGATAATTCGACGGGCGATAAAGTTGGAACGCGCATCAACATTGCGGCCAAAGATAAAGGATCAGTAACTTTGCCTTTCACGTTCAATCATCCTTGTAATTAAATCACCGAATTGCCGCCTCTCGTTACGATAAACGGCTCGATAGAAATTGATTAAGTTAATCAAAGGGTCATCATCAAAGCTAACCTGTTGATTCTCATCAATTTCAATTCCACTAGCTTCCGCCAAGGCAACGAAGGTAGGATCAAGAACCCGCATATTGATCCTTGATAAGTTCAGCACACATATAGGCGCCGTCCATTTTGCCGTCCATGAAGTCATTCCGGAAAGCACTGAACTCATTGCCCTTCGCGTTACAGATGGCAGAGTCTTTTTCTAGTTGCCATTGAGCGATCAAAACAGCGAACTGTACTAAAGATGTGGAATGCCGAGAACGCAGAATGCTACCGAATCCAGCCTTCTCTGCGGCGTCATTGATAACAACTTTGGGAATCACCGACGGCTCCCCGGATATGGAATGATGTTTGAGTTGAGCATTTTTTCGAATGCAATTCTTTCTAAGTCGCTCAATGTTCGGAGCGGGAGTTCTTTGTATGACGACCACTTTTCTTGATAAACCGGATTTTCGCTAGGTGGCAGCCAGCCCAAGCGTCTCCAGCGTTCAGTAATATCAGTGCCACTCGGGGTCCAGATGTGATCGTTCATAACGGCTCCTATTTGTTAAGAGATTTGATTTCCTTCACCAACACATCAGAAACTACTTGTCCTTCATAAGCGAGTGCTTTAGCAAGTTTGTTGCTAGAGACTTTATTGGCTGCATCAGCTAGGCCGGTAGCATATCCTTGATTATAGAGGTCGCCATTCTCAATGAATGCAGTGATGGCTTGTCTTACCAGTCCAGATGCTTTGCGGCCTTCAGCAGCCTGTTTGATCTGGTTGTAGATATGTTCGGGAAGATGCACAGAATAAGGGATCAATCGCTTTTCCATAAATTAAACTCCTGTTGAATTGAAATAAGCCGACTCACGGCGTGTTGATGCTGTGGTATCTCCGTGCGTGACTTCACTCCCAATTCATCTTTCAGCCACTGCGCAGCACTCTCTTCGGAGGCTTCGAATACTTGGTTTGCTTCTACTAAAAACTGATGAAACTTTTTGTCTCGACAGAGGATTCCCGCCAGACGGACGTAATCATGAGACAGTTCTTTCTCACGTTCCATCGGGCGTTCATCCTCATTGAGACGAACCATCACAACCTGATACCGAGCCCCAACGAAGTCACGGATAATTTCGTCCGGGAGTTCATCAGGGTGAATGCCGAAAGAAAGTACGAAACCATTCTTGGCATCTTGTTTCAAGGCAATCTTCACGGCTTCAAATTGTGAGGTTTTCATATCAGAACGGCACGTCTTCGTCTTGTTGAGGGGGCGAATAAGTTTGAGGTGCAGGACGGTTAGGCGACACAAAAGGTGCACCGACCTTAAGACTCACAAACCAGCCGCGCGAAGATTCTTTCCGCCAGCCACCGAGACGAATCTTGACAAGACCGTTATCGGCATTCTTGATGAGGTCCTGAAGCAGAGACACTTCGATTGAAACATCGCCTTGGAAGTCAGGGGATTTCTCATGAACCTTGCGGTCATTCTGAAACAGGGCACCAGAGTTAGGGTAAAGCGTGGTCACTTGAAACTCTCTTTCATGGTTTTGAACAGGGCCATCACGTTCTCATACGTGTCGGCATCTTCAGCTTTGAGTTTGTCGTAGGTCTGACGATTGACCTTGAACACGCTCATCACATCATCGGGAGTCTTGCACAGATCAAGAGCCACTCCGGTTGCATCCACCACAGCCTGTGCCCAGTTAGACACCTTGGGCGGAATGTGGAGTGAACCGAAGGCGGGCTTGTCGGACTTAGGTTCCGGCTTAGGCTCGGGCCGAACTTCGGGTTTGCTATCACCTGCATCGATGGCATCGTGCTCAACGATTTCCAAGGCGGTCATCCACAGGTAACGGCGCTGGTAAGTCTGGACAGCACCAAGCTGTTGGATTGGGTGAGCGCCCTTCAGTTCAGCAGCGGCCATCGGAGAGGTGATGTTCAGCAAGCTGCCATCTTCCGTATCGACGATGCTAAGTTCGGCATAGTCGCGTCCGAAAGTGACAACACCACACAAGCCAAGGTCATAAAAGATCGACTGGATGTGGGGAAGGAAGTCACCCAGTTCAAAGTAGTGATAACCGCTGAACTTGTTATGGCCGCTTTTCTTCAGGTCACGCGACTGTAGCTTCACTCGCGCTTTCATCAGCTTCTTGTGCACTGACATTCATTGATTCCTTGTAGAGTTGATACTGGTTACACCACGGAGAGACTGTGCAGAACTTCTCGCAACGGGTTCTCTCACCTGGACGCCTTTCAATAACATACGCCTCACCCATCTCCTGAACTTTGGCGTTGGCTTTATCTTCTTCAACAAACACAAAATTCGCACGCTTGTTGCCTTTCTTCTTGATGGCGAAAGTGGTCGGCTTCTCCCACATCTCTTCGCTCGAACACTCTGGGAGATCGCCCCCCACCTCCGACTGGAACATAGCTTCGGCGTGGAGATGGATACGCTTGCGGATGTACTCTTCACGAGCCTCAATCGGCCAGAGAGGGATAGGAACGACAACAATCGGGGCCGAAGGATAATCCTGTTTCTGTTCGGCGTCGCGCCGATTCCAGTCACGGAGGATCGCCACGATCTGTAAAGACTTGATCGGACGATGTTTGATTGTCTCGATCAACCAAGCATAGACATTCAACTGGCGATGCCAGTCCAGCTTGTCGTTCATGACCGACCAAACAGAGGTTACCTTGTAATCACTGATGACGATGCCATCGTCAAAGAACTCTTGAAGATCAACGGCCCCACTCAACGACCAGCCATCCACTTCAGCAAACAATCTTTCTTCAACAACGTGGTTGCGATCCTTGCCGTGTTCAAGGACGTTATGCAGCGCAGACCCAAACAAACTCCACACCATCTCACTGGCATCTTCTTCAATATCATTCCAGTGCTGGCGACGAAGCTGCACGATTCGCGGAGAAGATAATAATTCAGTGGCACTTACGTGAGCACCACCCTTGCTATACTGTGGGCGCCTCAAGACATTGATAATTGTCTCTGGCAAATTATGTCGGTTGGTGAGTTTCATGTGTCCTCCTGAAACGTCACTGTAAGGCAACAGTCAGCATCATGCAAGAACTATCTGGTAACATGGTGTCCTAAGACATATGCGAAGAGCAGCGAGGCGGGACGATAACGAATCATCTATTGTGAAAGCGTTGCGTGACGCGGGCGCCACGGTGTATTTCATCGATCAACCCTGTGATCTGATCGTAGGTTACGAGGGAAAAACGCTGTTGTTTGAAGTGAAAGATGGCAACAAGCCACCGTCGGCGCGGAAGCTAACAGAGAACGAGCAGAAGTTCTTCGACACGTGGACAGGTGGTCCGGCATATGTAGTAGATAGCATCCAGGCGGCCCTTGCAGTTATGAAGGGCGTGGTGTAAAGTAGTGGGGTTGTATCTCCGGTTCGAGTGAGTTTTGGCCCTCTTAGTTGAGGGCCTTTTTTTTGCTCTTGACCGATACAGGGACTCAAGCTATCTTTTAGAGGCAACTTTCCTTTCGGTTGTGCTCGTTGTTATCTCGTCCTCCATGAGAGCGGTGTCCCCCCAGGCGTCGGTGCCTGGGGGAATGCTGTCCAGCTTGATCCGCTCCCTTCGTATAACGGTTATTACGGCTGATTTGTAATCAGCTTATCTGGGTTCGATTCCTAGAGGGAGCACCAGTCAGAGTGGGCATTGTGCGCCAATCCTTTCTCGGGATGCGCAGTCAGTATGCACAGTGCCTACTCTCACTGGTATCTGCCAGTGAAACCGAGAAAGGAAAATCATGAAACGCAAAATCTTAGTTGGCCTCGCCTTAGTCGGCATCCCGCTGGCGGCATGGGCTAACTGCACTCACTTCACGATGATGGTCGGAGATCGTGTGGTGCCATGTACCATATGCTGCACACCAGAGGGTCAGTGCGTCACGCGCTGTTTCTAAGCAACGCCCGCCCATCTCCGGGTGGGCGGTCTGAAGTTCTAGCAGAAACCTCATAGAACCTTATAGAACTCCCATAGAGACTCATAGAAGTAAAAAAAGTTACGTCACCCTCTTGACGTAATACGTGAGGTTAGGCAAGATTTCTCCTGTTGGGCGGCATCCCAACAATGTCTATAGGAACAATAACTTACCCCAGAATGTTCAAGTGGGGCATGTGTAATCAGTGGTGCGTTGTTCCTATCGCATTGTTGGTTGCCCATGCCAGGGCCATGCCCCACTTAAGCACTCTGGGGTTTTTGCTTTTCTGGCTCGCTTCAACTCGGCTTCTGTTTAAGAGTCACTTAAGTCCCGATACCTCGGGTAGGAACTGAGTAACCGTAAAGCGTCATGGCGGCGGCGAAAGGGTAGTACCTTAGGACGGACGTATGGAAACGGTGGGCAGTAGCTTAAAGCTGGAACAATCGCACCAGACCAGCAAGAGCGGGATGCACTCAAAGTATCGAGTGGCGCAGTGCTCGGTGTGAGCCTCCTGATAGGCAAAAGACTGCGACTCAACACGGGTTAGGCCGGGGTTGAGCGATGGGGTGACTCAGCGGATACCTAATCTAGCATGAGCCATTGGATACATCCCGAGGGTTGCCTTCGTAGGCTGCCCTTGGGAAGGTTTTGCCCAGAGTTCCTATGCGTTTCCTATCCCGCATGCCACGTGATCCTGACGAGACTGAATATGCGAGTCGACTTAAACGTACCGTATGCTGAAAAAGAGAGTGCCAAAAGATTAGGCGCTAGATGGGATGCAATCAAAAAGACTTGGTATGTGATCGACGCTGTGGAGTTGTGGCCGTTCATGAAGTGGATGCCTGCTCATCTTAAGCGGCCTGTTAAGAACACTCAGCCTACAGCACAGACCAAGACGGCTAAACGAAGTAAGCAAGTGAAGTCTAAGAAGGCTTATGAGAACGCCATGAACAGACTGGCACAGAAGAACGCGAGTCTGATTGTTGGCCCGATGACTTCACGAACGGACTTCTCTTTACCTGACACGGGTTGTTCGTGTCCGCCGTGGGAGGAATGCGAACACGTTCTACGGGCTAGAGTTGAAGTCAGTCCTGAGCAGTTAAGTCATATCAGGTCGATCATCAACGGGTAGTAGACTTGTGGGTTAACGTACTACAATATGTCATGTTGTCGGACTCGAACCATGGCGAGGCGTGTGATCCACAGATGACAACGGACACCCCGGAGAGACGGGGGCTAACAGGAAAGCAAGTCAGGAGTATCCTCAACTACAGGGGATAGAATTCGTGGCTTCTGGCTTGCTTCCTTGTTGGCGTTACGGGGCGGGGCGCTGTCATGGCGCGTTAAGAAAGTCCTATTTCGCCAACATCCAACACGCATGAGTATTGGAGTCCGAGGGGGCGCGAACCCTTGGTAAGCCAGTTAATAATTCCGACAGTCCTAGGAAACTTCGAATGAAACTGACCAGATAGCCAGTACTCAGCCGTGTTGGTGTAGCTCAACTGAAAGCTGGCATATATTGAAACCAGCTAGTCGGCAGACGAAAGATAGAGCGGCCTCGGCAGGGGACGGTTGCGGGTTTGAATCCCGTCATCAACAACCAACACGCATGGCGATTGGACTCTAAGATAGCGCGAAATCTTGGTAAGCCCATCAATAGTCCGAAGTCCTGGCGCTAGAGGTATTCTTCGGATGCGGTGAGCCAGATAGCCAGTCGCCAGCCGTGTTGGGGGAAGTACTGAGTGCCACAGTGCACTATTGTTACTGTGTTCCTACCTGTTAGCATGCTACTCATTACAACACATGCCACGGGGCATGAACTTGGAGAGTCTGTATGAACCGCATCCCGTCAGTACCTAACATCCCTGTTCTGTCGAAGCCAGAGCGTAACTTTACATACGGAGAGTTGCGGCAGAAATGTGACAAGCTACAGGATGAAGTTCGTCGGCTGCAGGATATCGTGGATCATCAGCACGCGATCATCTTGAGCCAGCAGCCCATGATGGCTCATCTTCAATGGGAGGCATCGAAGTGGCAGCACTTCAAGAGGATCATGGAGAAGGAACAGGGTACGGCCGCAGTTGCGGAGGCAGAGCACGCGGTACAACAACGCATGGCGGGGTTGATTTGAGGTGATAGGTGAAGAATAGGTATCGGATCAAAAGCACAGAGATAGGCAGTTTCAGTATCGATGTTAAGTATTGGTGGTGGCCGTTCTGGATTCCTGCCACGAATACAAGTTATGGAACAGTTGATGAAGCAAGATCGGCAACGATGAAGTTGATAAATGCCGGACGAATTGTTGAGGAAGTGCGTGAGGGGAATAACAACAAACAATAGGTAAAACACAATGGGTTGGTACGAGCTGTTCGAACAAGGTTTCGAAGAGGGAATGAAAACGGGTGTAGCGATAGGCGTGTTGTTTGGTATCGCTCTGACATGCGGTATTGGTTTGTTCTACGTAATGGTGATTCGATGACTGAAGAGCAAAAGAAGATTTGGAATGACGCAATTGATTCGGTACTTGAGTTATTGCGCATCCATCCTCCGAGCCGCATCGGAGAGGCAGCATTCATGCGGCGCTTAATAAACCTTAAGGAGAAACTAAAGTGAAATCAGTCTCATCGTTGTCGGTTGCACCTGCGGCTAGTGAATGGTCAGTCAACATCCCAGAGGCCCCGGCTAAACCGGAACGATCTGTTTCAACAGTCTGGACAAACTCAGACAGTCTGGCACCTACGAACGATGCGATCCGCATGGTGCTAAGGATGTCCAGGGTAAACGCACAAAGAGGTACGGCTCCCATAGAGCGGCCGTCACAACAGCCTGTAGAGCCCGAGACCACACAGCCTACAGAGTCTAAGTTGAGAAAGATCGCACGGGCTACATTGATGGGCTTAGGAATGCTCATCGCGGTGCCTGGGGCGCTTGCAGCGGCGTTATCGGTGATTGCTATCGGACCGATCGGATTGGCAATCGCGGTGGGCGCGTTCGTCGTCGGCGGTGCTATCTTGGGCGTAGCTTGTAAGGTCTAAGGAAAAAGTTATGGGCAACGGCGTCAGCAAGACATATCCGGTTGGCATCATCAGAAATAGTCCGACCAGGGTTAATTTCGGAAGACCAGAAGTCCGGGTATATAACGAGCACGAATGGGATACAAAGCCGTTGCTCAACACTCATGAAGTACGCCGCATCGAGGCAAAGATCAGAGCAGCCGAGGTGCGGCCCATAGAACGAGTATCGCCACAAATAAAACTCACTGCTCCGAAGTACAAGTGGTGGCAAAAAGCACTAATGATTGATGGCGATAAAATGGTATCCGCTTTTTGCGCGGGATTCCTAGTGTCGGCGGCTTTGTTTGTACCAATGGGGCCCGCGTCATTTATATTCACCGGGCTTGCGGTGACGTATGTTGTCGCATGTCTTTTGTATCAGAAATACCACAAGCCACCCCAAGTTAATCATCAGCATGAGATGGCGAAGCATAAAGCAGCACAACACATGCTTAAGCTTGCCAAGAAATACGAGCGTGCTGGGCTCGAAGTTGACGCAAAACTTTATCTAAAGATGGCTAACAAATATCTAAAAGCAAAATGAAACTATACGACGTCCCGAGAGATACACGCATCGCCGTCAAGCTAGACGATGGCACCGTAGAAAAACTGAACTTTAGCCACATCGATGGCATGTACAGCTATTGCACCGACGATGCCGGCAACGTAGTTCACCTAGCAGCATGGACAGAAGTGGAGATTGAGAAATGATTAAAGGTTTTGGCGAAACTATCGAATCAGTGCGGTTGGGCGAGGACGACGCGCTTTATATTGATTTTAAATGGCGAGGTGCATTAAAGATTAGCGACGACGGACAGAGCTGCTGTGAGCACAGGTACATGACCACTGACGATAACTTGCAGGATTTTGCCGGGGCTGACTTTCTAGGGCTTGAGATCAAGCAAGCGCCCTATACCGAAGATGTAGACGGCAATACGCACGAAGTGCAATTCCTCGAAATAAAGACCAGCAAAGGCTGTTTCACAATTGCTACCCATAATGAGCACAACGGATACTACGGCGGCTTTTCTATTGTGCTGGAAGGAGTGAATGATGAAAACGCCTAAGGACTCATTTCACGAAAAGAAGCTTCGCAAGAAAGTGCTTAAGAAACAGGAAAAGTGGCTGGGCTACCAAATGGATACGTTGGTAATGGCTCGACGGTATGCGTACTTGATGGCTAATTTCGAAGCAAATTTATTGTATCTACTGCAAGGCAAGGAAGGAGAAGATGTGGACACCTTGATTGATGAGCGGATTAGGTTTGGAGATTTTTATAAAGAAGTGAAGGGGTCGAACGATGAAACCGAATGAAAATGAAATAGTGCGAATGGCAAAAGAAGCTGGTTTCCTGCGACACCCACTTGGAGTAGTAGTGTGCAACCCGCACGAGATGTTTAAGTTTGCCGACATGGTATTCGCCGCTGGAGCTGAGGCCGAGCGCAATCGGATACTGGACGTTTGCAAAAACGGTTTGGAGATTGATAAATGAATTGGGATGAATACAACAATCAATCTTGCCTTGGACGATCAGCGCGAGATCATCGCCTCATGGGTAGCCGACATGTGCCAAGGGCTTGATGCCAACACTATCGCAGAGGCAATAAGGAGAGATGGGAATGAATGAAGACAACATGTTTGGGTTTGGGCTGATGCCGGTGAAATTCGAAGGGGGAATTCGTAACCCCGATGAATTGCTCTGGGAGTGCGACTGTGAGAAGTGCCAAGAAAGATACAAAAAGTGGAAAGCGGTTTTTGAGGAAGAACAAGCGAGGCTCAGATGAGTCTTACGATTAGACACTGCCTGCTGGCACTGCTGTTCATCCCCACGTCTGGCTGGGCACAGGCGGATCAATTCCACACCTTCACCGTTGAGGATGCGACCTTCACCCTGATGCCCAGTTCCATGCGGATGGAAAACAAACTGCTGGTCGCGCAGTGGAGTGTATCGACGCCGAGCCAGTCATGGCGCTGGAAAGTGCATATAAGCGATTGCAGCAAGCCCTACGGCACCATTCATACGAAAATGGATCGCACCGAGCGCACGGATGAGTGGTCAGTCGAAGGGCTTAGGGCGTATGACTTCCTCGCCGCATATACCTGCATCTCATACGCCTTGAAGGACAAGAAATGAGCATCGAAGCCATGAAGATGGCGCTTGAGGCGTTGGAGTACTTTGACGGTGAATACGACGTAAAGGATGAAATCACCGCCCTTCGCGCCGCCATAGCCGAGGCCGAGCAGCTTACGAATGTGCAGCAGGAGATGGAGCAGGAGCCGGTGGCGTTGCAGCACAAGCACGAATGGTTCAGAACGGGCGGCATGGAACCGGGGCAGTCTCGATGCATTCACTGCGGAGCATGGGCGAAAGAAATTGACCCACCCCACCGCGAATGGGTTGAGCTGACGGATAACGATATTTTGTGGATTAAGCGCGAGTTTAGAGGAACACTTAATGTGCAGTTTGAAGACTTTGCCCGCGCCATTGAAGCCAATCTGAAGGAAAAGAACTCGTGACGGAAAACACTGAAATTTGTCGCATCAACGCAGATGGCACTACAACCTATTACTGGGACAACATTGAAGCGCAAGCACAGAGATGGCAGCCGGGATGCGACGACTTTTCGGTTAATCTATCAAAGCTGCTCCTGCCGCTGCGTCCGAGCCGCGAGTGGGTTGGGCTTACGGATGCGCAGCAAGACTGGTCTGAAGTAGAAGCCCTGCGCGAAAGTTTGCGAGAGCACATGGCCGAGATTCATCGGCTCAGGTCTGAACTTGCCATGCAGCGGCTTACAGATGTGCAGCAGGAGATGGAGCAGGAGCCAGCCATTTATCCGGAAGAAGCACGCGATATGGGGCTGGAAGAGATTCCGTATTACACCCGCCCATCTCGCCGCGAGTGGGTTGGGCTGACGCTAGAAGAAGTTCAGGACTCGTACAACGCCGACTATCAAGCACAAACTCGCGCTATCGAATCCAAGCTAAAGGAAAAGAACACATGACCGAAACCGTAAAAGCTAAATACAAAGCCAGCATCCCCGGCAAAAGCAGCATTGAGATTGATTACGGAACTTTGCCGCTTGAGCTTAACAAGCTGATCGTGTGGATCATGACCAAACCAGAGGAAGCAATCGCACTGGTGCCGGAATATGAGCGGCTAAAGGGGGAATAACACGTGAGCGCAGGGCGTAACCGGCACAGTCGAAGCGGGCTACGCCGTAAGCAAGTAGCCAGACGCCAGACGGAAAAGCTTATGACGAAGCTGGCACAGAGAGCGCGTCGGAAACAACAGAGATTGAAGCAGATCGGGCTGAAGGGAAAAAACGATGTGTGAGTATTACAACTTTCTCATAGCAATAACCGGCGGATTGATTGGTTGGATCATTGGATCGGTCGTCGGGTGGATAATATTCAAGTAAATGATAAAACATTGATTAAGTTATATATCTCACACGACAATTCAATCTATTAAAACTCAGAAAGAAAATAACAATGTCTGAGCCATTTATTGCTATCGGTAACGACGAGCTAGGCGGCGCACTTGGCGACACCATCACCTGCCCAACGTGCGGGGGTGAGCATGTGATTGAGCAGAGCGGGCCATCTAAGTATCTCCAGTCCGACGGCACATGGGGTGTTGGGCCAGCGGGATTGATGCAGTTTTACAAGTGCGGCGAGGATACTTACGTGGCCGGGATCGGCGGGAAGAGGTTGAGATGACTAACAAGATATTTTTGATGCTATGTGTCGCAGCGTTGGCAGGTTGCGGCGAATCTCGCCCTCCACGAATCCCTCCCGATGATTGGATAAAGCTGGAAAGTGACGTTAGTTTGACTACCTATGTCGCGCCAATAAAAATGCCTGACGGAACTCGTTGTCTTGTGGTGCTTGTTAGTGGCTACGCCAACAGAGCCATAAGCTGTGATTGGGAGGATAAGAAATGACCCGCGAAGACATCATCCGCTGGGCGCGCGAGGCGGGGTGGAATGGCATTTATTCCAAACCTCTAATGAAAATTGCCATGCAAGAGAAGGACTTCTTGCGCTTTGCCTCATTAGCTTACGCCGCTGGTGCCGCCACCGAACGCCAGGCGTGTGAACTTATCTGTCATGAAATAAAAATGCAAAACAAATTCCAAAACGCGGACGATCAGTACGACGATTGGAACCATGGTATAGCCCACGGCGCGGAATTGTGCAGAAATGCGATTAGAGCAAGGGGTAAACAATGACTGACGAAGATGAGCAGCAATTAGAGTTGTTAAACGAAGCGGTAGAAAGTGCAATTGAAGCGAGAACTGCGTGGCTCGACGAGCGCATGCCAAAGTACGCAAAATTCGCCATCGGTGAAGATTTATACAATTTAGAAACCGGGGAGCTTCTTGGCACGGTCAAAGGATATTACCGCTATTGGGCTGAGCATGATGTTATGCACGACACCTCAATGGACATTGATTACGAAATTCACGTCGGGGGCTGCGTCTATGACAACACCAGCCGCTACGCAGGGAGTATTTCGATAGGTCGAAAAACGGATCAGGAGAACAATTAAATGAACCGCGACGACATTATCCGCATGGCGCGGGAAGCTGGGGTTTTGTCAGGGTATGACTCTGATTTGTTCCAACGCTTTGCCGCTCTTGTCGCTGCTGCCGTACTTTCGCGCAAGCCGCTAATACAAGAAGACGTGGATTTTCTTGTTACGAGATATAGCTCGTTTAAAAAACATTGGGTTGAGGGCGAAGTATTTGCAAATTGGGAATGCGATGGAGCAGCATTAGTTCGGGCCGTGGAGCGCGCGCATGGAATTGGGGGACAAAATGAACCGCGATGACATCATCCGTATGGCGCGTGAGGCTGGATGTAAAGACCTGCGTGAATTTGATTCTGAAATGCGCGACGACATTTTTATCAGCAATACGCAAGACCTTGAACGCTTCGCCGCCCTTGTTTCTGCTGCCGAGCGTGAGCGCATCGCAAGCCAGTGGGACGCGTTGCACGATCAATACATAAAAGACCCGCTGCGCCGGCAGATGATGCTGAGTTATGAGATGGTGGCAAGGATGATTAGGGGTCGAGCATGACCAATGTCGTGCGATTCACAGGCATCACCAAGCTGGATATGCCTGCCGATCATGTCATCGAGTCCGCTCTTGGCAAGCTGGAGGGGGTAGTCATCCTTGGTTACGACAAAGACGGGCAGGAATAATTCGCGTCTTCTTATGCCGACGGAGGCGATATGTTGTGGCTGCTAGAGCGAGCAAAGAAAGCACTCTTAGAGGTGGCAGATGAATGATATGCCGCGCGAAGAAGTAGCGCGATTGATCCGCGAGTCCGGCATGAGTTTCCATCTTGGCATGCCGCATGAAGCCGTGATTGAGCAAATGACACGGTTTGCCAGTATGTTGCGTGACGAAATGCTCGAAGCCGCAGAGCACGCCATCCAGTGCGCGATGGAATTTGAGCGAGAGGCGTGTGCGAAGGTGGTCGAACACTACACAGGTGCATGGAGCGACGAAGGCTATGCACTCGCGCAAACCATCCGAGCCAGGGGGCAAGAATGAAAGTGAATGAATACCAAGTCCTGCGGGACTGCATCGAGGCTGGCATAAACAGAGGGTGGGGGAAAGCACATAAGCACTCAGCCACACCAACGGCGGAACAGATTAAAAGATTTATCGAAGAAGGAATTATGTTCGAGATATGCGAGTACTTCAATTTCGGAGTAGATGACGAATGACATATAACTCAGAAGTTATATCAAAAGAATTGCTCATCGGATGTGGCAGGGATCACAGAAAGAAACTGTTTTTGCCGGGCAAAGATACATGGAATAACCTAGTAACACTGGATATCAACCATCATCACAAGCCGGATGTAGTATGGGATTTGAACTTGGTCAGGTTACCATTCGCAGATAATGAGTTCCAAGAGATACACGCATATGAGGTGCTGGAACACGTAGGAACGCAAGGAGATTACAAGTTTTTATTCCGCCAGTTTGAGGAGTTTCATCGTATCCTAGCGCCGTCGGGTAAATTCTTCGCCTCAGTTCCGTCACCGGATTCTGAATGGGCATGGGGTGATCCGAGTCATACGAGAATCTTCCACCCGAACTGGCTTACGTTCCTGAGACAAAAGACATACGAAGAGCAGGTAGGTAAAACATCTATCAGCGATTTCAGATACTGCTATCGAGCAGATTTCGAGATTTTGTTTGCAGATATAAAAGAAAATACTTTCTATTTCATATTGGAGGCCATCAAGTAACAAACCATCGTCGCTTCATCAGTAGTTCAGTACCGATAAATAAATTAAAACTGAGCCGAAAATGGATAAAGATAGTTTGATTGAAGCACTGACCGAAGAGAACAACCAACTGCGCAAGCGCCTCGCGTTGCATTTCATGGATGCAACCGAAGAGGACAAGAGATACGCGGAGCAGTTATTCAATGAACAGAGAGATGTAATCGCAGTACTTGAAGTAGAAGTAAGCGCACTCACCAAGTCCCGCGACGCATTCCAGGCGGACAACAGGCGTCTGAAGCGTAGGATCGCAGCTTTGGAGGGGCGCAAATGATCCTCAAGCTACGTGACTATCAGGAAGAATCCATTCGCAAACTGAGGGAGGGATTCGCCGCCGGCAAGAAGGCTCAGATGCTGTACTTGGCGACGGGTGGAGGCAAAAGCGAAGTCGCGGCTTACATGCTCGACAAAGCCCGAGAGAAGGGCAACAGGTCAGCCATGATTCTGGACCGTGTGGTGCTGGTCAATCAGATGTCTGAGAGGCTGGATAAGTACAGCATCGAGCACGGTGTCCTACAGGCTGGACACTGGCGTTACCGGCCCTATGAGTTCATCCAGGTGTGCTCAGCACAGACCCTTGAGCGTCGAGGCCAGATGGAAAATCTCACCCTCGTGGTGGTCGATGAGGCCCACTGCACCAGGGCGCAGACGCTGGAGTGGATCAAGAATAATCCACAAGTGAAGGTAATCGGTCTATCGGCCACGCCTTTCACCAAGGGGCTGGCAAAAACTTATGACGGAATCGTCAGTACCTGCACCACGAAACAATTGGTCGATCAGGGCGTGCTCGTACCACTGAAGGTGTTCATATCAAAAGAAGTTGATATGACCGGAGCCAAGAAGGTCGCTGGGGAGTGGTCGGGTGCCGAGGCAGGCGAGCGCGGCATCAAGATCGTCGGAGACGTAGTAGCTGAGTGGATCAAGAAGACTCACGAAATCTTCGGCCGGCCTGTCAAGACTATCGTGTTCAGTAGTGGTGTCGCACATGGTACGGAGTTGTCTCGGAAGTTTCAGGAGCAAGGGTATAACTTTATCTGTGTTTCATACCGGGATGATTCGGAGTTCAAAAGAGACCTGATCGCAGATTTTCAGAAGCCGGATACAGAAATACACGGCCTGATCGCAACGGACATTCTAACCAAAGGATTTGACTGTCCCGACGTTCTCATGGGCGTGTCAGCAAGGCCATTCGCTCGGTCGCTATCTTCACACATTCAGCAGATGGGGCGTGTCATGCGCGGCGCTCCCAATAAATCCTTCGGCGTTTGGCTGGACTTCAGCGGCAACTATCTCCGGTTCCGTGAAGACTGGGAAAACATCTACGAAAATGGCGTAGATTCGTTGAACGACAACAAAGAGCGTGTAAAGAAAGAGCCCACGCCGAAGGAAAAGGAAGACAGTAAATGCCCCAGTTGTCAGACCTTATGGGTTAAGGGCTGGAGAAATTGTGGGCACTGCGGATTCATGCGTGAGCGCCCGAGCATGGTTGAATCCGTCCCCGGCCAGATGGAAGAGCTAACCGTCGGAAGTAAAGACGAGAAACAGAAGTTCTGGTCCATGTGCCGATACAAGGTAATGATTGAGGGTTGGTCGCCTGGGCGAGCAGCGCACACGTACAGAGCAAGATTTTCGGTATGGCCCCGGCTCTTGGACAACGAGACAATCCTAGTCCCGGACATTGAGTTTGACCGGTTCGTAAATAAGCTTCTGAGGGCTTACCTTCGGAAGGTGAGGGCAGCATGACCTTCATCGAATTTTGCTGTGCTCACGGCATCATCATCACGCACCCGCCTCGCCTGGGAGTGTGGGAGCGGTTCCCCACCGAGTCACACCCCAAGAAAAAGAACGGTGCCGTGAAGTGGATGGGCGACCACGGATTCCTACAGGATCACGCTGTCCACACGGAGGTAATCTTCTGGCGTGAAGACAAGCCGATCAAGATTGATCCGCGCGTCACCATGCAAGCCCTGACCCAAGCCCAAGAAGAGCGCAAACGGCTACAGGAAAACGCCGCGATGCGGGCCTCGATGATCTTAAATCGATGCGTCTATGGAAGACACGACTACCTTCGGAAGAAAGGATTTCCAGACGAGAAGGGGTTGATCTGGTGCCACGATCAGACGGAGCATTTTGTAGTTCCAATGTACGATGAGCTTAACCGTCTGATAGGAATGCAAACAATCGACGCCGAAGGGAATAAAAAGTTCCTGTACGGACAGCGCACAAAAGGCGCAGAGTTCATCATCGGACGGCAAGGGCCAGACATACTCTGTGAAGGATACGCGACAGGCTTATCTATCCGCGCCGCGATGCAGTCACTAAAACACCTATGGAAAATTCACGTATGTTTCAGTGCGAACAACCTGCTAACAATCGCTAGTCGTTTGAAACCGGGTCTTGTGGTCGCGGATAATGACAAAAGCGGTACGGGCGAGACAATCGCCAAAAAAACAGGGTGGCCGTACTGGATCAGTCCCACAGTCGGCCAGGATTTTAATGACTACCATCAAGAGCACGGACTGTTTCGCGCAGCCAGTAACCTCTGGCGATCACTGTACAAGCGTGCACCGGAGAATCGGAGAGACCCTGACACGTTCGCCAGCAGCATCAAGTGCCGCCAGTTGTCCGATCAGGTCAAGCCCTAGTTCTAGCACCGCTTCACCTTCGCCAGTGTAGTCAGCGTGAGCGGTGATGTATCCGTCAGATTCGATGAGGTGGATGGTAAAGATTTTAGGATTCATAGGGCACCAAAAGAAAAACCCCGCGCATGGCGGGGTAAAGCATTATCGGAAAACATATAATAGGAAAAGTGCGAAGATGACAAGGTAAAAAATGCTCTCTTTATCTGTCATTTTTCGCATTAACCTTTTTTTGCCAGCGCACAAGAAACGAGATAGCTCCGTCAAAAGCATGCTCCCGAGACACAGCAGCATCTACTAAAAAGGCGTGTTCGTCGATGAAAAACGAGTGCCCGATCATGTCGCCCGTAAGAGCGCGAGAGATTTTCGGGGAGGCATAGATGCCGGCATCGGTCACAATCCAGAACATTTTTTTTCCCTTTCGTCGATGATAACGGCAGCTAGACTGGCAATCATCAGTTGCGCGATCACCAGCACCACGGCAGATAGATCACTCAGGACGTACTCCCCCCACAGAAAAACGGTAACACAGGACCCCGCGAGGGACGATGCAAAGATCAAACCATAAAGATAGAGCATGTCAAACCCCCGCAATCAAACGAGCGTAGGTGTGCGCCGCGTCAAGTTTCTCGGGCGAATAGATACGGGAAGAGGGCACCGCTTCGAAGGCGCCCAGGTCAAACAACACTACGGACAAACGGCCGTCATTCAAACGATACACACGGCCTTCGAGTCCGTCGCGGTGATTCGTGAAACGTGCTATCAGTTGCGCTTGCATTGTTTTTATCTCCCTTTATTGTTGTGGTCAGCGATTCGAGAAAATCCACAGATCGCCATGCCGACCAGCCGTGCAATAATCATGACGAAGGTTACTGTCCCACGAATCTTGCCAGTCAATGACGATCCAGCACGGTAAGTCTTTCGGAACCGCGCCAGACTCTTCTGCAATCTGCTGGGCAGCATCCGCGCCAGAATCGAACCGGCCCCAGAATGCTTCACGGGCATTCTCTATCGTTAGTTCGGTGATGTCGTACCCGGTTGCCTCAGCGTACTTTTCCAGCAACTCGCGGTCATAGTCATCAAGCTCCAGCCATTCAAACAATTCTTCGGGCAGGCCGCTTTCAGAGTAAAACTCACGCGGGAAACATTGGAAATCTTGAAACATAAATTCAGGGTCAGCTTCGTCCGAATGCAGCTCGGCGCATGCGGCATAGAAGCCCTCGCGGTCTCCTGCGTAGTCTTCGAGATTGATCCACGCGCCCTTGATACTGCCCGAGTTATATTTGGCATAGGTGCCGACGTATACAGATGGTGTTTCCATTTTGTTTTATCTCCAGTTGTGGGCATGTCGCCCCGAAAGCCCAGCACGCCGGGCTTTAAGGGATCACGCAACAGAGGCTGGAACGCGATCACCAGATGCCAAGAAAAAATACTCGTTGGCAATTAGGAAATCGTCTACGTAGTCGTCCGATTGTTGGCTTTCAAGATCATCACGAAACGCGACAAGCGCAGCATGTAGCGCATCATGAAAGGCGATTTTTGCGCTTCCGGTACGTTTGAAACTGTCGTAAAAAGTCTCCCACAGCACACAATCAAGGAAATATCCTGTGGGCATCGCATCACGCGTAAATGCGTTTAGACGCAATCCACGAAAAATGTCATTCGGTGCGTCCACGTCATAGTGCAGTCGGTCGAAATCATACGAACGCAAGCGCGCGCCAAAGTGGGTGAGGAAAGAGTCTATGGAATCGCTGGACTCATCAACCCAGCAAGGATTAAGCGCGAGCATTTCACGTCCCCACTGGCGCGCATGCTCTTTAGCATCATCACTTAATTCGTCAAAAGTGAAAACGGAAATTTGTTTCATGTTAAACCCCACATTCAGGATCGATCACGCGCAACAGCGCCCGGATATCACGGGACAAGGTGCGACAGTTGGGTTTGTTGAACTCTTCGCCCTCTTCGACATAGGGTAGGGCAGCAAGTAGCAAATCGGCCATGTCGGGAGCGGCAGCGATCAAACGAGCATTGTGGATAGCCGTTGGTCCGATCAATGGAACGGGTTTCCCTTGAGTAGTGACAATGGCAAAGTATCCAGGGCTCCCACATTGTTGAAACAGCCAAGGTCCGGGGGTGTGTTTCATGACTGCACCCCCGCAAAGCGTGGCAGATTGCGAATAAATGTGTTTTCTTGGAACACCTCTTCAATTGGCAGGGGCTCATTCCGCGCTTTTTTTGCTTGCGCGAAAATTGCAGCGTCACAGTCTTCCTCTAGATAAACTAGATCGCCGGTTTGGTAGCTATAGCTACTGATTTTATTGGCGATGCCCAGAGCGTGTAATTCGGTCAAGGGAACTTCCAACCAGCTATGGCCGGGATCGGAAATAAATTTATACATTATTACCCCCATTGATAGATTCACTCAGGGCGACGGCCGCAGGATCAACGAAGACCACTTCGAACCCAAGGGCGCGGACATTCGCCAGCGCATCGCGCGAAAGTGTCTTAGTTCCGGCAATCTTTGCAAATCGGTGGGCGTGTTCGTCGAGCGGGTAGACGGACTGGTTGCCATACACGTTTTTGAGAGTGACTGTGATTTTCATTTTCTTGTATCTCCAGTGAAAGCCCCCGAAGGGGCGAAAGGTTAAAGAGCGCCCATGCGCCACCAGATATAGGCATGCGCTCCGACATACACAGCACCGAATGCCAGCGCCACCAGGTGCAGCGCATGAATGGATGATAGATACACACCTGATGATAGTCAATGTAACCTATCAGGTCAGGTGATATGTGCCTGTGTGCATTAGGGCTGTTACGTACGTTCCTATTCCGTTCTCATGCTAAGATCAAGTGCGATGCAGTACAGGACAGGCAAGAGGGGGGAAAAGATGAGCGAAGACAAGTGGGACAAGATCGAGCCAGCAGGTAGGGGCAAGCGCGGGCTGTCAGGTGGGAGTGAGGGCGCGGAAAAGAAAAAGAGTAGCGAAGCGAAACGGCTCACACGCAGACAGATACAAGAAACAAGACAGACACTTAAAGAGATGTCCCCAGATCAAATGCTCCACGTCGTAGGAGTAAGCAAATCAACACTCACACCAAAGCAAAGAGCATACGCATACAACGTCGCAATGGGACACACAGGCGCAGATGCCTACAGGAAAGCGTACAACTGCACAGGAAAACCAAAAACAATCGGGGATCATGCCAGCCGATTGAAACGCGATGCCCGAATACAGGCGGAAATAGAAGCGTATCAGCTAGCTAATGAAGCGGCGAAACATCGCACCCCTGAGCAGCTAAGAAACCTTGTAATTCAAACACTTGTACAGCAAGTGATCGATCCCGAAACACCTCCGGCGATACGTACTCAGGCTGTAAAAACGCTCGGTCAGGTCACAGAAGTCGCTGCATTTACTGAGCGGAAAGAATCAATTGTACATCATAGCTCAGATGCGTTGCGCACAAAGATAATGGGCGAATTACAGGCATTGATGTCGGGCAAGACTATAGATGGTGAGCGCATCGAACAGGACGCCTCATCGCTACTGGCCGAGCTATCAGCACCACAAGACACGCCAGGCACAGCCAGCACCGACAGCACAAATGCTAAGTGATTGATTCTACAGGGACGGGTGTCGAAAAACACGGGGTTGTATCCCCACCGGCACCCCACCCCCCACGGCAGCAAAGGGACTCCGTGTTCGGCTCTACATATTACTCCACACAAACGATTACCAACTCCACACAAATCTCCCACAAAATCAATCACTTACGTTTTTTGCCTGTGTATTCCCCCAGACGGGACGGGTAAGGAGAGTCGCCTGACGGCGTGCGTTGCTAGTGTCTTTGGGCACTGTTTTTGGAGTGGAGTATGACTTTTGTAATAGCGGAGTATCGGGCAACTAGTGCCGAAGGTCATAGTTTTGGTGGGGTAGGGGTGTGTTTTTTGTTCGGGAGCTACCCCACCCCTGCTGTATGGGGGGTGCCCCCCTTGTATGGAACCGTGGAATGGATAAAGGCGTAGGTAAGAAAATTCAGTGGCGGAAGGTGTGTGGTCGTCCGATTGATTACAACCCGGTGATGACTTGGACGCGTTCGTCTTTGACGGCGGCGGAATGTGAGGCGGTGAGTATGACTCCGGTTCAGCGGGAGATGTACATTTTGATAGATGAGTTTTGGAAGCGGTTTGGGTGTGGTCCGACGTACCGGGAGTTGGAGCAGTTGAGGGGTGTGAAGGGTTTGGGGAATGTGAAGCGGTTGGTGGATGCGTTGGTGAAGTTGGGTGTGGTGAAGCGTGTAGCGGGTATGGAGCGGAGTGTTAGGCCGTCGTACATGAAATTTCACGCTAGGGAGTTTGAGTGATGAACTCGAAGAGTGAATTGGAATGGAAGAGATGACTGATCTGGAAGAAGTGTTGGCTGAGCGTGGCTCCAAGTACGGCGAGTTTTCAAAGAACTCTATGGTGAGCCAGTTGCTTAAATCAACTTTGTACAATGTTCCGCGAAATGCAGCGTTCTCCCACTATCAGCGGGAAGCGTTGGACATGATCGCCAATAAACTATCCAGGATTGTCTGCGGCGACCCGAATTACGCCGACTCGTGGAGAGACATTGCTGGCTATGCCACGTTGGTGGCTGACATTCTTGAGTCTCGCAAATGAGCGACTTGGCCGCGTTGATTTCTAAGCTGCCTGAGAATGAGCAACAGAAGTTGTTGGCTCAGGTAGGCGCATATAAAGAGGCGCTGGAGCGGGAGAAGGCGCAAGCGGACTTCATGGCGTTTGTGAAGATGATGTGGCCGTCGTTTATCCACGGTCGGCACCATGCTTTGATGGCGAAGAAGTTCGAGGAAATCGCGGCGGGGAAGGTGAAGAGACTCATCATCAACATGGCCCCTCGGCACGCGATAAGGTTAGATATGAAGATACCAACATTGAACGGATGGAAAACGATGGCCGACTTATTGGTTGGCGATTATGTTTTCGGGCCTGATGGGATTCCAACAGAGGTAATTGGAAAATCAGAAGTGTTTCACGATAGAGACATTTATCGCGTGACTACGGATGATGGATTCAGCCTGGATGTTGATGGCGAGCATCTTTGGACGGTTAGGTTGCACCGAAAGCACGATGTCTATCACGACTTCACGACTGAAGAGTTATGGCGTAGGCAGAACGGTGAAGTGCTGAGAATGGGTAGAGGTGGGAGCACACACTTCTTGGCGGGGCATGTCAAAAATCCACGATTGCCAAGATTGCCTGACGTGAATCCCGTCATTTACGAACGGCAATCCTTGCCGATAGCACCCTATGTTCTTGGTGTATGGCTCGGTGATGGGCACAAGAATCAAGGGGTAATTACCTGTCACGATGACGATCAGGTTGGCATTCGGCAAATGTTCGAGGCGCTTGGGTACAGAACGACTGCCCAATCTACCCCGATGACGTTCGGAGTTTTGGGTCTAAAAGAAAAACTCCGCGATCTTGGTGTGTTAGGGAACAAACACATCCCGCAGGCGTATCTGATGGGTAGCGTAGATCAACGTAGATGGTTGCTCAAAGGTCTGATGGACACGGATGGCAACGTGTCAAAAGCAGGTCAATGTTTCTTCGCGCAAAGCAACTTGAGTCTCATCAATCAAGTGCGCGAACTTCTAGCCAGCCTTGGGATTAAGAACTCATTGATCTCTACCGAGGCAAAAATTGGAGACAAAAGCTACGGCAAGACATGGAGGATTAGCTTTTATGCTTCCAACATTGCTCATTTAGACAGGAAAGAAAATCGGACGATCAAGTACAAGCCAGCATTCGGAAGGTACATCAAAGTAGAAAAACTAAACGAAACTGGCAGTACGCAATGTATCAAGGTAGCTCGTCAAGACGGTTTGTTTTTGGCCGGAGAAGGCTACATTTGTACGCACAACACCAAATCCGAGTTTGGCTCGTTTCTTTTGCCGGCTTGGTTTTTAGGAAAGTACCCGGAGAAGAAAGTTATCCAATGTTCAAACACGGCGGAATTGGCTGTTGGCTTCGGACGGAAGGTTCGAAACCTGGTTGGGTCGGATCACTATAAGAAAGTGTTTCCGAGTGTTGATCTTCGGGCTGATAGCAAAGCGGCTGGACGCTGGGATACCTCGGGTGGGGGTAGCTATTTTGCTATCGGCGTTGGAGGTACGGTGACAGGTAAAGGTGCTGACCTTCTTATCATCGATGACCCGCACAGCGAGCAAGAGGCCAAGTTAGCCCAAGGCGACCCGACCGTATTTGACGGCGTGTATGAATGGTACACCTCCGGACCACGGCAACGTCTCCAGCCAGGGGCGGCCATTGTCGTAATTATGACTCGCTGGAGTGACAAGGACTTAACGGGCAAGATCATTAGGAACTCACGACACGAGGACGAATGGGAAGTGATCGAGCTACCGGCCATCCTTCCATCGGGCGCACCTCTATGGCCTGAGTTCTGGAGTCTCGAAGAGCTTCTTGCTCTTAAAGAAGAGTTACCTTCCTACAAGTGGAACGCACAGTACCAGCAACAGCCGACTGGCGAAGCGGGTGCGATTATTAAGCGTGAGTGGTGGCGTATATGGAATAAAGATCGTCCGCCTAATTGTGAATTCATTATCCAGTCTTGGGATACAGCCTTTACCAAAGGCGAGAGGTCGGACTATTCGGCCTGTACGACTTGGGGTATTTTTAATCTTAACGAAGACCCCAATGATGTGAATATCATATTGCTGGATGCGTTTAAGGATAAATGGGAGTTCCCGGAATTAAAACAAGCAGCATTTAATTCGTGGAAAGAATGGGAGCCTGACGCATTTATTATTGAAGCGAAGGCAGCTGGGGCGCCGTTGATATTTGAGTTAAGGCGTATGGGTATTCCGGTTAGTGAATATACGCCATCGCGCGGTAATGACAAATTTGCGCGTCTCAATTCGGTTACAGATTTGTTTGCCTCGGGTAAAGTATGGGCACCGGACGCGAGGTGGGCTGATGAAGTAATTGAGGAAATGGCGAGATTTCCTAATGCGGAGCACGATGACTTATTGGATAGCTCGGTGCAGGCCCTCATCCGGTTTAGGCAGGGTGGATTTTTGCGGTTACAGACCGACGAGCCTGACGAGGAAATCGGATGGCGGCGAAAAAAGGCATATTATTGAGGTGAAGCATGGCAACAAATTTTGACCGAGCGTTATACAGTGACGTGCCTCCACTAAATCTGGCTGAAGAGGCGCCAGAAATCGAAGTGGAAGTCGAATTTCCTGAAACATCACTTGGGATTGACGGCCTTGAGATTAATCTTTCTTCAGAAGAAACAACGGCGGATGATTTTGATGGCAACTTGGCTGAGTTCATGGAGGAAGGTGCTCTTGAAAGCGTTGCTGGTGATCTTGTTGCTCTGGTGGATGCTGACATAAGCAGTCGCAAAGACTGGTCGGAGACATTCGTCAAAGGCTTAGAAGTTCTGGGGATGAAGTATGAAGAAAGAACAGAGCCATGGAACGGTGCCTGTGGTGTGTTTTCTACTGTGCTCACCGAAGCGGCAATTCGGTTTCAAAGTGAGTGTATTACCGAAACCTTCCCAGCAGCCGGCCCTGTTAAAACCCTCATCATCGGGGAAATAACCCAGCAAAAGACCGAAGCGTCAGAGCGTGTCAGAGATGACATGAACTACCAGCTTACGGAGGTGATGCAAGAGTACCGCCCAGAACATGAGCGCGCACTGTTTAATCTTGGCCTGTCAGGAGCCGCGTTCAAAAAGGTCTATTTTGACCCGGCGCTTGATCGACAAGTATCCATGTACATCCCGGCTGAAGACATCATCATGCCGTATGGCTCGTCAGGCGTTCTCACCGCAGAGCGCGTGACCCACCTGATGCGCAAGACCAAGAACGAAATACGCAAACTGCAAGTAGCAGGCTTCTACCGCGACATCGATCTTGGCGAGCCAATCCAGATTCCGACTGATATCGAGAAGAAGAAAGCCGAGGAAGAAGGCTATTCAATCACAGATGACGAGCGTTATCAGATTCTCGAAATCCACGTCGATTACGACCTCCCCGGCTACGAGAACGAAGACGGAATTGCTCTGCCATATGTAATTACAATCGACCGTGGCAGCAACAAAGTTCTGGCAATTCGCAGGAACTACGCCGAAGATGACCCGACCTTCGCCAAACGTCAGCACTTCGTTCAATACACCTATATCCCTGGCTTCGGTGCGTACGGTTTTGGCCTGATCCATCTGATCGGTGGCTATGCCCGAGCGGGCACGATGCTCATTCGGCAATTGATTGATGCCGGTTCCTTGGCAAATTTGCCCGGCGGATTGAAATCTCGCGGCCTGCGCGTCAAGGGTGACGACACGCCCATCGCCCCAGGTGAGTTCCGTGATGTGGATGTGCCGTCTGGGAGCATCCGGGACAACATCATGCCGTTGCCCTACAAGGAGCCAAGCCAAGTATTGATGGCACTTTTGGGCAATATCACCGAAGAAGCCCGAAGATTGGGTGCAATTTCGGACATGAAGATTAGCGACATGTCAGCGAATGCCCCAGTGGGTACGACGTTGGCATTGTTGGAACGGCAACTGAAGACCATGAGTGCGGTTCAGGCTCGTGTTCATTTCGCCATGAAGCAGGAATTCAAGCTGCTCAAGGCGATTATTCGTGATTTCACCCCAAGCCAGTACGAATACACGCCGGAGAAAGCCGACCGGAAGGCAAAACGCGAGGACTATGACCTCGTTGAAGTAATTCCGGTGAGCGATCCGAACAGCGCAACGATGGCGCAACGGATTATGCAGTACCAAGCGGCTATCCAATTGGCTCAAGGTGCGCCCCAAATCTACGATCTTCCTCAACTTCACCGCCAAATGCTCGAAGTTTTGGGTGTCAAGAACGCCGATAAGCTGGTGCCGCTTGAAGATGACATGAAACCGCGTGATCCGATCAGCGAAAACATGGCTTTCCTGTCCGGCAAACCCACGAAGGCGTTCATTTATCAGGATCACGACGCGCATATCGCGTGTCACATGTCGATGATGCAAGACCCGGTGCTGATGGCGCAGATTGGACAGTCTCCAATGGCCCAACAAATGCAGGCGGCGATTATGTCGCACGTGGCAGAGCACTTGGCATTCCTGTATCGCAAGCGTGTGGAAGAACAATTGGGTGTTCCGATGCCAAAACCCAACGAAGAACTACCGGAAGACGTAGAAGTCCAGTTGTCGAGACTCGTGGCCCAGGCTGCAACACAGGTTTTGGCGCAAAGCAAGGGACAAGCGGCACAGCAACAGGCCCAACAACAGGCACAAGACCCGCTTTTCCAGTTGCAACAACAGGAAATGCAGATCAAAGCGCAGGAAATCCAGAGAAAAGCCCAGAAAGACGCTCAAGACGGGCAAATTGCGCAGGCAAGACTGGCTTTGGAGTCGCAGCGCGCGGCAAATCAGGCCGAAGCAGACAGGTTGCGCATCGCGCTTCAGGCGCAACAACAGCAAGACGAGCAGGTACGCGATTTTGTCGATCGTATTACCGATATGCAATCACCCGAGACACGGTAAATCATGGAAAACAAGCTGTTGATGCTGCTTACCTCAAGGCTTGAGGAACGAAGAACTCAATTGATTGAATCACTGGCAGACGGAGCGGTTAAAGACCACTCCGAATACCGGTACTTGTGCGGCACGATCCGAGGTCTTGCGTTCGCACAATCAGAAATAGAAGACCTCGTGCGCAAACTAAGGGATTTTGATGATGAGTGAGCTGTTAATCAGTGACGGTCAGAACGAAACGGTGCTTCCAAATACGCCTGAAGAGAAAGCTAAGCAGTTGCCGGACCCCGTGACCTATCACTTGCTGTGTGCTTTGCCAGAAGTTGAGGAAGCTACTGAAGGTGGGATTCTAAAATCCGCCCAGAGTATTCACTTTGAGGAAGTTTTGTCCCCAGTTTTGTTTGTAGTCAAGATGGGTCCGGATGCCTACGCCGATAAGTCACGATTCCCGCAAGGGCCGTCCTGCAAGGTTGGTGATTTTGTATTGGTCCGTCCCAATACCGGCACTCGCGTCAAGATTCATGGCCGTGAATTCCGAATCATCGTTGACGATTCCGTTGAAGCAGTGGTGGACGATCCGCGCGGTATCAAGAGGGCTTGATTATGAGTGACGATAAAGTTGAATTTGAGATTCAGAGCGAGGAATCTCAAACGGAAACAAAAACGCCTGAACCTGAGCTAGAAATTATTGACGACACGCCCGAGAAGGATCGCGGCCGTAAGCCCATGGAGGAACCGCCCAAGGAATTTTCCGAGGACGAGATTTCTCAATACCATGAGAGCGTCCAGAAACGTATCAAGCATTTTACTAAGGGTTATCACGAAGAGCGTCGTGCAAAGGAAGCAGCACTGCGCGAGCGTGAGGAAGCATTAAAACTGGCTCAGTCAATTATTGAAGAAAATAAACGACTGAAATCCACAGTATCCGAAAATCAGCAAGCATTGCTTGAGCAGGCAAAACGGGTTACTGCGCAAGAGCTGGAGAAGGCCAAAGAGGAATTCCGTAAAGCCTATGATATGGGTGATTCCGAAGCCTTGGCTTCCGCACAGGAAAACCTGACATCGGCAAAGATTAAAGCAGAAAGAGTTGCTAACTTTACGCTGCCCTCTTTACAGCAAGAAGAGCCTGCGTTACAAATACCTCAAGCGCCAAAACAACAGCCAGATCAACGTGCTGAGAAATGGCGTAATGACAATCAGTGGTTCGGGCAAGACCGTCGTATGACTGCTTATGCCTTGTCACTCCACGATGAGCTTACATCGGTAGAGCATATTGATCCTACCAGCGATGAATACTATCGGAAAATCGACGCAGAAATGCGTGAGAGATTCCCGGATAGGTTTGATTCGGATGCGCCTCCTCCGAAGAAATCAACAGTTGTGGCCCCTGCCACGAGAAGCACAGCGTCCAAAAAGATCGTGCTGACTCAAACGCAGGTCAATATCGCCCGCCGGCTGGGTCTTTCTCCGGAAGCCTATGCCAAAGAGGTTGCGAAACTTAATAGAGGAAATGTCTAATGGAAAAGCAAGTAAGAACACCGCGAGAACAGGAACAGCGTGCAGCCTTCGAGCGCCCGACTTCGTGGCGTCCGCAAAGTCTGTTGCCCAATCCGAATCCGGAGCCGGGCTATACGTTCCGTTGGGTTCGTGTTGCGATGCTTGGCATGGATGATCCAAAGAACATTTCCACTAGTCTTGGCGAAGGTTGGGAGCCGGTCAAGGCATCAGAACATCCTGAGATTCGTCTGTTCAACGCGGGCAACAACCGCTTCCCGGACAGTATCGAAATCGGTGGTTTGTTGCTTTGCAAGATTCCGGCGGAGTTTATGGAGCAGCGGAGTCAGTATTTTGAGCAAAAGACTGAATCCGATATGCGCGCCGTAGACAGCAACTTTATGCGAGAAGGCGATCCGCGTATGCCTCTGTTCAAGAACAGGGACTCGCGGACAACATTTGGACAAAGATAAATTCTAGGAGCGAAACATGGCTTATCCGACCGTTTCTGCCCCGTATGGTCTGGTGCCCGTCAATCGTATTGACGGCCTGCCCTACGCGGGTCAAACCCGGCAAATCCCCATCGCGGTGGGTTATGCCACAGCAATCTTCAATGGCGACACAGTGAAACTGGATAGCACAGGTTTCCTGGTGGCAGACACCGGCACAAACAACGCGACCCCCGTGGGCGTGCTGGTTGGCTGTCAGTATGTCAATTCGTCCGGCCAAAAGATTCAGGGCCAGTTCTACCCGGCTGCCGCTTCGACGACAGCTAACAACGCCATCGCCTATGTGATCGACGATCCTATGGCCGCCTTCAAGGTGGCAGTGGTTTCGACCGGCACAACCATGGCGACCGTGGGTCGTACAGTGGTGGGCTCCAACATGGAACTGGTGCAAAACACTGGCTCCACCACAACCGGTGACTCGGCTGTGGCGGTTCTGTCCACAAGCACATCGACAACAAACACCCTGCCGGTGCGAGTGATCGATGTGGTGCCCGAAACAGCGACTGGCGCGAATGCGTTCGCGGAAGTCATTGTTAAGATCAACACCCATCAGTACAACAGCACCACTGGTGTCTAAGGAGCTAAGTCATGGCTATTTCTCGTGCGCAGCTACTCAAAGAACTGCTCCCCGGCCTGAACGCTCTGTTCGGTATTGAATATGATCGTTATGGCGAAGAGCATAAGGAAATCTACGAAACCGAAACTTCTGAGCGTAGCTTCGAAGAAGAAACCAAGCTGTCCGGTTTCTCCGCTGCTCCGGTAAAGAACGAAGGTTCTGCAATCTCCTACGACAACGCCCAAGAAGCTTGGACGGCTCGTTACAACCACGAAACTATCGCTATGGGTTTCTCGATCACCGAAGAAGCGATCGAAGACAATCTGTACGACAGCCTCTCGTCTCGTTACACCAAGGCTCTGGCTCGCGCCATGGCCTACACCAAGCAAGTTAAGGCCGCTTATGTGCTGAACAACGCGTTCAACACAGCCGTGACCTACGGTGACGGTGTGACACTGTGTAACACAGCCCATCCGCTGATCTCCGGTGGCACCAACAGCAACCGTCCTACAGTCGGTACCGACCTGAACGAAACCGCGCTGGAAAATGCGGTCATTCAGATCGCCGGCTGGACCGACGAGCGTGGTCTGCTGATCGCCGCCAAGCCCCGTAAGCTGGTCGTGCCGCCCGCACTCCAGTTCGTTGCTACCCGTCTGCTGGAAACCGAACTCCGCGTCGGTACGGCTGACAACGATATCAACGCGCTGAAGAACAACGGCTCGATCCCCGAAGGCTATACGATCAACCATTGGCTGACCGATACAAACGCGTGGTTCCTTATCACCGACGTGCCCAACGGTCTGAAGCACTTCGTCCGTACTCCGATGCAAACCGGAATGGATGGAGACTTTGACACCGGTAATGTAAGATATAAAGCGAGGGAGCGGTACAGTTTTGGTGCGTCGGACCCGCTCGGTATCTTCGGTTCGCCCGGTTCGTCCTGATAGTAAAATCAAGCAGTTAGCTTGGAACCCCGCCCCTAAAAAGGCGGGGTTTTTTACGCCTATTGATTTCTTGCAAAGACTTTGTTACAGTGTATTGACGTTACCAGTAACTAAATCTCGGAGGACTCATGGACGTAAAAACTTTGCCAAAAACACGAGCTGAAGCGAAGGCGATCGGGGCAACGCACTATTTCACGGGACAACCTTGCAAGCACGGGCATGTGGCGCCGCGCAAGACAAAAGGTAGTTGTGTTGAATGCCTGCGTTTGGAATGGATGACAAACAATGAGAAACGAGCCGACTACTTCGCGGAACGCAACCGCGATGAGGCGGTCAAACAGAAAAAGCACGAATGGTACTTAGCTCACCGGGAGGAGGTTATCGCACGAGCAAAGACGCAAACGCGAGAGCAAAAACGGCAGTATCAGACAGCATGGAAAGAGCGCAATCTTGTGTGGGTTAGGGCAGATACCAAAGCCCGTCGCCGTAAACATAGACAATCCACCCCGCCATGGATAACTCGCAAACAGAAATCAGAGATGCGCGAGTTGTATCAGATTGCTATCACTATGTCTAAAACCACGGGAGAGTTGTACGTCGTAGATCATATCTATCCCCTACGATCAGAAACCGTATGTGGGTTACATGTGCCGTGGAATTTACGGGTCATTACGCGAGAGGAGAATTTGCGTAAGTCAAACGCAATTCCAGATGACTCCGTGGCTTTGGCATTTCTAAACGCTGTTGACCCCACCGAATCTACCTGATAATAACAACTCTCCATCAACAACGAGGACGAAGCATGACAGAGAAGAAAATTACCTTGGCTGGCCGTAAGCTGATGATTGCAATTCCGGCCTATGACGGCAAGATCAACATCGCGGCTGCGTTTGCGCTACCGAAGTTGGCTTTAGCTGCGGTCAAACATGGCTTCGAGATTCATCTTGCTCACTTGTCTGGGTGTTCAATCATCACCAGGGCCAGGAATTCTTTGGTCAATCAGTTTCTGGAGTCCGACTGCACCGAGATGTTGTTTGTAGATGCAGACATCAACTTTACTGAACGTGATGTATTGCGGATTATGGCTCTGGGTGGGGACAAAGATGTGCTGGCCGGGGCATATCCGAGACGTGCGAAGGATCAAATGTTTTTTGCAGACATTTACTACAACGAACACGGCGGAATAGAAATCACAGAGGAAGGTCTAATGCGACTCAATCGTATTGGTACAGGCTTTATGTATATCCGTCGTCACGTATTAGAGACGTTGCGCGATAAGCATCCAGAATGGAAATACTGGGTAGATGTAGAGCACAAGCATCACTACGCCATCTTTGATTTTGCAGTTACGGAGCAGGGGTATATGGGAGAGGACTATTTGTTCTGCGACCGAGCCAGAGAGATGGGGTTTAAGATTTACATTGATCCAGACATTAACTTGGGACACTATGGCTCTACTGAATTCACAGGGCATTTTGGAAAACAAGTATTGCAACCGATGATTAAGAGCACAATCTCACAGATGGAAAAAGGTACTGAATTTCCTTGACATGAATTGTAGTGCGGGATAAAAATGGGCCATCCGGGAGTTCCCGGTATATGCGACAGACCCGGCTGACTTCATGCAGACGCATATACCTAACCGCATGAGGGACAATATGGCTCTTACCACTTTCCAAGGCCCGGTACGCTCCTTGAACGGCTTCTATGCCCAAGGCCCCGGCTCTGTTGTTAACGTCGCTAACAACACCAATACTCTTTCTCTGACCGTTGCGGCTCACGCCGGCAAGGTGATTCGCACCAACGACGCAACGCTGATTCTGACGCTGCCCGCGATCATTGCCACGGCTGATTCGGCTAGTGCCGGCCCCGGCTCGGACCCCAACACGCTGAACAACATCGGCACCACGTACACCATCGTGATTGATACAGCGGCGACTGCTGTTGCTATCAAGACGAACGGCACCGACAAGTTCATCGGCTCCCTGCTGGTGGTTGATACCGATTCTTCTGGTGCAATGACTGGCTTCGCGCCTGCTGCGTCTAACGACGTCATCAACCTCGACGGCAGCACCACGGGCGGCGCTGTTGGCTCGATCATCACCATCACCGCGCTGTCTTCGCTCGAATACCTCGTGCAAGGCGTGTTGCTTGGCTCTGGCACGATCGCTACGCCGTTCGCTGACGCCTAATTAGGAGCGCATCATGGCGATGCAAACTGATGTAAAGGCGAAGTCGCTGGATGCGTCCGGGGCGATCACCGATACTCGCACTCGCGTGCGCGGCATGGTAATCGAGCCCGGCGCGACGGCCGGCAGTGTGGTGCTCAAAGATGGAGGCTCTGGCGGCACAACCGTGCTGACGATTAACACGAGAGCGGAGGGAGCGCCATTTAACGTGGTCATCCCTGCCGAGGGCGTGTTGTTCGAGGCGAGTGCTTATGCCACGCTGTCAAACGCTAAAGTCACGGTGTTTTATGGCTAAGAAGAACGTCTCTTTGGCGGTAGGTCGAGGTGAGAAACTTCCGGTTTCTCAGGGAGCTGGCTTAACTGCCAAGGGACGTGCTCGTTATAACGCAGCCACGGGGTCAAACCTCAAGGCCCCGGCGCCCAATCCCAAAACCAAAGCAGACGCTGGTCGCAAGAAATCTTTTTGCGCGCGAATGAGCGGCATGCCCGGACCGATGAAGGATGAGAAAGGGCGCCCGACACGCAAGGCTGCTAGTCTTAAACGGTGGGGCTGTAAATGAGTGATACAAGCGAAACGATAAAGCATGTAGTTGATGCTTTATCAATTGTGACTGTGGTCGGAACCCTGGTCGATATGCTGCCTTCAATTGCCGCAGTATTTACGATAGTCTGGACTGCCATCCGTATCTGGGAAACGGATACGGTGCAGAACATGCTAGGTCGAAAGGACAGTGAAGACGATGCCGTCTAAATCGATTAAACAGCATAATCTGATGGCAATGGTAGCAAACGATCCGGCGGCAGCTAAACGTGTTGGCATTCCGCAGTCGGTGGGAAAAGAGTTCGTAAAGGCCGATAAAGGCCGCAAATTCAAAGAGGGCGGTGACATGAAAGAATCCAAAGCGATGATGAAGAAGGAAGTGGCCTTTATGAAAGCTAAGGGCGCTCCCAAAGCCATGGTCAAGCACGAAGAGAAGGAAGCCAAAGGCATGAAGTCGGGCGGCAAGTGTTACGCGGCTGGCGGCTTTACCAAGTCGGCTGACGGCGTTGCCAAAAAGGGCAAGACCAAGGCCAAACAGATTGTCATGAAAAAAGGCGGGAAGTGCTGATATGCCACGCGACATCTACACTGCTGATATGGGCAACCCCCCGTCTCCGGACGAAGGCGCACCGGTGAAGAAAAAGCCGGCCAAGAAACCGATGGTACGTCGTCCTATGCCGGATGTTTATACAGCCGATATGGGTACGCCACCGTCTCCTGATGAAGGTCCAACAGCACCAGTCCGATCATCTACCCCGCGTCAGAGCAGGCCATTTGCCAAAGGCGGTAAAGTAGGTTCTGCCTCCAAACGTGCGGATGGTATTGCTCAGCGGGGCAAGACCAAAGGCAAGATCATTTGATGGGGTGTGATGATGATGGCAAGCCGTGGGATGGGGGCGATCAACCCCAGCAAAATGCCGAAGGCGAAGAAGATTGTGCGCAAGGATCACCCGCAGGATGTAACGATGTATCAGAAGGGTGGCAAGGTTGGCCTGTACGAGAACATTCACAAGAAACGTGAGCGTATCGCGGCGGGCTCAGGCGAGAAGATGCGTAAGCCAGGTACAAAAGGCGCTCCCACGGCGGCAGCATTCAAGCGGTCAGCACTTACAGCAAAGAGATAGTTATGGCTGAGAAATGGATTCAAAAGGCGATTGGTAAGGAAGGCTCGCTGCGGAAGACCTTGGGTGTCAAAAAGGGTGAGACTATTCCTGCCGGAAAACTGGCGGCAGCGGCGAAGAAGCCTGGTGTCACAGGGAAACGCGCACGTTTGGCCCAAACTCTCAAGAAAATGGGTAAGTAAATGACCACATCCGGTACAACTGCGTTCAATCCAGAATTTACAGAGATTGCGGAAATGGCGTGGGCGCAGGCTGGCCGGGAGATGCGTTCGGGGTTTGACCTTAGACTTGCCCGTTTCTGCATGAACATGATGACGATTGAGTTGGCTAATCGTGGCATCAACATGTGGACAATCGAGCAGGGCACCAAAGCCTTGGAACAAGGAGTGGCAACATATACGTTGCCAGCCGATACGATTGATCTTCTCGATCAGGTAATTCGTACCAGCCCAGGTGTTACCAATTCACAGGCAGACATCACAATCTCGCGGATTAGTGTATCGACTTATTCCAGCATCCCGAACAAACTGGTACAAGCCCGACCGATCCAGATTTGGATACAGCGTTTAAGAGACGCCCCACAATTTACTGTGTGGCCTGTTCCAGACCAAGGCACACTGGCAAGTCCGTACTACACGCTTGTTTATTGGCGTATGAGACGAATCCAGGATGCAGGTAGCGGTATCGAGACGCAGGACGTCAATTTCCGTTTTCTGCCAGTGTTGATCGCGGGGTTGGCGTACTACATCGCCTTGAAAACACCAGAGTTGATGCAACGTGTTCCCATGCTTCAAGCAGAATATGAGAAGCAGTTCGAACTGGCAGCGGGCGAGGACAGAGAGAAGGCGCCGGTCCGATTCGTTCCGAGACAGTCGTTCATTGGTGGCGTGTTCTAAATGGCAAACAGATTTGCATCCGGCAAGTTTGCTATCGCGGAATGCGACATCTGCGGACAGCGGTACAAGCTGAAACAATTGAAGACGCAAGTTGTAAAGACGAAGCAGATTAACGTGTTGGCATGTCCCGAGTGCTGGTCGCCAGACCATCCTCAGCTTCAGTTAGGGATGTATCCGGTTGAAGACCCACAAGCGTTGCGTAACCCACGGCGAGATTTGTCTTATATCCAGTCCGGGATCACAACAGATGGATCAATTGGCGAAGGAAGTCGTGTTATCCAGTGGGGATGGGCACCGGTTGGTGGTGCAAGCTTGAATGCATTTGGCCTCACGCCGAATGATCTGGTGGCTAGGGGCCGAGTGGGGCAGGTAACAGTAACGGTTTAGGAGAAAATCATGGGCATGAAAGAAGTTGCAAAGACGGAAGCGAAGAAAGCTGTGAAGGCGCACGAGAAGTCCATGCACGCCAAGGGCTATGCCAAAGGCGGCGTGACGAGCCTTCAGCGCAAGCAGCTTGGCCGTGGCTTGGCAAAAGTTGCCAACCAGAAAAAGTCATCTTTCACCTACAAGGGTCAGAAGACAAATGCCTAAGTACAGCCATAAGCTAATGGGCAAAGAAGTTGGTCAAGCCAACGTATATGCGGAGCCACATACCATGCAAGGTAAGAAATTGTCGAATGTTGAGGCAGGTCGCAAGATGCCTTTCAACCAAAAGAAAAACTGGACACCGATGGACGGCGTGTCATTGACCCTGAATGATGAAGTCAAAACGACTGGTATCAAGATTCGTGGCACAGGTGCAGCTACCAAAGGTGTAATGGCTCGCGGCCCGATGGGGTGATTCCATGAATTATTCTGAGTTGGTGACTGCGGTTAGTGATTATTGCGAGAATACGTTTAATACGACGGACATGAATACAATGATCCGTCAGGCCGAGCAACGTATTTACAATACAGTTCAGCTTGCAAATTTAAGGAAGAACGTACAAGGTAACTTCACAGCAAATAACAAATACTTAGCCGCGCCCAATGATTTTTTGTCGGTGTACTCGATTGCAGTCATTGATGGCTCGGGTAATTTCAGTTATTTGTTGAACAAGGATGTAAACTTCATCCGAGAAGCATACCCGTCGCCAACGAGTACGGGATTGCCTAGACACTATGCCTTGTTTGGGCCAGACTCCAGTAGTGTCAATGAACTGACATTTATCGTCGGGCCGACACCGAACGCATCGTATACGACAGAGTTGCATTATTATTATTACCCAGAGTCGATTGTTACAGCTAATACAACATGGCTCGGGGACAATTTTGATTCAGTGTTGCTGAACGGTGTAATGGTAGAAGCCATCAGATATATGAAAGGCGAGCCTGATATGGTCAAGCTATATCAGGATATGTATCTGCAATCGATCGCGTTGCTCAAGAACCTGGGTGATGGCAAGCAGCGTCAAGACGCCTACAGAGATGGACAAGTCCGAGTACAAGTTAATTAAGGTGGAATATGGCTATCACACAGGCGATGTGTTCTTCGTTCAAGCAGCAAATCTTGCTTGGCGAACATGATCTGGATACTGATGTAATCAAAATCGCGTTGTACACCAGCAGCGCGACACTGAGCGCAGCAACCACTGCGTACACCACGTCTAATGAGGTGTCTTCCTCCGGTACTAACTACACGGCAGGTGGAAACACGCTGACAGGTGCGGCTGTAACGCTCGATGGCACGACGGCTGTGGTGGATTTCAACGACACAACATGGTCTAGTTCGACGATTACCGCGAGGGGCGCGTTGATTTATAACAGCAGCAAATCCAATAAGGCTATCGCTGTGCTGGACTTCGGGTCGGATAAGACTTCGACATCGGGCGATTTCACAATTAACTTCCCGGCAGCTACGGCTGGGTCGGCAATTATTCAGGTGGGTTAATGTCGACAATCGTTACGCGAGCGGGTAAGGGATCGGCGCTTACCTACGCCGAGGTCGATTCAAACTTTACCAATCTAAATACTGACAAGTATCAGTCGGGGTCAGCGGCGTCATTGGCGTCGCTGACATTGGCTTCCGCGCTGCCCGTGCTGAGTGGCGGAACAGGAGTAACTTCTAGCACTGGAAGTGGCGCAGTGGTGCTATCAGTAAGCCCCGCATTAGTCACGCCTGCACTCGGAACGCCTACGTCTGGCAATTTCAGCACTGGCACATTTACATGGCCGACTTTTAATCAAAACACAACAGGCCAATCAGGAAATGTTGCCAACGCGCTCACAATCGGCACAGGTTTATCTGGGGCATCGTATAACGGTTCATCTCCAGTAACAATCTCGATTGACGGAACAGTCGCCACTTTGTCCGGTACACAAACGCTTACTAATAAAACAATCAGTGGAGCAAATAATACTCTAAGCAATATTGGAAATTCTTCATTGCTTAATAGTTCAGTGACAATTGGAACGACGTCAGTAGCACTCGGCGCGACTAGCACAACGATTTCTGGCTTAAATTCAGTAACGCTTACGGCGGACCCAACATCAGCGTTGCAAGTCGCAACAAAGCAATATGTTGATGCAGCAGTAAGCAACACTAATTATCACGCCGCGTCTAGCTACGCAACGACGGCTGACTTGGGGTCGGTGACGTACAACAATGGCTCGTCTGGCATTGGGGCAACTTTGACAAATGCTGGTACGCAAGCGGCGTTGGTTGTTGATGGATACACCATGACTGCGGCAGATGTCACCAACGCAGTTCGTATTTTGGTGAAAAACCAATCCATTGCATCACAAAACGGCATTTATGTTTTAACTAATCAAGGGTCAGTCTCAACAAATTGGGTATTAACTCGGGCAACGGATTTTGACCAAGTGGGAACAGGTCAAAATGAAGTTGCGCCTGGCGATATAACCTACATTTTGAAAGGGACAATCAATGCAAACACGCAGTGGGTTCAAACGACTGATTTCCCAATCACAATCGGAACAACTTCTCTTGTATTTGTTCAAGTTGCCTCGCCAAGTTCATATACGGCAGGAACAGGTCTTACGCTCACGGGAACGCAGTTTAGCTTAACGTCTCCAGTAACTGCGGCGCTTGGTGGAACTGGACAAACTAGTTACACAGTTGGCGATTTGTTGTATGCAAATACAGCAACATCGTTGGCAAAACTTGCGGATGTCGCCACGGGCAATTCCCTCATTTCGGGCGGTGTCGGTGTTGCGCCGAGCTGGGGCAAGATCGGCCTGACAACTCATGTGTCCGGCACTTTGCCAGTTGCCAACGGCGGAACCGGACTTACTGCCGGGACGTCAGGCGGAGTTCTTTATTACTCAGATACCGGAACGTTGGCAAGCTCCGCAGTGCTTACTGCTAACGCGCTTATGGTTGGTGGGGGCGCAGGAGCAGCGCCATCTACTATCACGACCGGCACTGGTGTAATAACTGCTCTGGGCGTTAATACTGGCACCGCTGGCGCGTTTGTTGTTAATGGCGGCGCGCTTGGTACGCCGTCGTCTGGTACGCTGACAAGCTGCACCGGGTTGCCGATTTCAACAGGTGTGTCCGGCCTTGGCACCGGCATCGATACGTTTCTTGCCACGCCATCTAGTGCTAACCTGGCTGCCGCAGTTACAGATGAAACTGGTTCGGGTTCTTTAGTGTTTGCAAACACCCCGTCTTTGACCACGCCCAATATTGGCGCAGCAACTGGCACTTCGCTCGCTGCAACCGGCGGCACAGTATTGGTTCGCGCAGCGGCAACGCAGGACGGGGTGCAGCTTCAAGGGCGTTCCGGCGGAACATCATCATATTCGGTAACGCTTACACCTACGACGCTCACGGCGTCTCGAACCATAACGCTCGCAGACGGTAATACCACGCTTCAAGCCGGTACGATGGCGACCACGGGAGGTACGCTTGCTCAATTTTCACCCACAACTTCTTCACAGCTTGCTGGCGTAATTTCTGACGAAACTGGCAGCGGCGCATTAGTATTTGGCACCAGCCCCACCATCGCCACGCCGACCATTACCACATCCGCAACCGTCCCGCTTATTATCGGCGGCACCGGCACCACTAGCGCGCTGAGATTGCGATCCACTTCCGGCGTAGGCGCCGCAGGCGCAGACATTATTTTCCAAACCGGAAATAATGGCGCAACGGAAGCAATGAGGATACTTAATAATGGAAATATCGGTATCGGGACAACAAATCCAGTCGCTGTTTTAGAGTCTGCAAATTCATCTGGGGGCTTTAATTTTGGGTCCACCGTTTCAATATCAACAGCAGATGGCCCTGCTTATTTTGGTCGAAAATCCAGGGGTTCTTTGACTGTTCCAACCGCAGTTTTAGCTAATGATACGCTTACATACTTTACTGCCGGAGGGTATACAGGAACGGCATGGACAGCTTCGCGCGGATATATGTCAATTTTAGCGTCACAAAATTGGACAGGCACCGCAAACGGGACGGATATAGCGTTTTTTACGACACCAACCAACACAACGTCAGTATCCGAAAAGTTACGGATTAAAGCTGATGGAAACGTTGGGATAGGCACTAGTTCGCCATCTTCTAAGTTGGACGTCGTAGGTTCAATTTGTTCGAACACAACCACGTATCCGAATTTTAATTACAACGCAGATTACAGAATTACTTTTGGCGAGAATTTTGCTCCACCAAATGAAACCGGCTCAGTTGTTCAGTTTGGGTCTGGTGTTAATACTAAAAATATGATTTTTGCGTTTTCAAAAACGAACGTTAATACTTCGTTTTTTGGAAATGATGGGTCAAAAATGGTTATTGGCTCCGAAGGTTCGTTGCCAATTACATTTAGGACTGGTTTAGATTATTACAATACCGATATTTTAAACAGCGGAACTCAACGAGTAGTTTTAGATTCTAATGGAAATTTTCTAATTACCAGCTCTGGGGGATTAGGGTACGGCACTGGCTCGGGCGGCGCTGTTACGCAAATAACTTCGCGAACAACCGGCGTGACACTAAATAAAACAAACGGTGCTATCACGTTAGTTTCTGCTGCTGGAACTACCGCTTGGACGTCTTTTACGGTAACTAACAACACAGTGGCGACAACAGATACTGTAATTATTGGTCAAAAATCTGGGGCCAACCTTTACGAAATCCACATTACGGCGGTATCCGCAGGTAGTTTCAGAGTTTCTTTTAGGACTACGGGCGGCACGACAACCGAGCAGCCTGTGTTTAATTTTTCTGTAATCAAAGCAGTGACGAGCTAGATGACTGACGTTATCGTTTTTCTTGCGCCTGTCCCCGCCGCATACACGACGTTTGCCGAGTATGTAGCGGTTGGGTATTGGGATGACGGTTATGTAGTTAGCTACGCGTGCCCCTACACAGTGTCGGGGGACACCAATGTCACGGCTACAGGCGTTTCGGCCACCGCAGCAGTAGGAACAGTATCAGTCAGCGCGGCGGCACTGGTCGCAGTGACGGGCGTATCGGCAACGGGCGCTGTTGGAAATGTCGCGGTATCAGGGACGGCAAATGTAGCGGTAACGGGCGTCTCGGCTACTGCGGCAGTAGGAACAGTATCGGTTGAGGCCGATGCGGTTGTTGTAGCGACAGGAGTGTCCGCGACCGGGAATGTAGGATCGGTATCCGTAACCGGCACAGCGACTGTTTCTGTTTCGGGAGTGGCAGCAACCGCAACGGTAAATTCCGTAACGGTTTCGATCGGCATTTTAGTGCCCGTCACCGGAGTAAGCGCGACGGGGGCGGTCGGAATCGTCACGGTAACCGTCGACCAGATTGTTTATGTCACAGGCGTCAGTGCCACGGCGACAGTACATTCGGTCAATGTGTGGGGAGTGATCGATGATTCCCAAACACCGAACTGGGCGCCGATCACAACGCCATCGGGTATCTGGACACCGATTACAGACTCGCAGACCGCCGGATGGATTAGCATTTCAACTCCGGTTACAACATGGTTGTTGGTGGATGATTCTCAGAACCCCGGTTGGGCGCATATCACGACGCCTGCAACGGGGTGGGTGTCAATCGACGACAGTCAGACGGCAGGGTGGAGTCAAATTGCCACGGGGTCGGGTACTTGGGCGACAATCGATGACACGCAAAGTCCTGCATGGAATACCGTGACGGATGCACAGGTGGCTGGATGGACTCCAGTCAGTGATGTACAAACACCGAATTGGCAGCAATAAGGACGAAATATGGCTACTTCCTACACATCCCTCCTTGGTCTGGCCTTGCCCGTCACTGGCGAATTGGCCGGCACGTGGGGCGACACGGTAAATAACTCCATCACCTCGCTGCTGGACACCGCGATTGCGGGCACCACGACGCTGTCTACTGATGCGGACGTCACTCTTAGCACCACTACAGGCGCGTCTAATCAGGCGCGTCAGGCGATTTTGCTGTGCTCCGGCGCCCGGACAGCGCAACGGACTATCACGGCGCCGGCACAGTCCAAGATTTATGCCGTGGTGAATAACACCACCGGCGGCTTCGCCGTGAAAATTGTGGGTGCAGGCCCTACGACTGGCGTGACAGTGGCTAACGGCAAGACGGCTATCGTAATTTGGAATGGTTCAGACTTCGTTGAAGTCGCTCCGGCTACAGCGACTACTGCCACCAACCTAGCAGGGGGTGCGGCTGGCTCCGTGCCCTATCAAACAGGCGCAGGGGTTACGACCTTCTTGAGCCTCGGCACCGCCGCTCAAGTTCTGCAAGTGAATGCCGGCGCGACGGCCCCAGAGTGGGTATCCAGCACAGGCACAGGAAACGTGGTTCGCGCCACCAGCCCCACGATCGCAACGCCGACATTCACCACCTCGGCGACATTCCCGCTGCATATCGGCGGCACAGGCACGACTAGCACGCTGACGCTGCGCTCGACATCGGGCGTCGGTACCACGGGCGCGGACATTATTTTCCAGACCGGGAATAACGGCGCCACAGAAGCGATGCGAATCCTAAATAGCGGTAACGTGGGGATTGGAACCGCAGCGCCAAGCGCCATGCTTACAGTGGCTTCGTCGGCCCTGATTGATGGACTTACTGTTGGCACAGGTGGTCAGACTAACAGTACTGTAGTCGGTAACTCCGCGACCGTAACGAGTACGAATGCAGTGGCAATCGGGAATGCGGCGGCGGCAACAGCGGCAGGGGGCGTGGCTGTTGGGCAAAATTCAGCGGCTGGGAACGTCGGAGTTGCACTGGGCCGAGATACTTCAGCGTCGTCATCGTCAGTGGCCCTCGGCTACGGTGCTATAGCCTATACCAATTCTGTTGCGATTGGTCGAAATGCCACGTCTACTAACACTCAACAAGTGGTGTTCGGCAGCGATACGATTCCGCTGACCGCTTATTGGTTGGGGCAAGGCGTAAGTTCAGCAACGCCGTCCGCTGTAACAATCTTGCCGACCGCAGCTTCAGGCACAGACATCGCGGGCGTTAATCTCAATTTGTACGGCGGATACAGCACCGGATCGGGTGCTGGCGGCGCAGTAGTATTTGGCACATCGGCCGCAGGTGCGGCAGGCACGACGTTGCGCACTGCAACTGAGCGCATGCGAATCACGTCGGCAGGACGCGTAGGGATTGGCACCACCACACCCGCAACTGCGCTTGAGTTGAGCGGCACCACAAACACGACATTTATTGGCACCGCTTCGATTACTGGCACGACCTTGGATGTGACATCGGTATCAAGCGGCACATTAGCAGTGGGCGATCGAATTTTCGGAGCCGGAATCGACTTCAATACCGTAGTCACCGCGCTTGGTACAGGCACAGGCGGCACGGGCACTTATACGATAAACAATTCACAGACTGTCGCGAGCGGCACGGTGTCAGCATTCGCAGCAAGTGCCAATGTCTTTCGAATTACAGATACCGATACATCATCGGCAGCGGTGCAGCCAATCGGTGCAATTGAATTCTATGGTTCGGATTCAGGCACGCCCGGTGCAGGGGTAAAAGGGTATCTGTCGCTCATCGCGGAAACGACAGCGCCCGACACAGCGATGATCTTCGGCACCTCCGATAACACGGCCAGCACGTTGGCGGTTGAGCGCATGCGGATCAACTCAACGGGCACGGTGTTCATCGGCAACGGCGAAACCATGTCTACGCCTACCAATGGTTTGCTGTCCGCAACTGGCGGCTTGGGAACCGATATTGCCGGCGCAACGCTGACGATTCGGGGTGGTCAACCAACGGGCTCAGGCGCCGGTGGCCCGATTGTGTTTTCGACGGCTGCGGCAGGTGCATCTGGTACCACGCTGCGCACCGCGACCGAGCGGATGCGGATTGATACTTCCGGGAACGTATTAGTGACCGGCGTAGGCGGCCTTGGCTACGGCACAGGCTCAGGCGGCGCAGTCACACAGGCGACATCGCGCACAACAGGCGTGACGTTGAATAAAACCAATGGCGCAATTACATTGGTAAGTGCGGCGGGGACTACTTCATACCAGACTTTCACGGTTACGAACTCGACCGTGGCAGCGACTGATGTGGTGTTTGTATGCCAGAAATCGGGGACAGACAAATATATTTTGTCCGTGACCAATGTTGCCGCAGGAAGTTTTCAAATCACGTTTGCTACTACGGGCGGCACCACGACAGAGCAGCCAGTATTCAGTTTTGCGGTGGTTAAAGCGGTGACTGCTTAAGGAGATTGATATGAACCCGGTACTGATTCAGGCATTGGTCAGGCACATCCTCACCGCAATCGCGGGCGGGTTTGCTGTGAAATATGGTATCGATGGCGCTACCATGGACGCCCTCGTTGGTGGCGCGGCTGCCGCTGCTGGCGTCGGTTGGTCGATTTATGATAAGAAACGTGCAAGTCAAACTGTGGAGTAATTCATGATTAAGCTGGAACTGTCGTTGGAAGAAACCCAAATTGTTTTGGTCGGTGTATCGAAGTTGCCGTATGAAGCGGTAGCTGGGCTGATTGACAAGATCAAGGCGCAAGCGCAACCTCAAGTGCAACCTGCGGCGGAACAGCCACAGGCGGAGTAAGCGGTAGAATAGCGATGGGCAGTCCGGCCTGCCCATCGTCTTGCAGTCAGCCGTGCCAGTGGGACTAAACCTTCTACGATCACGGACTGACCAGTGAAAGAAAACTTCGACAAGGCGTTTGCCAAGCTCATCCGGCATGAAGGGACTTACTCAAACCATCCGCAAGATAAAGGGGGCGTCACAATGTACGGCGTCACCAAACGCGTGTGGGAAGAGTGGGTCGGCCATGCGGTAGACGAGCGGACCATGCGGGGGCTCACCCCGGAGATGGTGAAACCGCTCTACAAACGCAAATACTGGGACAAAATCTGCGGTGATGATCTGCCTGCCGGGGTGGATTATTGCGTCTTCGATGCGGCGGTAAATAGTGGACCGGGCCGCGCGATCAAATGGCTTCAACAATCTCTCGGTGTCACGCAGGATGGGGCGTTGGGCCCTAAAACGCTGGCTGCCGCAAAAGCGGCCGACCCACAGCTTCTGGTTGTGGGCTATAACGCCGTCCGCCTAGCGTTCTTGCAAGACCTGCCTACGTGGGACACCTTCGGGCGAGGGTGGGGCCGTCGGGTGGCCGAGGTTAAACATGACGCCACCGACATGACTGCATAAGGGGGCAACGTGCCGGCAAAAAACATGCAAAACTTCCAAACCAAAGAGCAAAATTGTTTTGTTTATTGCTGGACGGATAAAGAAAGTGACAAGCTATACGTCGGCTTCCACAAGGGGAGCGTAGATGATGGTTACATTTGCTCATCAAAGCATGTTAAAGCGCAGTATAAAATTCGACCTCAAGATTTTTCACGACAAATTATTGCTATCGGATCATATGACGATTGTCGGAAATTTGAGTCATTATTAATCCGTAAAATGTTAGATGAGGGAATAGCGTGTTACAACCTCAACGTGAATGGCGCTGTTGTCTACACCCAAGAAGTGCGCCAAAAAATCAGCGCAGCAAACAAAGGCAAAAAACTTTCTGCCGAACATTTGGCGGCATTAAGACGCTGGAGTGCAGAAAGCCGCCAGCCAACGTCCCAAGAAACCAAAGAAAAAATTAGGCAATCAAAACTTGGCGTTAAAAGGGCGCCGTTTTCTGAAGAGTGGAAACGGAAAATCGCCGAAGCATCCTCGAAATGGAAGCGACCTCCAGAGTTCGGCCAAGCGGTTACGGCGCGACAGACCGGGTCAAAACGCGGGCCGTACCCCGAAGAGGCAAAACAAAAACTGCGGGAAATTATGACCGGACGCAAGCACAGCGCAGAAACCATTGCCAAGCTGAAAGAGATTAAAGGCAATGTAAGTCAAGAAACGCGCGACCGGTTGAGCGCGGCTAAAAAAGCATATTGGGACAAAAAAAGGGCGGAGAAAACAAATGGCTCTTAAGAAGTTACAGTTGCGACCGGGCATGTGGAGAGAAGGAACGCGATATACGGCGGAGGGCGGCTGGTATGACGGAGATAAAATCCGGTTTCGCCAAGGTACGCCCGAAAAGATCGGTGGGTGGGAGCGTATTTCCGCCAACACCTATTTAGGGGTGTGCCGGAGCCTGTGGAATTGGGTCACGCTCGCTAATTTGAACCTGATGGGCGTCGGCACTAATCTCAAGTTTTATATCGAGTCGGGCGGGGCGTATTACGACATCACGCCGATCCGGGCCACAGTTACGCTGAATAATCCTTTCACGGCCACACTGAATTCATCGGTAATTACCGTCGCGCACACGGCGCATGGCTGTTCCACAGGAGACTTTGTGACCTTCAGTAGCGCAGTCGGGCTAGGGGGGAACATCAGTGCATCAGTGCTGAATCAGGAATATCAAGTTACCGTAATCAACAGTAACAGCTACACGATTACCGTAGCGGCTACGGCTAATGCCACAGACGTGGCGGGGTCGCCCGGCGGCGGGGCGTCCGTGTCGGCAGCGTATCAGATTCCAACAGGCCCAGCTTTTACAGTACCACTAACCGGCTGGGGCGCGGGAACATGGGGCAGTGGTTCGTGGGGCATCACGGCGTCCGCGTTGCCAGACAGCTTGCGTGTGTGGAGCCAAAACAATTTTGGCGAGGACCTGATCTTCAATCCGCGCGGTGGTGGCATCTACTATTGGGACGCATCGGCAGGTCTTACAACCCGAGGCGTCGCGCTGTCTTCCTTATCCGGGGCGTCTAACGTACCCACGCAAGCCAACTTTGTGTTTGTGTCAGACACGAGCCGGTTTGTATTCGCTTTCGGAACGACAGATTATTTGTCATCGACTTATGATCCGATGCTGATTCGTTGGTCAGATCAGGAAAGCGCGGTGAATTGGACGCCTGCTGCCACGAACCAAGCAGGTAGTGTGCGGTTGTCGCATGGGTCAGAGATTGTGACGTGCCTGCAAACTCGTCAGGAAATTCTCGTCTGGACTGATTCGGCGCTCTACGCGTTGCAGTACCTAGGCGCACCCGAAGTCTGGGGGACACAGCTTCTGGGCGACAACCTATCCTTGGCCGGACAAAACGCCCGAGCAATCGGCAGCGGCGTAGTGTATTGGATGGGCATCGACAAGTTTTACAAATACGACGGCCGGGTCGACACTTTACGTTGCGATTTGAAGCAGTTCGTATTCAGCGATTTCAACGCGGCGCAGCGCGGCCAAGTCTTTGCCAGTACAAACGAAGGCTTCAACGAAGTCTGGTGGTTTTATTGCAGCGCCAACTCTACGACAATCGACCGGTACGTGGTGTACAACTACCTCGAAGATGTCTGGTACTACGGCACCATGGCGCGCACAGCTTGGATCGACAGCGGGTTGCGCACTTACCCAGTTGCAGCGACATACCTGAACAACTTGGTGAATCACGAAACTGGAGTGGATGACAATTCCACTGGCGTGCCCGCGCCCATCAACGCCTACATTACCTCGTCGGAATTCGACATCGACGACGGGCATAACTTTGCGTTCATCTACCGCATGCTGCCGGACGTGACATTCCGAGGATCGACGGCCGTGAGTCCAAGCGCAACCATGTATCTGTTGCCTCTCGCCAACTCGGGCTCGGGCTATAACAACCCCGCGTCAGTCGGGGGTAGTAACTCTGCGGCAGTAACGCGTACGGCAACAGTGCCTATTGAACAATTCACCGGCCAAGTATTTACGCGGGTACGTGGCAGGCAGATGTCGATCAAGATGGAGAGCACTGGGCTGGGTGTGCAATGGCAGTTGGGTGCCCCGCGAATCGACCTCAGACCTGACGGCAGGCGGTAAACATGGCTCTCGTAGATGCACGCATGCCCGCTGTGCCGAGCCTGCCACTAGGTCCGGTGCAATACGACAAAAAGTTCATGGATCAGTTCGCAAACGTCTTGCGGCTGTATTTCAATCAACTCAACTACGTGGTGGATCAGCTCGTGGCAAACCAAGGCCCTTATGAAGTTGGCTTCTACGGCGGAGCCATTGATGCGTTCGGACGCGCTCGTTTTAGCGAGCCGTATACATTATTCGATAGCCAGAATCGGTTTGCGGCCGATGACCAGTTCGACACCTCTACGGCTACAGGCGGCAGCACAACGTATCAAGCCAATGAGAGCACGGTCGATCTCAATGTGACGACAAGCTCCGGTAGTGAAGTGGTGCGACAGACCTATCGTTCCATGCCATATCAGCCGGGTAAGAGCCTGCAAGTCATGGCGACATTTGTGATGAACGCCGGAAAAGAAAACCTTCGGCAACGCGTAGGCTATTTCAACACCGAAAACGGCGTGTTCTTCCAGCAGAACGGAACAACGAAATCCTTCGTGCTGCGCACTTACACCAGCGGCACCGCCAGCGACACACGAACCGTAAATCAGGCAGACTGGAACGGTGACAAGTTGGATGGAACCGGCGATAGCGGCTATACGCTCGACATTACGAAAGCGCAAATTTTCTTTGCCGACTTCGAGTGGCTGGGCGTAGGCAGTGTGCGGTGTGGCTTTGTCATCAACGGGCGATTCGTTATCTGCCACACATTCAACAACGCGAACGACATCAATAAGGTGTACATGACCACGGCTATTCTGCCGGTCAGGTATGAGATTACAAATACAGGCGTGACTGCATCTTCATCGACCATGAAGCAGATTTGCTCGACGGTCGTGTCAGAAGGCGGCTACCAGCAGCAAGTCAAACAGCAGATTGCCCGGCGCACGACGGCCTTGGCAACAATTGGCACTACGCTCCTACCGCTGGTATCTATTCGGCTCAAAAGCACAAGGCTCGGGGCGATTGTGCTACCTCAACTGATGTCAGTGTTCCCAACAAGTGCAGGCAACTACGAAATTCAGTTGGTCAAAAACACGACCCTCACTGGCGCATCGTGGGTGACAAGTGGCTTCAATAATGTGGAATACGACATCACAGCAACAGCCATGAGTGGTGGCACTACGGTGCAGGTCGAATACTCCTCAGCGACAAACCAATCAGGTGGTTCCTCCACAGGAGATACAGGGTACAACTTTGATTTGCAACTAGGTGCCAGCCTTGCCGGGGTAAGCGACATCTACACAATCGGCGTGCGCGTATTGTCGGGCACGGGAGACGCCATTGGCGGACTTGCATTTATTGATTTGACGGATTGATTATGTCTGAGTGGTGGGAGCAACTTACCGGTGAATCGGGCGGCCCAAGCCAAGCGCAACTGAACCTGGCGGGTTGGGAATGGACGGGCGGAGAAGGAGGTAGTTGGAGACCTCCTCCGGGTTGGGTGAGCGACGACAACGCCCTTATGGGGTATCGTCCGCCCACACCTGAACCCCCGCCTCCACCCCCTCCGCCGCCTCCGCCGCCGCGTCAACAGATCATTATTGACTCAAGCGCGGCTAAGAACGCGTCTGAATACTGGTCACGCTGGTCCAAGGATGACCTTTATAACAGAAGCGCGGTACAGCTACAATATAACGGCGTTCCCGCTATTTTTGTACCTGAATCATATGTCCAAAAAGGTGCTTTGGTAGGCGATATTCAGTTCTACAACAAAGCCTTTTTGAACAAAGATAATTGGCAGTATTTGAAGCCAGTTCAATTGGAATCTGATGTGGTTCCAGAAAGCGATCCGGGTCGAAAGTTTCGGTATGATTACCTAGACAACCCCAACACGGGGTATTTAATCGAAAAGGATGTTTGGAAAAACATATTTAGCCCGAATCAAGTATACGCTCGCAAAAGCACCTTCAGCGTAAAAGGCAACTCCAAGGATTCGGTTCCCATACAAGGCATGGCCGAAATCGATGGCAAGCTTCAGTATTACGGTTTGCGCGGCGGAGAGAGCGCCGGAGAACTTACTACTTACGCAGATACATATCAGTCAAAAGGATGGAAGTCAGGTAGCAGCGGCTTTTTCCCAAGATTATTCAGTAACCCAGTCACACAGATTATTGGCGCTATTGTTGGCGGGGTTCCGTTCGTTGTTGGCTCGGCTATCGGCCGTTCGGCAGTGACCGGAAACTGGGGGCAGGCCGCACTATCGATTGCGCTGGCAAATATCCCCGGTGCGGACGGAGCGTCAGCGGTTGAAGGCACCATTTTCGAAATTCCAGCAGTTGCCTCGTCCGTGAAAACGGTATCCGAGGTATTGGGCGTTTCCGCTGCAACGGCCGGTGCAATCGTAGGCGGAACTTTCACGTCGTTAGCATCGGGCGGTGATATTAAAGATGTGCTGAAGACCGTCGCAGCGAATGTGGCGGGGCTCAATGTTGGTGAATACGTAGGGCAGTTAGTCGAAACAGCGGGATTTAAGGGATTGCAACAGATTGCAACGGCGGTATCCAAAGAGGGTACTCGTGCCATGCTGTTGAATCAGGATATTCCAGCAGCTACTAAAAACGCGTTTATCAACACGGCGGTTCCGCTTGCTCTGCAATCAGCACCGGGCTGGAAAAATCTAAGCGCAACGCAGCAGAAGGCCATTACGAGTGCCGCACTGGGAGCGGCACAAGGCGGTAAGTTGGACGTTGGACAAACGATTAAGAACTTTGCGACTGAAGTATTCGCTGAATCGGCGCTGGAAACGCTCGGCAAGTCGATGAAGCTGTCAGCGTCGCAACGTCAGTTTGCGAAGGACTTGATCGTAGGCGGCATCCAAGGCAAACCATTGGATTCAGTGCTGCAAAAATCACTGCTCAACCAAGCCAAGGCAGGTATTCAGCTTCAGGTCAATGATGCCAACGCGCAAAAAGCAGGGTGGGCAGACTACGCGCAACAACAGGCGGCGCAGAGTCAGTACGGGCCCAAGATTACGGCAGCGGATTACCAAGCCCGGCAACAGGGTTGGGAGGACTTAGCCGATAAACGAGCCGCGATCAAAGCTTACGGCGACACCATCACGCCTGTTGGCGCCAAAGAACGCGAACAGGTCAAAAGCATTGATCCAAAGTTTGATGCCGAAGCCTATGCCAAGCTGAATGACGTGGCGGGCGACCCGTTTGCTCACTTTTTGGAGCAAGGCGTCAAGGCAAAGTTGCCTACAAACTACGCGGCTGGTGCGGATGAGGCACTAAAATCCGTTGGGTATTCGGCGTCGGGTAAAGAAGTAAATGAAGTTGCCAAAGGATTAAAAGATTCGGCAAACCCAGACGTGTTTCTGGCGCAGTGGTACGACCAGAAAACCGTAACTCAAAGCGAACTCGCACGGCTAGAGCAAGAAACCGGGATAACGCTGACGGATGCCCAAAGACAGAAACTCATCGGTCAAAATGACCAAGCTAAAGTCACAGCAGACTTGCAAAAACTTGGTGAGGTATCAAAGAAAGATCAACAAACGAAGCTCGTCCGAGAGCAAACGCTTACGGATAGTCTGATTAAAAAATTCACGGATCGCGGCGAGACACCAGAAGTAGCGCAGAGACGGGCGCAGGAGTATTTGTCGCAACTTCGGTCAGTTGAGAAACAACTGGCAGATGAAAAGACGCTGTATGCCAATCAAGTTGGTGCTAAATACGGTAGAAACTCGCCAGAGTTTATAGCCGCCATGCGCGACGTGTTGGAATACAAAGCCAAGGTCGGTGGATTTGGCGTTACAAAGGATGAGTCCGGTGCGTTTGTCACAACGACTGGCGCCAAGATTGATCCAGAAACGCTGAAATCAATTTCAGAGGTGTCAACATCTGGATTGTTGGCAGATGCCAAGAATGCGCTGTCCGGGCTGTTCCCACGAACAATCGGCACTATCCCGTCGGCAGCAGACATTACCAAAGAAGCGAAGGCGCTAGGCATTACTCTGACCAAAGATCAGATCAATAGCATCGCGGGCAGGTACTCAGAACAGTCATTAACGGACCGTATCAAGGGCATCGCGGAAAGCGCGTTGGGAGCGATCATTCCGTCGGCAGAAGCTGCTGGGATAGCGCCGGTGGCTAGGGAAACTATCCGTCAAGAATATAACTCGCAAAAAGTAAGAGAATTTTTGACCGATTCTCAGGTGATGGCAAACAGAACGAATCCGAATGGGTTCTCCGGCTATGTAAATGCGTCGGGCCGAAAGTTGACCAATGCGGAGGCATATAACCTCGTCGGAAAAGAGCCGTTATATGGCAATCTCAATATACTGGTTCCAGATGGTAAGGGAGGCATAACGTATATTGGACGGGAAGTTTCAGAAACCCAAGATAAAGACGGTGAGGAAACGGTATCCCTGTCAGAAGCTCTGAACGAACAACAGAAAGAACAGCAAGCTATATCTCAGGCGCTGCGGGACATATTGGAAGGCAAAGAACCGCAACTGCCTCCTTTGCCTGAGCAGCCAACGCAACCTCCGACTCCTCCGACAGAGGAAAAGCCCACGGGTGGAGAAGGCACGACACAACCAACTCCGGAAACGCCTACGCCAACTCCGGTTACGCCTACGCCGGGAGGAGGGTCGATTGGTGAAGCGACAACTCCGACACCTACCCCTACACCAACTCCGGGTGCAGGCGATACAAACATCACGCCGGTAACGCCACAGGTGCCCACGCCAACACCGGAGACTGGTAGCGGATCAGGCGGTGCAGGCACAACACCTACACCTCCACCTACACCGGGAGGTGGTACGACAGGCGGCACGACAGGCGATACAACGGGCGGCACGCCCGGAGGTATAACAGGTGGTACAACAGGCGGAGAGCCGGGGGGTACAACAGGTGGAGAGCCCGGAGGTACTACAGGTGGCACGCCGGGGGGTACTCCCGGAGGTACTACAGGCGGAGAGCCTGGTGGCACGCCGGGTGGTGGTCTTGGAGGCACCGGAATTGACACAGGTACAGGTGGCGGCGGTATTGGTGGAGGTGGAACTGGGACCGGCGGCACAGGTGGCACAGGCGGTGGAACTGGAGGCGGAACAGGTACTGGGACTGGCACAGGCACAGGGCCCGGAACGGGTATCGGTGGCGGAACAAGTGCAGACATTCTCAAAGAATTGCGCGATATCCTCGGTCCGGGGTTTGCTGGCATCGCGATCAATCAAGCGTTGTCGCAGTCGGCAACCAACAGACAGATACAGCAAGCGCAGCAACAGGCTAATTTCGGTAACTTGTTGTCAATTCTAGGGCTCGCTGGTCAGCAGAAGGAACAGCCAGAGATTCCGTTGCCGTTAGTAGGCAATATCACGCCCTATCAGTTCAGCACAAATTTGCTTGAGAACGTATATAAACCGAAAATGGCCGAAGGCGGCTCAATTGATGAATTGTTGAAAATTATTAGGGGATCGTGATGGATGAGTCTAACAACAGCGGTGGAAACGATACGGAAATCGTGGTCGATAACCCAGATGTACCGGTGATCGATTGGGCAAACATCAAACTGCCCGAAGGTACAACATATGGCGATATTCTTAATTTCGCGTATGACCCTACTCAAACGGGTGGTTCGTCTTCGACGATCAAGGATTGGCTCTCCGGTCTTTTCAAGGGCGGCACATCGTCCGGTTCTGGCTCCTCCGGTACGGGAGGTTTGAGTGGGCTGTTGGGCGGCAGCACGCTGCCCGGAGTTTTGCAGAACAACGCAGGCATGCTCACGGCTCTTGCTGGTTTGTATTCTCTGATGGGTGGGAACAAGAAACAAACAGCCGGATATGCCGGGAATATCCCTCGTTACACCGCGACTCAGCAAGCCGTACAGCAACCAGCAGGCAGACCAGGTGGGCCGCGTGGTCGATATCTGACAGATGTCCAGTACCGTGCCGGAGGTGGGTATCTCCGTGGCGCGACAGGTGGAATGGCGGACGAGTTAGACACAACCATTGACGACCAACAGCCAGCGAAGTTGAGCCACGGCGAGTTCGTTGTGCCCGCCGATGTGGTGTCACATCTGGGAGATGGGAATAGCGAAGCGGGCGCCAAGAAACTCTACGACATGATGGATCGAGTTCGAAAAGCGCGTACCGGAAAGACGGAACAAGCACCAGAAATCAAAGCGGAGAAATACATGCCCAAGTACAACAAGGGTGGCATCGTGGCATTTTCAAACGGAGCCTTGGTCCCCACAGCCACGACTACCGGTGCGACGGGGAACATTCCGGGTCTAAGCAGTCCTACACAAGTGGGGCAGACAGGCACAAGCACGGTCGGCACGCTGGCACCTTGGGCTGGTGAATACGTCACGGACATGCTTGGCAGGGCGCGCGCTTTGGCAGAAATGCCGTATACGCCGTACACCGGTGCGCTTACGCCTGAAGCATCCGGGCTCCAGCAGAAGGCATTTGCCGGGTTATCAGGTTTGACTACGCCGACTGGGATCGGAGCAGCCGAGCAAGAAGCAGCACGTCTGGGTGGACAGATGGCCGCTCAGACATACCGTCCTACTACGTTCGGATACGAGCAATTTACTCCTGCCGCTGCTCAGCAGTATATGAACCCGTACCTTCAAGCGGCCTTGAATCCACAACTGGAAGAAGCCCGTCGTCAGGCTGAGATTCAGCGGGCTCAACAAGCGGGGCGTTTGACCAAAGCAGGCGCATTTGGCGGGTCACGTCAAGCAATCATGGAATCGGAACTGGCGCGTAACCTGCAACAGAATCTGGCAAACATCACCGGCCAAGGATACAACCAGGCTTATCAACAAGCAGCGAATCAGTTCCAAGCAGATCAAGCACGCAAAGCAGCCGCACAACAAGCTACGGAAGCGTCTCGTCAGTTTGGTTCGACGTTCGGTATGCAAGGGCTCCAAGGCGCGTTGCAAGCGCAAACACAGCGGGCGAATCTTGCACAAGCCGGACAAGCGGCAGGACTGAGAAACATTGAAGCCCAGTTGGGCGCAGGCGCACAGCAGCGTGATATCGAGTCGCAAGGGCTGGCGGCGGATTACAACCGGTTCAAAGAAGAACGCGATTGGCCGTACAAGATGCTCCAGTACCAGCAGTCGTTCCTCCAAGGACTGCCGATTACCGCGACTTCATACACGGCGGACACGAGCCCGTTGCAGAACATCATCGGCTCCGGCACAGGTTTGTTGGCTCTCTATCAGGCACTAGCTGGCCTCGGTCAAGCCCCTGCATCCAAGTGAGGTAAAACATGAATCTGGTTCAAATTCAAGAACGTCTCAAAGACACACCCACCCCGGCCCTGATGCAATATGCCAACGGGATGAACCCGATGGTTCCGCCCTATCTGGCCTTGGCAGAATTGCAGCGCCGTGAGTCCATTACTAAAGCGGCCGCCAATCAACAAGGTATGGCGCAAGGCCAGCAACCTAGTGTCAAAGAGCAAGTGGAACAGGCCGCAGGATTGGCAGCACTCCAAAAGCAAGCGCAAGCCAAAGGACTTCAGGCACTGACAGGTGCCGCACAACCAGCTCCGCCAGTGCCCACTCCGCAGCGTCAGCCCGAAGCTGAGGGAATTTCGGAACTCCCGACAGAAGGTATGTACAACTTTGCTGAAGGCGGAATTATCGGTTATGCCGCTGGGGGTCTACCGGATTATGAGTCACGAGTGCTTACTACTGAAGAATTACAGGAACAGTACAAACGTGCTCTCCGGGCGGGGAAGCCAGTAGTGGCGAATGCAATTTTAGAAGTGATAAAGAAACGTCAACCGTCGGAGCCTAAAACGGTTTCAGTGCCTGTTGCAGAGATGGAAGCCCCTCAACAAGCACCTGAGTTTGGGTTCCAGGGAAACGTAGCAGATATCACTAGGCAGATTGCGTCAATTCAAGACCCGACAGATCGGCAACGTGCTCAGGAGCAGTTTCAACAGGAAATTTCGGCGGGAAATCCAAAACTGCAAACGGCTCAACCACAGCGTCCGCCGGTCATGCAGCCCGAACAGCCAGCACGACCGATGCCCGCTGTAGGTATTGCCGCGTTGCCCGGCGCAGAAGAATCAGCTCAATTCATGCGACAGAGAATGGCCGAGCCTTCTCCACAACAAGCGATCGGCACAGAACGGGAAATCGCTAAGGTTTACGGCATCGATCAGCCCTATGGCGATGAGCGCATGAAACGTGTCCAAGAGATGCAGGCGGAACGCCAGAAGATGCTGGAGCCGCGCGGTATGGAACGTCTGATGCGCGTGTTGGGGGGTATTGCAGGTCGTGGTTTAGAAGGCGCAGGTCCTGCGTATTTGCAAGCCATCGAAGCGGAACGGGCATCCGATCTTGAGTTCCGCAAACAAATGGATGCGCTGATGGCTGGCACGGAAGAAAAACGTCGTGCAGCGATGGAAGCAAGAGCGGAACGTGCTCGTGGAGAATTTGGTAAAGCGCGGGAACTGCAAGCGGGCGCGGCTTCGGAAATGTTCAGAGCAGCCCAGCAACGGGAGTTGCGTCAGGCAGAGTTGGAGTTGCGCAAACTTGAACTCAAGGCGCAGCAAAAACGCGAACTCACGCCAGACGAACAGTGGCTGGTAAGTTATGCACAAGGTGATCCCAACAGATACTTGGAAGGCACAGAGAAACTTTATGGCGCCAAGACTGGAGCTAAGGCAGACCTGACTCGTGAAGGTCGACTGCAAGCTGCACAGACGGAATATCGCAAGGCCATGCTTGATCCGATGCAGAAAGCAGCAATGGAGCAGGCGAACATTAAGACATTCGAGGACTTTGCAAAAAGATTCTATCCGCAGTTAGCGCAGGGGGCGTCGGAAGTTGATCCGATAGTCGCCAAAGGTCTGCAGATTATTGGGAGCAAATGATGGCCGCCGCTCGTGAACTTGCACAATGGATTGTGAATAATGAAGATAAAAAGGGCACGCCGGATTTTGATGCGGTAGCTCAGGCATTGGAACGAGCGGTGCAATTGGAGTCTCAAGCCGCCCCTCAACCGCAACCACCAGCCCCACCAGAAGGCATCTTTTCCTCATTCGGTCGTGGCCTAGCTTCATATGGGCCACAACTGAGAGAAACCTTCGGCGGTTTGCAGGCTCTCACAGGTAAAGCGTTAGCAGAAACAATCGCGCCTGAAACGGGGGCATCGCTTATCAAGAGCGGGGTGGAGCGCATTCAAGCGGCGGGCGCTGAACAGCAAGCCGCAACACGCCCAGGCGAGGCGAGTTTTACGGACGCACTGGACAAGGGAGTTGGCACCGTACTGACGGAATGGTTGCCCTATCAGATCGGCTCCGGGGCGGCAAATTTGCTTGAAACATTGGGTGTTATGGGAGCAGGGGCGCTCGTTGGATCGGCAGCTCCAGGTGCGGGGACAGCAGTCGGTGCTATTACAGGTGCTGTTCAGAAAGAACTGGTCAAAAAAGGTGTACGAGAAGCAGCACTGAAGATAGCCAAAGAACAGGGCGAAGATGCCGCTAAGCAGTTCGTGGAGAATCAGACGCTATCGGTAACAAAAGACTTGGCACGCAAGGTCGGTATGAACGCGGCACTTGCTGGACAAGCGGCTGGATATGGTTTTGGTCAGACGGCATCTCGTGCAGTCGAATCTGCTATCGAGCGCGGTGAAAACCCAGAAGACATTGATCTTGCCCGTGTCATTCCCGCCGGGATGGTCAGCACAGCAGCAGAGTTTGTCAGTGATAAGCTTGCTTTTGGTGCTCTGAAAGGGCTTAAGAAAGAAGTTAAAGATGCGGTGGAGGACACCACTCGCACAGTGCTGCAAAAGGCGGTGAGAACGGCCGGTGACATGGCAAAGGGCATCGCAATTACCGGCACCAAAGAAGCGCCTACCGAGATCATCCAGTCTCTTGCCGAAAGATTCGGGGCGAAGTTGTCCCTGTCCGATCAGCAGGCCATCGACGAATACATTAACGCAGTTGCGGCGTCATATGCAATGTCTGTGGTGCCTGGTGCTATTGGCGGTGTCAAGACGAAACCGGTAGAAGCGAAGCAGGGAGAAGAGCAAGAAGAGCCCATTATGGTGGACTCTGGTGCTCCGGTGAAGGCAGAGGCGCCTATCAGCACGCCTGAAGCAGGGCCAGAGCAGACAGCGCCCTTGTCCCCGGCAGAGCAGCGCGAACTGGCTATGCAGCAAGAGATGTATGCGTCACGCCAGCCGAAAGCGGAAGATATCCTTGGGGAAGTGCGAGGTGCTATCAAAACCGCACCGATGACTACGCAAGAAGACATCGCACGTATTAAGGACGATCACGAGACAGCAGTTATCAATTCACTTCTTGAGCAAGACAAGAAGATGCAAGCAGTCTCCGATTTAGCCCGCGCCAATCAAGAGCGCATGAGCCAGTTGGAGTCGATTGAGGCCGCTACTCAAGATGCTGATCGTCGTGTCCGAGAAGGCCGATTGTTAGGCCGTGTGCAATCGCTGATCGATCAGAACATTCCTTTCGCAAGTACCGCTATTGCTGACATCAATCGCAAGTTTGAGATGATCGGTGAAGCACCGCTGGACGATAGCGAGCGTGCTCGTGTGCAGAACATCATGACGATGGCACAGGGCTTTACGGATTTCGTTAAATTGCCGTCGCCACCTGTGAGAGAGCAAGATATCTTCGCCGAAAATCAGGCGATGGAAGCACTTATCAAAGAAAGGAAACCTCGTGGACAAGTTCCATCCCAACCCGTACGAGCAGAAGTTACTGCGCCAAGCCAAGTCGTCCAAGAAACTCCCGTCAGCCCAAGAGTTGAAGAAGGTCGTCCCGTACGACCGGAGGGTGGCATTGAGCCTAGCGTTGCGGAAGATCGTCAACGCGTAGAACCGTCGGTTGGGCCGGTCGTACCAGAAACGACGGTTATTGAGCGGAAAGCTCCAGAAGTCCAACAAGCTCTTGAACCTCGGGTACTTGATTACGAGGGACGGCCTGTGGATAAACAGCCTATTCGTGGCGGGGATGTGTTTTCTACTTCTTCAGGC
>JBJOLU010000226.1:0-6628 GCA_046052705.1 Bacteroidota bacterium | reverse complement strand
AGTTCCGACGATAATTTCTACTTGATACAGGGATGTATCGTATCCACAGAGTATACTTTGATCACTTCCGCACGCTCCCTCGGGAGCGTTTTTTGTATTTGGATGTACCTACTGCCTGCTTGTCTGGACACAACAAATCGAGCGGCTTTTGCTCCGGTGTATTTTAATCGTACTACATACACTCCGGTTGCGAGACTTCCTCGGTGTTTTGCTCCATCACCTTTTCGATTCTCTTCCGACACTACACGTGTTTATTGCTTGGCGTGATAAGATCAATACAGGAAAACAATCCAACGCATTGCACCGCGTTTCAGGCAATAACTACCGGGCGTGAGGTCGGCAACGTCCAGTTGCTGTTGTGATTGTACAGTTGACGAAGACCAGCATTTCTTTTCGACACCGAGAATGTCGAAGAGTTGCAGATCTGCTTCGGGCGATTCGCTACCAAGTACCCGTGTCGGGAGCGCAGCATGGAAGGCATAATTGCTCGAAGGAATAGGTGATACGCTTTCTTGGGGCACATCGACAGTAAGGTCAAAGTCGCTGAGTTTCGCTGCGTACAAGCCGCGATTTGTTTGACCGACATAGACAGTGCCGTCGAACACTTCGGCTGAGCGAATATTTAGTCCTGACAACTCTTGTCCGATAGTTTTCCAAGAACGGCCTTTGTCGAGGGAGGCGAAGACATTGCTTCGGGCCAGACGGTTCGCGAACAGACTAATCATTATGTACGAGGCATCGGTAACTGCTACCACGGTATTGCCGGAAAGCCGAACTCGGAGCATGCGCCTGTTGTCAGCATCGGGGGTGACCGTTTGCCAGGTTTGTCCGAAATCGGGAGAGTAATACAATCCCGTCGTATCGCCTGCGATCCACACATCTTTGTCACGAAAACACACAGACGTAGCGTGTACATCCTTTAATCCTGCATTGATCGCTGTCCAGTGTTGTCCCTTGTCGAAGGAGGCGTAGGGACCATTGAAGTCTGCAATGACGACGGTATCTCCCTGAACGGCTATATCCACTGCGGATACGGTCGCCGGAAGCCCTGTAGTGTTTCTCACCCAACTGGCCCCGTTGTCCGAGGAGTTATAGATGCCGTCACCTGATCGCGACGACGATGCATAGATCATTCCATTACCGCGTGCAAGCGCCCGTATGCCCTCTCCGCTACCACCGGCAATACCAGGTGTGGACATCCACGTCTTACCACCATCACCGGATGTTACCAAGCCTCGGCCCTGCGTTCCCGCAAAGATGGTATCGCCCACGCTCACTATGCACGGCACACCGAGGTCGAATCGGTATGAGCTTGCGAGTGCATCCCAGCTACCACCCGTATCGCGTGAATGATACACCCCGTTGTCCATTGTCCCCACATAGAGTACATCATTGTCCTGACACATACTCCACACCGTCGGATTCTCTAATCCCTGCATGCAAGGCGTCCACCCAAAACCATGATCTACAGAACGGTACACACCGATGCCGTTTCCAACGAATAAGGTATCACCCACCCACATTAAAGTGCAATCACTTGACGCAGTAGTGCCCGCAACGCGTTTCGTCCATGTCGTACCAAAATCTGTCGAGACATAGAGTACCGATTGCCTATTGCTGCACATCAGCAGAGAATCGTGCTTAACGACAGCCTTGCAAGACCTTGGAAAATTCAGTGATTGCCAGGAATTTGCGGTGTCGGTAGAATAAAAAAGGTCCCCGTCAAAAGAACACACGAACACTGTGTCACCGGCGGTGGAGATCGATGGAAAAAGCAGATCGCCCAAAGGCAGTGGTGTGGACGCATCCCACGATTCGCCGTCATTCGTGGTCTTATACATGCCATCTCCGGCTATCGCAATGATAGTCGATCCGACCTTCCCGAAACTTTGGAAGGATCGAGCAGGACGGTTGGAATTAGGTCGTAAAATCCAGCTGCCACCTTGATCCGTGGACATGTACAAACCGTATGCCGTCGACCCCAATACCGTATCACCACGAACGAACATCGCTCGAAACGTCACCGTATCCAAGCCACAGTTTTCCCATGTCGTTCCGTTGTCACTCGTCCTCCACGCTCCACGCGACTGCGCGAGCACGTACTTCGAGGTCGTTGTCAATATCGGTGCATACATCGTTTTCAGATTCGTCTTCTGCCAGTGATCGCCGCCGTCATGACTTCGGTATACCATTCCTCCGTAACTCGATGCGAACAACACACCTTCCTTGCTACAAAAGTCGTAGATGCTGCTACCACGGAGACCTGTGTTGACGGGTCGCCATTGAGCATCTAACGACACTGAGCAAAGTATGATTGCCATGAACACGAACATGCGCGAGAGATATGAAAAAGGCATGGAGATTATCCTTTGTACGTGACGGTATTTTCGGCCACCAACATAAGGATATCCGACATAAAGAACAACGCATCTACGCAGGAGCATTATGCGCGCGAATGCATACACCCTCGGTGGTATCCAAAACAAAAAAAGGCCTCACTGAAGAAGTGAGGCCTTTTAAATCAGTGCATGAGTAAAAAAACTAGTGCGCTACCACCACATTATAGTGCATGGCTTTGTTTCCGGTGCTAATGCTGAATGCATACACGCCGGAAGCCAATTGCGCGGTGGAAACAGAAACGCGTCCGTCTAAGCCGGTCTGCATGGACATAACACGATTGCCCAAAGCATCGGTAACCACTACGCTTGCAGGCTGTGTTAATGCTTCACGCACAGCCACATGCACCATGTCGCTTGCCGGATTCGGATCCAAGCGTGCAAATGTGTTTTGTTCTTCGCTCGGCACCGATGTGGATGCGGTAGCAAGACCTACAACCTCGATTGAAAGTTCAGGATTATTCGCTGCATCGGAGTGAACGGTAAGTACAGTGTTCGCTGTGTAATCGCCTGAGGGAGGCGCGAATACTACCTGCATATCCACAACGTCACCAGCTTTTACCGTCATTGGTAACATCATGTTTGGCGTGCTAAGTGCCGATGCATCATCGGGTCCGCCAAGCCACTCAAGCTTAGAGATTGTCATGGGAGCGCGGCCGGAGTTGCGAAGCTTAAACACCACTGTCTTGGACATTTTATGCTCAACTGTTCCAAAGTCGATGGCTCTGGGGTTAGCATTATCGGTGCTGCGAATGATTGGCTTGTTTGTGGATGTATTTGCTTCGAGCCATGTTAAACCTTTAGCTACAAGTTCGTCGGTCTTTGTTCCGAAAATTGAAGCGGTAGGCATAAGGATACACCGCGCATTGCTGAACTGCATATCTGCTGCCACAGCACGAGGCGTTCCGCCAAGTAGCAAGAAAGGACGGGCATTCGGCGGAGTAGCAAAGTCCATGGTGCTGATACGTGAGCCAACCAGTTTAGCGGTGAGCTTCATGCCGGCAGTGGTAGGATTCTCATCTGCACCGTCGATAGCAAAGTTGATAAATGCACCGGAGGAGTTTATTCCGTATCCGGTCTCCAGCGCCTGATTAATTCCCGCTTCCGAGGAGAACAGAACATTATTAACCAGCGGAGCTACTGCTTTATTGCCCGTAATGAGCATGCTAGCTCCACCGTCGATCAACATCTGCACGGTACCGATTGCTTCGGCGGATAAATCGCCGGCATCGCCGGTGTTGAGCACCGCGGTTTTCAGTGAGCTGAGCTTCAAGAGTTCTTTGAGAACTTTAGGCGAAGCCGCTACCGGCCAGAAGCCCTGACGGCCCGATGCCATGATGGACTTCGCAACACTATACTGATCGCTTTCGGTGAGAATCTCCAGCGTACCGCAATCTTTGTGGATTGCAGTAGTTTTTTGCGTTGCATACACTTGTGTGGGGTCGTCCTTCACAGCAACTTTCAAAAATGCATCGCCTACTCCGGGAGTAGCGCCCACGGTAAGTGTAGCGCTAATGTTCACGCGCTCTTTGGATGCTACGGTGATCTCGTTGCCAACACTGCTTGTGGCTGTCCAGTCTGCAGGAGTGCGCGCTGTTTTCTCTGCGGTAATCACATAGGTGAGCGGACCATCTGTTTGATTGATAATGGCTCCGGTGTTGTTCGCAGACTCATTGCTGCCGGCCACCACCATGTTGGCCATAGAGGCTACCACTGTAGGCGCGGGTGAGCTTTGTGCGGATACAGCGTTGAGGATCTCGCACTTGTTCACATCCGTGTTGTACACCTGCACGATACCAACAATCACAAAGTTGTCCGGGTTCCAATTTGCCGGTACCGTTGTGGTGAAGGTGTAGGTTGCGGTTGTACCGGCTTTTACATTAGCCGCTACCGAGCCCTCTTTGCCCCAGGCGCCGCCCATTGCGCGGCGGAACACGTGGTTGTGCTCGAATCCTACCACCGGACTTCCTTTACCATACCAAGGATGGCTTTCATTACCGGCAAGTTTGTTGTACGCATTGGCTTGATCCCATCCCGTTCCTTTGCCCACAACTTTGTCTTCAACGATGTATGCATTCAGGCGAACATCACCTGCTACATCGCTGACAAACGATGCGTCCACTGTTACTGTAAGCTCGCGTGTAGCGGCAGAGAATTTTGGTTTAGAGATTGTTACATCGCATACTGCCGCCTTTGCCAGCTCTTCCATAGTGCGCTTCTCCCAATTACCGCGGTCTATGCCAACCTTCTTCGAAGACTCGTCGGCATAAAACATACGGTTCACCATGCCGGCGGGGAAGAAAGGCGCCATGGGCTTCCATGACTGATTGTACTCGGGCGTAGTCATGGAGTCGTTGTCGTGAATGGCAACGGGAATCATCAGGTCGCCAACTTTTTCGTGAATGGCGTCGAGCCGCACCGGGCCGTCGATACACCACGGACACCACGCGCCAGTGAACTCTTCAATGAGCACGCGTTTTACCGGCTGAGCAGAAAGCGATGCAGCGCACAGCACCACACCAAACAGGAATCCAAGAAGCAGTTTCTTCATGTGATCACCTTTACAATGAATGAATAAAAATGAGATTGATATCGATCTATGCGATGTCTATTGCCTGTAATCATCAACGGTGAGTTGCAATGCAACCACCGGCATGAAACAAATCCCCTCAGACCATCTTCCCCGCGACGTCTCTTGTGTATCCCCTGCGTTCAATTGTAGACTAGTGTTGTTGTGACCTCGCGGATTGGCAACGAATCTCCTGCACCGAATCCCCTTCACCGAATCTCCTGCAACACAGTGTTATCAAGGCTTTCAGGACTTCAATGCAGAAACAGTTGCCTGCTCTTCCGGTACGTCTTCCGGTACGATGGAGTGCCACTACCGATACTGAAAAACAGGATAATGAGGGCCACAAAACTTGGAGCGCAACATAGGCAATTTTTCGGCAATTTTTCCGCAGTTTGCGAAGTATGAAAATCCACCACAAACATTCTCAGCTACGTATACCCGGCGTTCCCGGCGCACTTTGCGGCAGGACCTATCAATTGAGGCGGTTTTGGCTGATAGGGCTATTCACTGCGCTCACCTGTACGGCCTCCGTGTTTGGAACTTCGTATGCTTCGCCATCAGGTGTTCCCTTCGTGGCTAATGCTGCGGCTGCGTTACCGCAGCCGGTAAACGAAACCGTCTACGAGGATGGAGTACGCTATACCGTGCGGCTAGAGGATGGCGAGGAGCTCATAGGAACGGTAGTGGATGTGATACAGGGGGACAGCGCCACTGCGGCTATCAAGCTCAAAACGGCCATAGGAACGGCTACAATCTACCTTTGGCAGATACGCGAGATTCGGCAAATGGACGACGATTACCGCCATGCGCATCGAGTGTTCTTGATGCCGACGGCAGAGCCAATAGGAAGCAATCACTATGCGGGAAGCGTGGAGCTGCTTGGTCTGATGGCGGGCGTTGGCATAGCGGATATAGGGTCGGTATTTGTGGCGCGCACATTGGTTCCGGGCATTTCGGCACGCGAGCAAATCAGCGTGTGCAACCTAAAAGCTACCGTCTATGAAGAGCGGTATCAGTCTATGGCCGGGAAAATGAACTTTGCTCTAGGGCTAAATCTGGGGTGGCTCAACGCCGCGAATAGAATAACGAATCTCTACGCAGTGGGCACATTCACGCGTGTGCGCTCGCGCATCACGGGTATTGTGTTCGGAAATGTTTCAGGCAGCCGGACCGACCTGTTCACAGCTACTGCGGGCTCCCTGGGCTCGGTATTGGTGCGCTATCCCGGCGGGTCGGTGGGGTTTGGAATTGGCGTAGATACCCGCTTTCCCGGACGTCAGGACTTGCATGCCATCGCGGAACTTTGGAACAGCAACATCAGCTCGGCAAACAATTCCATGTTCCTGCTTGGCCTGCGGCTAACCAATAGCAGCGTAAGTATGGATTTCGGCTTTGCAGTTGTACCGGGCTTCACCGTTGTACCGGTTACAAGCTTCGCATGGACACCACTGTAGGCGGATGTGCCGCGTACTTCTGCGATCACGACCAAGCGTGAAACATTTCGCGCCCTCCCCCACAAAACATTTTTTCAACACATCGCCGAGCCGTATTTTCGCCTTTCGTTTTGCAGCGATCAGTTGCATTTCAACGACGGTTCGGTAGCTCAGTTGGTAGAGCAAAGGACTGAAAATCCTTGTGTCGGGGGTTCAACTCCCTCCCG
>JBJOLU010000225.1:0-12339 GCA_046052705.1 Bacteroidota bacterium | reverse complement strand
TGCGCCGGCGAAGCTCATCCTTGCGCAGGCGCAGCTCGCTGCGCCACACGGACGAATCAACCTGCACATGTAACACACGAGACTGCATGGCCACCGATGTGCAATGTTTGGCGGCGTTCTCTCCCACGATCTCGTTCCACACATGGGGTACACGGGCTTCCAGGGTGATGTCGTGAAGTCCGCGCTCCCGCAGAAGCGAGCGAAGTACCGATCCTAAAGATTGAGCATCAGATTGCATAGGTTGCGTAATAGTATGTACCGGATTGCGTCGGCACCGGTTAGTTCAGCATTCGTGAACATTCAGAGTGTACGCCGCTTTGTGCTTCAACGTACGCCGGCTGCGCAAGTTAGAACAATCAAACGGAGCGCATGGTGTCAAACACTCTTAGCATTGTATTATAGGCTGAATCACGCTGAGCTTTGCTTGCAGCCACGTGAATTCACCGTCACATCTCTCGTTAAATACACTCTATAGTGCCGCTGCGAACAAAGAACGTGCGAAGAGCACGGGAATCTACGGCACTGTTGCGTATGCGTTCTTGTTCAGTAGTGGTGATAAAGCACTGGCGCGCTGCGGCAATCACCGTTTCGAATACACGCGAGGTACGCATTTCGTCCAGCTCGCTAAAGATATCGTCCAGCAGCAGCAGGGGAGTTTCGTTACGCACAGAACGTAAGTATTCAAACTCCGCATTCTTCAAACAGATAAGTAGCGACTTATGCTGGCCCTGAGAGGCGTGCTCCCTTGCTCTACCACCATTGATACGGATGTCAACATCGTCTTTTTGCGGCCCCCACAGAGTTACCTGACGGCGTAACTCGTCAGTATCCATGCGCTCAGCTTGAAGAGCGTACGCTCGCTCCAAATCCTCTTTGGTTGCGCGGAGAAACTCATCTGAACCGAGGCTAAGGTCAGGAAGGTATGATATCTCCACATCTTCGGTTCCCAAAGACAGCGTGCGATACGCTTCTAAAAAGTAAGGGGAAAAATCGCGCAGAAAGTTGCGACGACGAATGGTGATCTCGGCTCCACATTGAATAAGTTTTGATGTCCATACTTCGAACTGCGAACGATCAAAGAATCCGGCGCGCGCAGCAAGTAATGCGTTGCGTTGCTTAAGAATTCTGCGAAGCTGCATCAGCTCTTCAAGGTAGCGCTGAGAACATTGAGATAGAAGGCGGTCGATAAACACGCGGCGGTCTGCCGGTGCACCGAACGTGATGCTTTTATCGTCCGGCGAGAGTATCACCATAGGAATCACGCCGATGATGTCCTTTGGCTTTAAGTTTTTTCCATACGACGACGAAATGCTCTTGCGGGCCGTTGTACCCGCGGTTACACGAACGGTATACGGCGAGCCGGCATCCGTCACCGCAGTGCATTCTGCGATGTAACTCGAAGCACCTCTGGTGACCAGCTCTGCATCGGATGTTGGCAGAAAAGTCTTTGTGAGCGAGCACAACGACAGCGCTTCCAGTATGGTTGTTTTTCCGGCGCCGTTCGGGCCGAATATCACGTTCGTCCCGTCGCAAAACTCACAGTCTGAGCTTACGTGATTACGAAGGTTTCTTAATGTGAGCGAATTGACGACCACGTACTTTAGACCACGTTAATGGATGACGTCTTAGAGGAGTAGCGCGAACCTTACACCGAGGCATGAGCATCGGAGATGCGGCTGCGTTTGCTCATGGTTCGCTGGCGCAATACCGACAGGCCGAATCCTGTTACCATGGTGATAACGCCAATCCATACCAGATTGATCCAGGGTTTGATGGACACATCGGCAATGAATACCTCTCGTGTTTGGGTTTGCGGCTTCGTGCTGTCCGAGAACGCAAACGTCGCCGTCGATCGCGAGGGATCGTTGTTGTTTCGAACGATCTTCTTTATGCCGACTTTCAGCGTGGTTCCGGGAATGCTCACATAGATAGGAATAAAGCCGGTGCCGTTGGTATAACAATACAGTTTGCGCTCAAACATGGTATCCGGTCGTTGAATGCGAGCAATCACGGCTAGCTTTAGATATCCCTCCATCTCGCTTTGCTGCGCCTCAGACATATCAAAACGATCCAGCTGCACCACGGTTGAGGCATCAAATGGGCAAGAGGCGCTATCGGCCTTCATTACTGTCACTTCTCCCGGCGCGCCTTCGCTATCCAGAGCTTTAGGAGATACGTACAAGTCTTTAGACCATGTCCAGTAAATCCCCGGCTCCAGAAACGGAGACTGACGTTTGTTGAAGTCGCTGTAGTACAACACCGGCTTCACCAATGATTGATGTCCGTCATGATCTACACGAATCAAATACTCGAATTTTTCCCGGTCTTTGTAATCGCGTTCAACTTGCTGCTTACCCATGAAGGTCAGCGTGTATCCCATGGAATTCACCGATGTGCCTTCCACCATGCGTACATGCTCGGTTTGAGTATAGCCGGCAGTTGCGATCACGCCTAGTACAAGCAACGAAATGCCAAAATGCGATACATATGCCCCTGCCTTCGACGGTGAGCTACGTAACAATCGAACTGCCGTTCCGGTATTAATGCGCAAGGATGCAAAAGCGCTGAAGACCAGTAACAACCAGGCGGGATCTTTCACACCCAGCACCCATACACCGGCTGAGGCCACGGTCGCAACAACAGCGGCACTCAATAGCCGGCGCTGTAATGTAGGTGTGTCGCTAACTTTCCACGACAGCGACAGCGATGCGGCATTGAGTAACAACATCACCACAAGTATAGGGATGTGTGTCATGTTGTAGAACCCGGGCTCCACTGCAACTTTGGGCTGATGTAAGAGCTCCGCAATGATAGGATAGCTGGTGCCGAGAGTTACCACCATAGCGCTGGCCAGGAGCACGGACGAACCAAGGGATATCATAAACTCCCGCGACTTCTTAGAGAAGGGAGCGTTGAGTTTGGCAATGTCTTTCCAACGCCACACGATAAGGCCAACGCCTATAATGATGAAGGTGAAAAGTATGATCAGCAACAACAGATAGATGAAGAATCCGGGTTCCACAAAGGCGTGAACAGATGTATCGCCCAGCACTCCGCTTCGAGTAAGAAAGGTGGAGTAGAGTATTGCCACAAAGGCCAGAGTGGCCAGTGTAAAGTTCGTTTTGATTAATCCTTTAGTACGCTGCTGAACCAGCATGGTATGTACAAGGGCCACACATATCAGCCACGGGATAAGCGAGGAATTTTCTACCGGGTCCCAGGCCCAGAATCCACCCCAGCCAAGAGTCACGTATGCCCAGAAACCGCCCAGCATTATACCGAAGCCCAGGATGCCGCATGCAGCAAGGGCCCACGGCAATGCTACGGTAATCCACTCATTGTAGCTTCGTTTGATCAACGCAGCCATAGCAAGCACAAAGGGAATACTCATCGCCGCAAATCCTGCAAACAGAATGGGCGGATGAATCATGATCCAACGGTTTTGCAAAACGGGATTTAAGCCTTTGCCATTGAATCGTGATAGATCGTTGCGGATGGAATCGATGTATTGCTGCGTGGTGCCATCTTTGGCATACGATTCCCACAGCAAGGCAAAGGGATTCTTCACAACCATCATGAGCAAAAGAAAACACAGGATGAGAGTATAGAACATCATCACATGTTCCTCGTAGTCTCTGCGGCGTACATATGGCAGAAGCACGAGTCCGAAGGCCGCCGTCATGATAGTCCACAACATAAAACTCCCTTCCTGGCCCGCGTAAAACGCGGCGTACAGAAAGGGCGGAGCCAACTCTCGGGACGAGTACCCGTATACGTAGGTTACATCAAAATTGTGCGTCACAATGTTGATCATTTGCCACACCGCAATAACCAGTAACCCGCCGCAAATGGAATAGTACCCCAATCGGGCTACGGGCGTGTAGCGGGTGTCGCCGCGAAGAGCCAGTACATAGGCAAGAAATGTTCCGATGCCTAAACCGAACAAGAGGTGAACCAGCAGTTGTGGGATCATAGTAATGTGTTTGGGTTTGGGCAAGGTGGGCATCGCACGCCTGCTGCGTTAATGCCACACTGCATATCAACGATCAATGGACGCGGTGTTTACTAACGAGAGGCCGTGGGTTTCATGGAGTTTGTGCCTTCGTACTTCGACGGACATTTGGTAAGAATATCGGATGCCACGAAGATGCCATTCTCCATTTTTCCTTTGACCACAATGCTCTCTGCCAATTCAAAATTGTTCGGCTTTGAGCCTTGATATTCTACCGGAACTTCTCGTGCTTCGTCGTCGGTCATCACGAATCGAAAAAGGTTGTTCTTGGAGTCGTAGGACATGTCGGCGCTTTTCTTCCACGTGCCCTTTACCGTAACGCGCTTCTTCAGTTCTTCGGCTTTGGTAATTGTGGTGTACTCGATCGTCGATGATTGCACAAACCACAAACTACCGGCAAAGCATAGCACAGCGATCACTCCGCCAATGATGTATCTGGGTTTCATGAGCGTGCTCCTTCGTTGGATTGCTCTCGAGTTGCCAAGCTGCGCTCCACCGCTTCCAAGCGGCTTTCAAGCCTGCCTAAATACCAGGCAATTCCCATCCATATCACAAGCGCAATGACCAGTACCAGTGTTATGGCGTGTTGTAGAAAAAACTCGTACATGATTGATTGAAAAGCGATGACGAAAATCTATGACCAAAAATGATGACGAAAATCTATGACAGCTACTCGATGACGAGAACGATTACGCTCCTACGCGTACCACCAGATCGGCAAGTCTGTTTGAATAGCCCCATTCGTTGTCGTACCAGCCAACAATCTTCACCAGTGTTCCCATCGACATTGTTGACTCGGCATCGAAGATGCACGAGTGGGGATTGCCCACGATGTCAGAGCTGACCAGAGGATCGTTGCTGTATTCCAGAATACCCTTAAGTGAGGTTTCCGCTGCTGCGGCAAATGCCACATTAATTTCTTCTTTGGTGGCCGCCTTTGCAAGCACGGCAGTGACGTCGGTCAGCGAGCCATCGGGCACCGGAACGCGCGTAGCGAAGCCGTCGAGCTTGCCTTTCAAATGGGGAAGCACAAGGCCCACAGCTTTTGCTGCACCGGTGGTAGTGGGAATAATATTCACTCCCGCTGCACGAGCACGGCGAAGGTCTTTATGCGGCAAGTCGAGAATGTTCTGATCATTTGTGTACGCGTGGACGGTGGTCATGTAGGCGCGCTCCAAACCAAATGCTTCGTCCAGTATCTTTACCATAGGTGCAAGGCAGTTTGTGGTGCACGAGGCATTCGATAGCACCTTCTCTGAACCGGTGAGAATGGAGTCGTTCACACCCAGCACGATGGTGGCATCAACAGCGTCCTTTGCCGGCGCGGAGAGCACCACTTTGCGAGCGCCATGTGCCAGGTGCTTTTCAAGGTCGGCCTTTGCGCTGAACTTACCCGTAGACTCAATCACCACGTCGACGGAGTTGCTCCACGGCAATGCCTCGATTTGCTTTTCGGCAGAAATCTTGATGGCTGATGAACCAACCATAAGCGTTGATCCTTCCACATGAACAGTCTCCATGTAGCGTCCGTGTACGGAATCATATTTCAGAAGGTGAGCAAGAGTACCTGCATCGGTGAGATCGTTGATAGCAACGATTTCCACTTCGGGGTAGCGGTTACGAAGAGCACGAAACACCAGACGTCCGATGCGTCCGAAACCATTGATTGCAACACGTAAAGCCATAAGAGTAGAACGGAATGATGTGAAGGAAAAATGATCGCGATTTGATTGGCAAAATTACGAAACAGGTATCGCCTGTAGCGCATGCATAGACGGTTCAATGCCGATTAAGGTGTGTGTATGTACACCAAAGACAAAAAAAAACGGACGTTTTTTCAAACGTCCGTATCACTAGCGATTCTTCTTCTTGTGACGGTTCTTACGCAAGCGTTTCTTTCGCTTGTGGGTAGCCATTTTATGGCGCTTTCTTTTCTTGCCACAGGGCATGTTGCCTCCCGAATAGTGTGAATGAAAAAACTCTTGTTATGTGCTCTTGAATGTTCTAACCTTTTGCCGCGCCAACCACCTGAATATGAATCTGTTCTGCTCTGCCGGAGCAGCAAGATCACCTGATGTATACAAAGCGTCCGCGCGTCTACTTTTTCTTCTTCTGACTTTGAAGCTGCTCCTTTGCCGACCGAGCCATGGTCGCCATTTCTGAAGTAGAATTGGCGGCAATGCAACGATCCATCCAGAGTATCGCTTCATCGATGTTGTCTTCCTTGTAGCTCATGGCTGCCAGGTTGTACATCGCGATCTGATTTTTCGGTTCTTTTTTCAACACGTTCAGCGTGCGAAGCTTTCCTTCGGCGCGCGATCCCGTGATGAACAGTAAGTATCCGTAGTCGGTTTGAGCTCCAAGATTCGCGGGGTTAATCTCCACCGCGTATTTCCTGTAGGCACTCAGTGCTCCCACGGTATCGCCTGTTGCGATGAGCACCGATCCAAGCTGCACATACAAGGATGTATCAGTGGGATTACGTTTCAAAGAGTCCTGCAACATCTTTGCCATGGCACGTTGTTGCTCCAACTCGGCATGCTCGGCGCCATTATGCTGGTTTTCAAGTTCCTGAACTTGACGAGCAAGTCTGGCGTTCTCGCCGGCCAGCCTATCCTGCCGCACATTGTATTGCCACAAGGAAAACGTACAGGCCGCTACCACAACACTCACGCCAAGAAGTACCAAACCATGCCGCATTCGCACGCTGCTGCCATCGCTGTTGGATGAGGGAGCAGAGGGAGCTTCAGTCGGTTCCTCAATCATGAATTCTTCTCGGTCCGAGACTTGATTTTTGCATCTACCTCAGCGATGAAATCATTGGAAGCTTTGAACACCGGAGCGTATCGGGCCTTGAGCTCAACGCTATCTCCCGTTCGGGGATTTCGCGCCATTCGTGGCTTGCGGCTTTTTACGGAGAAAACTCCGAACCCGCGGATTTCAATGCGGCGGCGTTCAGACATGGAGGAGAGAATTCCATTGATGAATCCCTCTACAACCGTTTTCACTTCCAGTTTTGTTAACCCTGTTTCCTCTGATATTCTATCAACGAGTTCTGCTTTAGTTACGTTATCCGACTTCTTTTCGCGTGGTGCCATTACGATATTACTTTACTGTCTTACCTGTACGTGGTTCGAATAGAGGGCAAAAATACACACGGATGCCGTTCCACAGCAGAATTATCGCTAAAAACATCCTGCTGCCGGATTTTTTCGGTTGCGGTTGAAGGCGCCACCGCATTGAGCTACCGTGTGTACCGATTACTGATGCACAAATACTGCCCGGGCGGTGATAGCAGTACCCGATACCAGCTCGGCTACATAGGTTCCTGCTGTTAGATGGCCGAGCGGCATAGCCACTGAGTGTTCGCCTTGCAACGGTGTTTGGAGTACAATTCTTCCAAGCATGTCGCGCACGCACACAAGGGCGCCGGCAGGCACACTATTGCCGCTCCATGCGAATACCGCAACATCCGATGCCGGATTTGGATAAACCTCCAGAGTTTGCACGGGCGATTGATCAGCCACAGAATTCAGAACGCGTTTTTGCTGAACCTTGAACCACTGCGAACCGGTCTTCGCCTGATCCAGCTCGAAGCTGAACCTTCCCGTTGACGATTTGGCTGCAGGGAATGGCGCGCCCACAATGCCGCCCAGAGAATCCAGCGGTGTGATGAGCAGAGAATCGAAGGTGGATCGCATGGAGCAGCGCATGATCATGCCATCCGCTTGCACACCACCTTTGCCCCAGCCTCGCCACAATGTGGTATCGCCATCGAGCTTTGCTCCATAATTGGCTACGTGCCCGGCCACCGTAATCAAGCTGTTTTCACTTTCGGTGATGGAATTGGTGTCGGCACTGATCCACATAAAAGTACCATAGGTAGTGGTGTCGGTTTTCTCTACGGTGATGTTGTCGAAGGTTTGAACGGAGTTCTTAAGCTTGCCGGTGGCGCTGATAAAGCGCGGCGTAGAAACCCGCATCCATCCTGCTTGTTGATTCCACGTGAGCTGCTTTGTGTCTGATTGAATATTCGAGTAATCCAGACCTCCGGTGTTGTTGTATTCCGGAATCACCAAATGGGGAAGTACCGTTTGGGATGTTGCATCGAACGAGTCGATTTCTACACGGCGGAAGAATCCCATGCGTTGGTCGCATGCGTCCAGCAGGAAATGACCGGACACCTGATAGCGAAGGTTCTTGCGTTGAGTTGAATTGTAATTGATACGAATTACATCCGTGGCCGGTGCGACAAGCGCCTTATGCCACGCTGCAGATACAGAGAGCATCAGGGCTTGCATTGCATACTGCGCTTTACTCTCCCAGATACAGGTTTTGGAGATCCATGACGAATCAAAATCCTGCGCGGTATTTGTTCCGATCCAGTCGCCGAAGAAATATGCATCGGCATCTTGATAGGCCGCATACAAGGGAACAAAGCTCATCATCTCGTTTACATTGGGAGAGGGGTAGGCATGGAAATAACTGCAGAGCACCAACGGTACGCCGCGCACTTTGGCGCGGGCCAGCGACGCCACGGTGTTTCCATTGATGTCTTCGGCATTGAGATTTCTCCTCAGTGACCACAAGCTATCCCAAGGATTTGGTTTACTGTTGTTTGGTGCAATGCTGTATGTGCCGCGGTAATTGTTCGCCGAGGTGAAGTCCATGGTACGAGTGGAATAGGCATCAATAAGCGAGGCAGTTTGCGTGCTTCCGCCTACCAACATGTGAGACTTCAACGTGTCGCGAATAAAGGTGCGCATGGAAGTATAGTACGACTCTTGAAGCGCATTCAGAAAGTCTGTTGTTTCCAGGATTCTTTTCACCGAAACCACTTGACCTGCAATCATGAGCGACACATTCGATGCTGCGAGAGACTCGCCCGGTCTCAACACAGCCACGGAGTCCTCGGTAAGGGAACCTTTGTCGAAATACACGTCGCTATTGTACTGACCCAATTGAATAATCAGCAGTGCATTATCGTCGGTGGCAGTGGATGCGAACGACATGCTATGCTCTGTCCACGCCGTGTTCAATGAAAACGAGGTGCTCAGTCCGTAGTTGGTGTATGGTGTTGAGCCGCGCAGCAAGTAAACATTTACCTTTCGTCCGGCTTCCGGAGATCTCATCCACATAGAGAACTTGTACTGCTTGCCTTTCTCGCATTTCAGTCCGGTAAGCACCAGCTGCACGTCGCTGCTGTACATTCCACCCTTGAGAATCTTAAACACTGCCGATCGCGTTCCTTCAACTTTATCTGCGTCGCTGGATATATACGCCGCTTGCGCGCCGTTGTTGGTGTTGATGTTCGCTTGCCATGGGGATGTAAACAGGTCCTCGAAGCCCGGGTCTTTAAACTGATTGACCGCCGAGACAGGCCCATTACTCCATGCCGCCTGCAACGCTTGGTCATTGCCATATTTAGCTTTAAGGTAGGCGTTGAACGAGGAATCCAATCGGCGGCGTTGAGTGGTGGGCAAGAGGTTCGTGGAGTTCTCGCGGAAGTTGTTGTTCCAATACCCAAGCAATTGGTTTTCGTCGGTGGTGGACATCAACGCGAGCGCGGGTTCGTCCTTTAGCGCTCGGCCCGTATAAGGATTTACGTGCGTAAGAAATCGCCGAAGAAACTTTCTCTGCGCTTGTTGATAGGCCTTGTCCACATAGGGAAACACGCGTACCTGCCATGGGTAGTTGATGGAATCATATTGAGCCACGCCGTCGTTTCGCTTGGGCATGAATGCCGCATTCGTGAGGAATACATAGATGCCGTTCTTTGCCAACTGATAGATAAACCAGTCGAATCGTTTAAGATACGTGGCATTGAGAATGGTATCCGTTACTGTTGCCGAGGCCGGAATCAAGTACGATGAATATTCCCAGCCCCGCATACGTATGGCGCTAATTCCCAGTGCTCGAAATCGCTCCGCAACACGAATCGCGGTAGCACTGTCCGGGTAGCAGGTTGCATAGGAAAGCAGTGTTCCGAACAATCGAACACGTTGGCCCTTAGCATTCACAAAGTGACCATCACCGGTGCTAAGTACATCCTGTGAATCCAATGCGTGAACCTCTCGCGGCAAGAGATTTTCGGAGGCCAACCGTTTGGACATCGGCATCGTTACGCCGAAAGGACGCGCGAATGGTTGCGCTGAAGTCTCTTGGTAAACCAGTACACCAAGAACCAAAAGTGCACTGAAAAAAGAAAAGCGGTAAAGCATAGACATAACGTACCTGATGGAATCGTACAACTGCGCGTTAGTGGGGGACAAAATAGTCTTTTTCGTGCCGTTTTTGTGTGTTTTTCCTTTGGTTCTTCTATCACTTTTGGCAGCTGAATCTACGCCCGGCGGGAGCAGCGAGGAGATTTTTACTCTAGCGTGGAGCAGTGATGGTATTTTTGAACAATTGCCTCTATGAAAAAGATCATTATTGCCATCGACGGGCCTGCCGGCTCGGGAAAATCGACCTCCGCGCGGCGCATAGCACAGGAGCTCCGGTACACGTATCTGGATACCGGGGCAATGTATCGCGCCATAACACTTGCATTCTTAGAGCAGGGAATAGACATCCATTCCACTGCCATTGACGCCGTGCTCAAGGGTATTCACGTGCGCGTGGAGCAGCAGGCCGACGGCCAGCATACATACATAGGAGATCGAGACATCAGTGAGAGAATTCGTCAAGCTGATGTAACAGCTTCTGTAAGCGCAGTCAGTGCCATCCCTGCAGTTCGGGAACGCTTGGTTGCCATACAGCAGGAGATTGGCCGCAGTGGCGGTATCGTAATGGATGGCCGAGACATTGGCACGGTAGTATTTCCCAATGCGGATTTGAAGATCTTTCTTATAGCCTCAATAGAAGAGCGCGCTCGCCGTCGATTAATAGAAAGCGGGGCCTCGGCGCTGGCGGTAGAAGATGTGGCTCGCGACCTTGTGGAGCGAGACAGAAAAGATTCCACGCGGTCAGTTAGCCCACTGGTAAAGGCAGACGACGCCATCGAGATTGATACGTCGAATCTCAGCATTGAAGATCAGGTTCAGCAAATCGTTCGTCTGGCTCGCGAACGCATCAATGATGGCGCAGGCGAAAAATGATACGGCCGCACAAGCGAAAAATGACACGTCGGTTCTCAACTTTCAACATACAGCTATGATCGTCAGTATTGATTCATTCTCCGGATTTTGTTGGGGTGTGGTGCGCACGGTGAAGATTGCCGAGCAAACGTTAGAGTCTAACAACCAAGCGCCGGTGTATGTATTAGGTCACATCATTCACAATCCCAAAGAGATAACCCGCTTGGAACACAGAGGATTGGAAACGATCAGCGTTGAGGATTTTCCGCGCCTGAAGGGAACCAATGCCAAAGTGATTATTCGCGCTCACGGCGAGCCGCCGGAGACCTATCGCAAGGCAATGGAATACGGCATCGAGATCATCGATGCTACATGCCCTGTGGTAACAAAGCTTCAGGAGCGCGTGCGAAAATTTTACGACCAAGGATATCAGGTAGTGATCTTCGGTAAGCGTGATCATGCGGAGGTGATAGGTGTTCGTGGTGTATGCAACGACGAATGCATTGTGGTGCTATCTGTAGCCGATGCAGCTTCCACGGTAGATCTTTCGAAGCGGACGGTACTCTTCTCGCAAACCACGATGGACCGCGCCACCTTCCTTGCTATCAAAGAGTTTCTCCAACAGCGTGTTCACGAACTTATCGTGGACGAAATGCGCGACATCGCCGTGGAGTTTCATGCCAAGGATACAATCTGCGGGCAGGTGTCCGGCCGGGAGGATCAGCTGTTGGAGTTTGCCCGTAAGAACGACGTTGTTGTGTTTGTTGCCGGCAGGGCTTCATCGAATGGCAAAGTTCTTTACAACGTTGCCAAGAGCGCAAACCCTCGAACCTATTTCGTGGAGGATATCAACGAGATCAATCCCTTGTGGTTCGAGAACGTTGCCACGGTGGGCATCAGTGGTGCTACGAGCACTCCGCATTGGCACATGAAAGAAGTGCAGAGGTACATTGAGAACCTCGAAACGGAACACATGGCGTAGGCTTGTGTTTCGAAGCTTCAGCTCTTCGCCGCCGCTCGATATATGGTGGTAAACAATAGCATACTGCCTCTACCACAAGCCTCGACTGTCAGGCGCGCTCTCCGAGTAGCTTTACGGGGCGCAGCTTTACTACTCGTTGCAGATTGAATTTTTCCAGCGCATACTTCTGAATGTGCGCCATGGCCTCGTCCACCGAGTCGGTAACCAGTATCAGTGATTTATCGCGCTCGGAAATTGCCCCCTCGCGAGCCATCACATCGAACAGCTCT
>JBJOLU010000224.1:0-14261 GCA_046052705.1 Bacteroidota bacterium | reverse complement strand
ATAGTGCTGTCGTATGCCACGGCTCCGCCGCTTTGCGCTGTTCTATAGTTCAAATCGCTGAGAGCTGTAAGCGAGCCATTTATCGTTAGCGATCCGCCGATAGTTAGATTCTCTGCGGGGCGCGTTTGCACACCAAGAGTAAATCCCATGGCAGAAAGTTGATCGAGATTCGTGGTAATGGAATTAAACGCGCCCTCGCTCTGCAACGACGTTTCCACTTTATCGGTAATCACACCAAAGTGAAACAATCCCGAAAAACCTACCGACACGCGCGAGCTTAGTGCCCACGAAGCGCCCAGGAATCCCGTGTTCAAGCCGCCGCTGCCACCATAGGCAGAAGTGCCCTGAATGTACTGACCACTATCTGGAAGCGCTACGCGAACGTTTTTTGTAAACAGGTAGTTCACCGAACTCGAGGGATAAATTCCAATGGATGCACTTATGCCTTCGGTGGTATCAAGAGCGAATACTACGGCCGCTCCATCCAGCTTGCCGTTGTTGTTTCCTACACTCGAACCATTCTGCGTTACACGCAACTGATTAAATCGGTATCCGCCCTGCAAGCGCGTGCTTTTTACATCAGACCACAACGCAGGATTCGCAGCATTGATGGTGTTGTCGAACGGTGTGCTGTAAATGCATCCGCCCACGCCGTCGTACGCCGCTCCAACACTGCGGCGCAGGTCTCCAAGGCCAAACACGGTATAGTTCGATCCGCCTTGAGCCGATAGCGGCTCGCAAGCCAACACAAATCCGGTAATCATAAGGCAGAGCAAGGCGCGTAGCAATGGCGCATGGCCTACGCCCGGCGGTGTATGCTTCTCAGCTTGCTTCGGTAAATACTTCGCTGCGGTGGTCGTACTCTTGACTGTATTCATCGCTTGCCTCCTGCCGTGGGCCTTGGCGCGTAGGTGATCACAAGTGTAGGCCTCATGGCACGCGGAGCATCCAGGCCGTATACGGCGTAGCGCTCAAGCGCGTTGCCATTACTCACCACAGAAAATCCTCCCTTGCCGCCATACGATCGCCGCGCTTGATCTAATGCCTGACTTACATTGGCGAATACAACTTTATCCGAACCCGATGTCTTAGCGGATGTAAAGGATGTACCGAACACAGAGTTGGCGGAATCTTTATCGAAGCGGGAAATAATGCTGAGCTTATTGGCGGTGTTGATGTTGCCAAGCGTTGTGTATGAGGTATCCATGGTAAGGGTAAGCTGCGCCTTGAGAATAGCATCGGTAACAGGTATGCTGCTTACATCATACACCAGTCGTTGTTCGCTTTGAACCAGCGACTGCAACAAACTTAGCGGCGCTGCAATAGTATCAGAGTCCACCACACTGCAGTCGTTACCCGATTGAATGGTTAATGAATCTGCTTTGGTAGAGTCGTGGTAAAACACGCGCAGGCGAATCAACGGCAAGGTGGGACTAAGCACACTGGCTGTTGTGAAGGCGCGTACTACTGTGCTTCCTGCATAGGGCACAAAGCCTAATCCGTAAATGGAGGAGCGCTTGGTAGAATCGGCTTGCTTCACAAACCAGGAGGCAACCATCTGGCGTCCAATTGCATTGAGCGGAATCTTGATATCACTAAGCGTATCTGCCAAGGGAATCACACCGGAGTACGATGCGATAGTATCGCCGGCAAAGTACGCGGGGTTTGGTGTTAAACCGGAGCTGAACAGATCCGGCCACCGAACCGATACACCAATACTGCCTGCAGTGTCGGCCGTGATAAATGCTTTGTTGAGCTCGTATACACCAAACTGCAGTTTGTTTGCTTGCACCGAACTATCGCCATACACAAATCGTGTGGGTCTGATAAGCAAATAAGCGGAGTCGATATTCTGTGTGGTTAATGAAGCCAGGTAATCGGGAATGGTGGTCATGCGAATCACGGTGGCAGCGCGTGTGGTACGCGAAGCACCTATGTACAGCACTCCGGAATTATACACCACGCCACGTGTCACAACCGTTCCGGACGACAGCAAAATCGTTGTGTCCAGCGAGGAAATAGAACGCGCATTTACCGTGTCGGGAATCACCGCCGAGCCAACCTCGGTAGGTGCGTCGTTGCACGCCATGAACTCCGCTCCAAGAAGCAAAGCACTACATGCAGCAAGGAGAAATAAGCCAACACTGCGTGCGCCGGTCTTGTGTGGGGATGAGATCAAAGAAGGAATCATCGTAATCAAAAAACGTTTCTCGTGCATCGGCTGCCGTGTATCCACGCGGCTCGATGCGAGCGAGAACAAAAATACCTTCGGGCGGAAGTCGGACATGCGAAAAAGCACGAAGGTTAACCTACTCTTAACAAAAAACGCAGAGACCTTCGCCTCTGCGTTCTTCGAATCATCACTCGTTATCACGCACGATAACAAAGCACATGCTATTTCACCATGTCGCGATAGATGCCGTCGTACTGTTTGGCAGAGGCAATCCATGTGAAGTCGCTCTTCATGCAATTGGTAACCAGTTCGGCCCATGCATCCTTGTCTTGGAAGAGCTTTGTGCCTTTGCTTACGGCAGCCAGCAGGTCGGCAGCGGCGTGCTTCTTAAACACAATACCGTTTCCTGTTTTCTTCTTTGCATCGTAATCCTGCACGGTGTCTATAAGTCCGCCTGTGGCGCGAACCACCGGCACTGTACCGTACATCATGGAGTACATCTGATTCAATCCGCACGGTTCGTAGAGCGAGGGCATAAGGAACATGTCGGAACCTGCCTCGATCAAGTGTGCGAGCTCATCGTCGAAGCCTAAGCGCAGCGCGAAATTCTTTTTGAACTTCGTCGCCAATTTCTCCAGCTCCTTTTTCATTTTCACATCGCCGTCTCCCAGGAACACCACTTGAACTTTCTCGGAAAGCAGCTTTGGTGCGGCCTCCAGGAACAGAGGAATTCCTTTGCTCTCAGAGATGCGCGTCACAACGCCGATAAGAGGAATGTTTTCGTCGAAGGGTAAACCAAGCTTGTCGTGGAGCTTTTGTTTGTTGGCATGCTTGCCTTGCTTCCACGAATTGATATCGTAGTGCTTGGAGATGTGTGTGTCGCTCTTCGGCATCCATCCGTAAGGATCAATACCGTTGATGATGCCGCGTATCTTTTTCGTTTTTACTAAGGGGAATAAATCGCCGGCAATCTTTTTGTCCTTCACAATATCCTGAGCGTAGGTAGGGCTTACTGTGGTTACCACATCGGCATACTCAAGAGCAGCTTTGGTAAAGTTCAGTGTTTTGCCCTGCGTAACTTTTGCCATAGCTTCCTTGGGCAAGCCGGTTTTTGCAAACGACGCAGCGGGAAACACACCTTGCTCAGACAAGTTGTGAATGGTAAAGATGATCTTTGTTTTTGCAAACTCTTTTGCGTACATCGTGCGCAGATACGCAGGCAGCAATCCTGTTTGCCAACCGTTGCAATGTATAATCTCCGGGAACCAACCCAGGAGCAAACATGTTTGAATTACGGTACGTGCAAAGAAAATAAAACGCTCGTCGTTGTTGTACATAGCGCCCGTTACGGGATCGGAGTACAAACCTTTCTTGGCATCGAAGTAATTAAAGTTCGTGGTAACGTATGCCTGAACTTTTGTGCGCGGATTATTGATGGATGAGGACTTCACCGTAGCCGGTTCGGAGATATCGCCAACCGGAATGGGAATGTCGCACAAACGGTTAATCTGGTGAATATGATTTTTTCTCTCGCTAATGTTTCCGTATTTAGGAAGCATTACGCGAATATCATGGCCCAGGTCGCGCATGGCTATGGGAAACGCATACGAGACATCGGCTAAGCCTCCTGTTTTTGCGAAGGGATAAACTTCGCTGGCAACATAGAGTACACTTAACGGCTTGGGAGGCATCGGGTACCTTTTCGAATAAACGTAAATCGTGGCGATTGTTGCAACTCATTGCAGGTTGCAGAGTTGCCAACCGTGCAAAAATACGCCAAAAAGTTGCTCGGTCAATTGCCGGGGCCCAATCACGCCCGTGGATTATGCGTACGAAGCGGAAAATCCGGAGCGAGCGGCTAGCTCACCGTGGCTACGTAAATGTACGAAACGCCGAAAAACAGCGGATATGCGCGAGCTTCGCGAACTCTTGGGTGCTCCTTGAGCATAGAAACAAATGCTTGGCCATAGGGAAAGGCAAGGGCGGTTCGGGGCAGGTACGAGTAGGCCTCGGAGTTTCCTGCGATAAGTCGCCCTGCCACAGGAATCAAGGGTCTGAAGAGTGCATAGGGGATCTTCATAAAGCCCGTGGGTTGGCCTGTTTCGATTACCACCAAGCGGCCACCGGGTTTGAGAACGCGGATCATTTCCCCCAGTGCCACACGCGGATCATCCACATTGCGTATACCATAGGCTATACTCACCACGTCGTACACGCCGGATTGATAGGGCAACGCCATGGCATCGGCCACTTCAACGGTGATAGACTGCAGGTCCGGGTTGATCTTTGGCGGTAAATAGTCCAGCATTTCGCGGCAGAAGTCGGTGGCGGTGACATGTCCGCTTGTTCCCACCACATCTGCAAAGGCCAAGGCGAAGTCTCCGGTACCGGAGGCGCAATCCAGCACACGGTCTGCGGGTTTGGCGCCGCTCAGGGTTACTGCCTTGCGTCTCCAGGCCTGGTGCATGCCGAGTGTTATGACGCTATTCATCAAATCATAACGCCCGGAAATTCCGGCAAACATGCTGCGTACTGCTTCGCTCATGGTGATGTGAGGTTTGTGGTGTAGAGTTCAGATGTGCAATGATGCAATGAAAACGTAACGATGCAAAATACAGTGTAGGGTTGTGTGTGGTGGCCTGTTCCGTGCGCAGCCATAGTAACTCTGCCGAAGGTACTACCTGCTCCGTATTTTGGCGGCGGCGCAGCGCTATATTCGCGGCACAACGACGCATTTGATTCCAAAAATCTTGATTCCAAAAATCTTTTACTCACTTTTATAGGATTACTTGTAATGATACGCCATAGCTTACGCTACATTTCTCTCTTCGTCCTGTCGGCAGCTGTGTTTTTCTCTGCCTGCGACGACACCACAATAGATCCCGCAGTGTACGTGCCCAGTGCACCTACCGGCCTGCAGGCATGCTCTGTTAACGACTCCACCGTGCGCATCACGTTTACTGCGTCTGCCTCGGAATCGAATAGCGCGTTCAAAGACTACTTGCTTGTTATCTCCAACGGCTCCTACAGCCAGAGCATTTCCTTGCCCAAAGGCTTCACTTATTTCGACATTTCGCCTCTTCAGCCGGGCAAAGCATTCACCTTCAAGGTTTCCGCTCGCACCGCAGATACAATTTCCTCTTCCATCTCTATCGATTGGGCCGCTGCTACTCGCTATGTAGGTATTCGCGCATACGATCGCAAGTCTGTATTGGGTAGCGGTATCGACCTGCTGAATGGTACCAACCAAACTATCGCCTCGGCTAATCTTTGGGATCTTTGCTTCGATTCTTCCGACAGTACATTCGGTGCCCCTAGCGCTTCTGCCTTTGCAGATGTCAGTGGAAAAATCGGCGGAAAAACAGCAAAGCGCACATTCATCTTCGCCCAAGATGCTAACACACCGTACACCATTTCTGCTGATAGCCTTAATGCCGTGTATGAAACCAAAGCTCTAAACGATACAACCTCTATGCGCAAAAAGAGAGTTGAAGGATTGCTTGATGTAAAAACGTCTAAGAGCTACGTGTTTTACGTTATCACCGGAGACAATCGCTTTGCGAAGATTTTGGTAAAAGCTAAAAATGGTGCTGTAATTCAGAACGACGCGAATGGATCGTTCGTAGAGATCGATGCTTCGGTTCAAAAGACAGCACTTATTCCCTACGCAATGAAGTCCGGCAACTTCGACTTCAACGGCCCGGCTATTCGTGCCACACGCGTAATGCACGTTACCAATCAGTAAACTCAATTTCCCTTCACCGGGTAATTGATATTCATTTGTATCACCTTTTATTTATTCGAGTTTAATTATGAAATATATTCTGCTTGTAATCATAGCGATTGTTGGTGTTCACACCGCTTCGGCTCAAGGCTTCGGCAAAAAGAAATCCGTAGAATCCGCTGCTACTCCGGCTACACCGGTTGCGCCTACACCTGCGGCATCCTCCACAGCTCCTGTTTCAGCTGCTCCGGCTGCCAAAGCTGCTAAGGCCAAGGGTTGGACCGGTACAGTAACCACTTTGATTGGCTGCGCCAATGGCAAGTGTGCCATGATCTCCAAGGCCGATGCCAAGACATCGGTTGGCCGCGGTGAGCTTCTTTGCCTGTGCGTAAAGAACACATGCTATATCATTCTGACCGGCGACGGCACCAACGCATCTTCGAAGCTTGCAGACCTTGCAGGCGGTAACGTAACAGTTACCGGTAAGCTGCTGAAGAAAAGCGGAGTTAATGTTATTCTTGCTGATAGCATTAATTAATATTTGTCGTAAGTAATTAAAAAGAGCGTCTGCTTCGGTAGGCGCTCTTTTTTTTTGGAAAAAATGGGGACAACCTTTCGCTCAGGGGTGGTTATTTTCCCAAGCAATTGGGGCGCAGCCGGGCATGTCAGGACATGTCCGGGCATGTCATTACCGCGGCAGTACTCTGGGCTCTTGCATCTCATTTTGATTCTCTTCCAAACCTTTTTCATGTAGTATGAGTACCTCATCCATTCTCAGTTGTCCGAATTGCGGGTCCGATCTCACCGAAGCTTTAGGCAAACAGGTGCGCGAGAGCATTCAAAGCGAGTTCGAGTTGAAGCTCATTGCCCAAAAGAACGAGGCCAAAGAAGAAGCCGAACGCCGTGATGTAGCATTCGCAAAGCAGGTAGCAGCGCTGCAGGAACAACTGCAGAGGTCGCATCGCGAAAAGCTGGAGCGAGAGTTTGCCATGAAGAAAGAACACGAGGAAGAGATGCGCGCAAAGGAACAAGCGATGCGCGCCGAAGAGGCCAAGAAAGCCGCCGAAGCGGTGGCGCAGCAGCTGGCAACCAGAGATGAAGAGCTTCGGCAGATGCGGGAGAAAATGGATGAAATGAGAAAAGCGCAGGTAGATCTGCTTCAAGAGAAGCGTAAGCTTGAAGACGAACGGCAGGAAATGCAGATTCAAAACCAAAAGACACTGATGGAGGAGCGCCAGCAGATCTTTGATAAAGCCCAGCAACAAGTGAGCGAGCAGTACCGTTTGACCGACGCGGAGAAAGACAAAAAGATCGCCGATATGCGTAAAGCTTTGGAAGAAATGGAGCGGAAGATCAATCAGGGCTCACAGCAGTTGCAGGGCGAGGTGCTGGAGAATCTTTTGGAAGAGCAGTTGGCCAAGACCTTCATGTTCGACACCATTGCAGAGGTACCCAAAGGAGTAAAGGGCGCGGACATCGTGCAAACGGTAGTAGATCAACACCGCGAATGTGGCTTGATCTTGTGGGAGATCAAGCGCACTAAAACCTGGAGCAATGAGTTTATTCCCAAGCTCAAAGCCGACATGCGAGAACTCAGCGCGCACGTTGGCATCATTGCCACTACTGCCCTGCCTAAAGGTGTAGAGATGTTCGCAAACGTAGATGGCGTGTGGGTGAGCGATATACGCTACGCGTTGCAGCTTGCAGGTGCATTGCGCGAGGGCGTGATACTTGTGTCTCGCCAGCGAGTTGCTAACGAGGGTAAGTCGGAAAAAATGGAATTGCTGTACGACTATCTAACCGGGCCGCAATTCGCCCAGCATATTCAGTCGATCATGGAAGTGATCATCACCATGCGCAAAGAGCTGGAAAGCGAACGAACGGCCTACGAGCGCATTTGGGCTAAGCGTGAAAAGCAGATTGAACTAACGCGCAAGGCCGCTCTGCGCATACATGGCGAGCTGGAAGGAATCATTGGCCAAACGCTGACCTCGTCGTCGATGCTTGCGCTGCCCGATGCACCATGCGAGGACGCCGAGTAGTGTTGAAACGTAGGTGTGGGCTATTACAACACAGCCTCCAAAGCACCGCTCTCTATAAGGTCGCGCACTGCGGATACATCGTCGTATAATATGCGATCGGTTTGAGCAAAGGGTACACGTGTGCGAATCACAGCGTGCACGCGCTCCAGCGTTGGACCGGTGGTAAGAGGACGATGAAAGTCCAGCGCCTGTGCCGCGCAGAGCAACTCAATTGCCAATACTGTCTGCAGATTCTCCACCACTTTCAGCGCTTTGTTTGCAGCAATGCTGCCCATCGAGTTATGGTCTTCCTGATTTGCGCTTGTGGGAATGGAATCCACACTTGCCGGATGCGCCAGCACTTTGTTCTCGCTCACGATACTTGCCGCCGTGTATTGAGCAATCATCATTCCGCTTTGCACGCCACCGTTCTTTGTGAGGAAACGCGGCAAACCATTGCTCAGCGCGCCGTTCACCATGCGCTCTATGCGGCGCTCGGAGATGTTGGCAAGTTCCGACGCGGCAATTGCCAGAAAATCCAGCGCAAGCGCCAACGGCTGACCGTGAAAATTGCCGCCCTCCACATGGTCGTGATCGTCGGGAAAAATCAGAGGATTATCCGTAACGGAATTGAGCTCTGTATCAAACACACTCTTCACATACCGCAACGCATCTCTGGATGCGCCATGCACCTGGGGCATACAGCGAATGGAGTACGCGTCCTGAACGCGGGTATCGTCGGTGCGGTGAGACTCGCGCAGAGCGCTGTTGCTCATCAGTTCACGAAGACGTGCAGCGCTTTGCTGCTGGCCCATGTGCGGACGCAGAGCATGAAGGCGCGCATCATAGGCTCTGTCTGTGCTGCGTAGCACATCGGCACTAAGAGCGCCGCTTACATCGGCCAGATCGGCCAGGCGCAGAGCTTTGTGCAGTGCCAGTGAACCCACACCGCACTGCATCTGCGTACCGTTAATCAATGCCAAACCTTCCTTTGCCTGTAAGCGTACCGGCGTGATGCCATGCGCTGCCAGAGCATCTGCCGCAGAGATGGTATTGCTACTGTTCATGGCATTGGTGGTGTTCGTGGCAGTGCCACTAGTATTGCCACTAACCAAGCAACGCCCTTTGCCTATAAGCACCAACGCTATGTGCGATAGCTGAACCAGATCGCCCGAACTTCCCACCGATCCCTGCGAAGGCACAGCGGGAACAATGCCGGCGTTGAACACATCGCAGAGTGTTTGCAAGGTACTTAGACGCACGCCGCTATGCCCTTTAGCAAGGGCATTCACGCGTAGTATCATCATGGCTCGAACAGCAGTGCTGCTCAGCAGTTCACCGGCACCTACGGCGTGAGAAAGTATAAGATTCTCCTGCAGGTTCTCTCGCTCGCCCGGCGGAATAACCACGTTGGCAAACTCACCGAAACCGGTAGTAACACCATAGATCACCTTGCTCTCGTTTACCCATTGTTCCACCACCGTACGCGCGCGTGTCACGCGTTCGCGGGCATCGGCGCTGAGTTCAATGCGCGAAGAGCCGTTGCCGGCCGCAGCCACCAGTGCATCCAGGGTTAGGGACGAGCCGTCAATTAGAAGAGTCATGGGTATATCTCAACAATCAATAAAAAAAGCTCTGTGAGATTACATCACAGAGCTTTGGGTTCTACGTTTACATTATGCGCGGAGTGTGCGACGCAGTATGCAATGCGATACGCGATGCATTATGCAGCACGCATTGCTTGCGCTGCTGCCACACGATTGCGAGCATGTTGTAAGTCCTTTTTGTCGCTGTCGCTACTGTGTGCCGATGCTTTAGCCGTGATACTTTCCTCAAGACGGGCGAGCTCGGCAGTAGCTGCATCAAGATCGATATCCGCACCGGCTTCAGCTGCTTCCACCACAATGGAAACAACATTGCTGCGCACTTCTGCGAAGCCGCCATTGGCTGCGAACAACACATCATGGCCATCCTCATCAATGATCTTTATCAATCCCGACTCGAGCGAGGAAATGATAGGAGCGTGGTTGATGAGCACTTGGAACGGGCCAAGTGTACCGGGCAGTGTGATTGCTTGCGCAACAGCACTGTACGCGGTAGATCGCGGTGTTACAATTTCAACTTTGAGCAAGGTATCAGACATATCAGCACCAAAAATTCGTCGTCATCAACGTGAATTACGCACCTGCTTTTTTAGCAGCATCTACTACTTCATCCAGCGTTCCCTTGTACGAGAAGAAGTTCTCGGGAATCTCGTCCACTTCGCCTTCAAGGATAGCGCGGAAACCTGCTATGGTGTCTTCGATCTTTACATAGCGACCTTGGAAACCGGTGAACTGCTCTGCTACGTGGAAGGGCTGCGAGAAGAACTTTTGAATCTTCCGTGCGCGATACACGGTGAGTTTATCGTCTTCGCTCAACTCGTCCATACCAAGGATGTTGATGATGTCCTGAAGATCCTTGTAGCTCTGCAGCGTGCGCTTAACACGCATAGCTACATTGTAGTGATCGTGACCCACGATGAGCGGATCCAAAATTCGCGATGTGGAGTCCAGAGGATCTACCGCGGGATACAAACCAAGCTCGGCAATAGAACGAGACAATACGGTTGTTGCATCCAAGTGCGTAAAGGTATTCGCCGGAGCGGGGTCGGTCAAGTCGTCCGCGGGTACGTATACCGCTTGTACCGAGGTAATGGAACCACGATCGGTAGAAGCAATACGCTCCTGCAACACACCCATCTCTGTAGCCAACGTGGGCTGATAACCTACAGCCGAAGGCATACGACCAAGCAACGCCGATACCTCGGAGCCGGCTTGGGTAAAGCGGAAGATGTTATCAACGAACAAAAGAACGTCGCGGCCCTCTTCATCGCGGAAATATTCTGCAATAGCCAGAGCCGTAAGAGCAACACGTGCGCGGGCTCCGGGAGGTTCGTTCATCTGACCAAACACCATGGATGTTTTGGAGATAACGCCGGACTCGGTCATTTCAAGGAACAAGTCGTTACCTTCACGAGTACGCTCACCCACGCCGGCAAATACGGAGAAACCACCGTGTTGCTTTGCGATGTTGTTGATGAGCTCTTGAATGATAACTGTCTTACCTACACCCGCACCACCGAACAAACCGGTCTTACCACCCTTGGTGTAGGGCTCGATAAGATCGATGACCTTAATGCCGGACTCGAACATCTCCGTTTTGGTGGAGAGCGAAGCGAACTTCGGAGGATTGCGGTGAATAGGATAACGCTTGGTAGTTGCGAGCTGCGCGCCGTTGTCGATGGTTTCACCGATAACGTTCATGATGCGGCCAAGAACGTCGGGACCAACGGGAACCATGATAGGCTCGCCGGTGTCGATGGCTTTCATACCGCGTACCAAGCCGTCGGTAGAATCCATTGCAATGGTGCGCACACGGTCTTCGCCCAAGTGTTGTTGCACTTCACAGATAAGAACTTCTTCGTTGCCCTCGGCAGACTTGCGGGGAATTCGAAGAGCATTGAGTACCGGTGGAATATGACCTGTAGGAAACTCTACGTCCACAACAGGGCCGATAACCTGAACGATTGAACCTTCATTCATTGCGCTAACCTTTGGATTGAGAGTGATGTTTCTGTTGATGTTTTGCTGATGTTTTGACTATCCCGATCTGTCAACCACAAGCCCACCAACGGGCTATAAAGAGCGGCAAAAATACGCATGGAAAGCCAAAGAATGACGGAGGAAATTGCATGATGAAAAGAGTCCTCTATTCACTGTCGATTTTCGATCCGCCCAAGAATGGAAGGGTGAAATTGTGCGATCCAAACGCCGAAAAGAGCTGGTCGCTGGTAATGATAATACCGGCCCAGCGGCGTTCATCCACGTTGTAGGCGAAGTCTATGCGCAAAATGGCAGCCGATCCGGTCAGTTTTGTGTTGAAAATGCGTAAACCAAGGCCAATTGTGTTGCGAAAGCGCTGTTGCAGGAAGTTTTGGGACTGATTCCACACCATGCCGCCATCGTAGAAAGCAGCGGCTCCGAAGCGCAGTATCCACAAATCCACCGACGGGAAAAACCGTACTTCGGCATTGGACAGAAAGCGGTTATCTCCGGCCATACCATTAAGTACATAGCCCCGCAAGCCCATGTCGTTGTCCAGCACTAATTGGCGAAAAGCGCTCCAATTCCACGAGGTTTGCTGCAAAAAACGGGCTGTAAGCAGCACATCCGGGCTAATATGATAGTGGCCGATGCCTGAACTTTCCACATAGGTATAACGCCCTTCACTGCCCGAAAATCCGGAAGACGCCTCGGCAGCGCCGTACAAATACAATTTGTTGTCCAGCATCAATGCCGATTGCTCTGCTCTGGCACCGATATAGGTAAGTCTGTCTCCGCCGGACCGCATGGGAAACAAATACCCGAACACGGCCTGGCCCCACGCTCCCACGGCAACGTCCCGCGTTTCGTAGCCATCGATGCGCACGCTCTTCACAAATTCCTGCTTGAGCGAACCGAGCGAGAACAACACTCTGCCACTATTGTCGAAGGCTTGGCGATACGTATCAGAGAGGCGCTGTACGTCCTCCGCACTCACAAGTACAGACCAGAAATAGCGGTCGCGATCGATAGTGGCGCGGGCAAAGTGTGCGGTAACTCTGCGCAAATGATAGGGCAATTGTTTGGGAGCAGCGCCCGACGTATACAGAAAATCATCGCCAAAGGAGTTCACCACGGATATCCCGTAGGCAGAGCGCGTTGCCAGAGTTTGAAAGGGATGATCGATGACCAGATTTTGAACCGTGCGAACTTTATTCGAGAGCAGTGAAGCAAAGAGATTAAAATCGCTGCGAAGAAATCTGCGGTATTGCATATACCACTGCCCTTGCCAACCAAGATCGTTCTCTGTGCGAAACAAGCCCGAAACGCCTGTGTTTATGCCCTCTCCAAGGAAATTCTCTTCGCGAAGCGCAGCGCCGTAGTTCAGCGCGCCGCCACCGGAACCGTAAAGAATTTCGCCAAGGGTAGACCATTTATCCTGCGTAGATACCACTACATCCACACTATCTTTTGCCACATCCTGCCACCGCACATCCACGCGCGAGAACACGTTTCTCCGGCGAAGGTTTCGCGCAGTTTCTTCCAAATCTTCTTCGAAAAATTCATCGCCCTCTGTGAACAACGATTCGTCTTCGATCACATGAGTTTTGGTAAGGGTATGCAGGGAGTTCAACAAACGCGCACCAAAGAACCAATCGGTGTGCGATGAATCGAACACATCGGATTTTTTCAGGTACACATGGCGAATGTACACTTGTGCTTGCGCATCTACCGGGCGCAGGCAAAGCGACAAAAACGCCAAAAACAGTGTAACACTAAGTAATCGAAGAGTATGCATCAAGGTATAGTCATGCTGACACGTGGTAAAGTTATGGGAGTGTAAAATTCCTTGTTCAGTTTTTTTCCTTGCTGCCGATACCTCGGTAGAACTCACCTCTTCTTTACGCCGCAGGGATTCAGTGTACGATTGGTCTTTAGATGTCCAGCCGACTCCCGCGCCGTCTAACCAAGATGAACTTCTCCCGTATCTTCGCCATGAATTCAGGGCTACACCTATGATAGTGGACCGTAACGACATATCCGCCATGTGCAACGCTGCCCGCATAGACAACATGCGCATCGTGTTCACTAATGGTTGTTTTGATATACTTCACGCGGGGCATGTGGATTATCTGGAGCGCGCTCGCGCTCACGGAGACATGCTTGTGGTTGGTCTGAACAGCGACGATTCTGTACGGCGCCTTAAAGGTGAGTCCAGGCCCGTGAACTCCCAAAATGAGCGAGCTATAGTATTGAACGCTCTGCGTTCTGTGGATATGGTTGTGGTGTTTGAAGAAGACACGCCGCTGGAACTTATTCAGCAGGTTCAGCCCGACGTGCTTGTGAAAGGCGGCGACTACACAGAGCAGAATGTTGTAGGCGCCGAGTTCGTTCGCTCACGCGGCGGCGAAGTGGTGCTTATTCCTTTTGTTCACAACACCTCTACATCTGCTATTATCTCGCGCGCATCGCGATAGACAAACACGCCGGATTCCGGAGCAATGCGGATGCAAGCCGTTCACCGTTTTTTTCAACTAAGTTGTTCTTGTAGTTATGAATAGATCTGCTGCTACGTGGTTCGAAATCCCAACAGCCGACTTCGAACGTGCCGTGAGATTTTATGAGACCATTTTTCAAATCACCATGCAACGAATGGAGATACCGGGAGCGCAGGAACCTATTCCGATGGCGTTTTTTCCCTCTGAAGGTGATGGGAGTGGCGGGGCGTTGGTTCACATAAAAGAGCACAAACCGGCAAC
>JBJOLU010000223.1:0-16511 GCA_046052705.1 Bacteroidota bacterium | reverse complement strand
CTTTGCCGCCGTACACGTTTCCCTGCGATGCCAGAACCGCGTTGCCGCCAACGCCTCTGAACAACAAATGATGGGCAGTCCACCGGCACACATCGGCGGTATAGGTAGAGGCATCGATGCTTATGGTATCACCATCACTCACCAATGCTGCTACGGAGCTGGGTTTAGTGTAGGTGCGGCCCGGACCCACGCGCCATTCCGTTGCGTGGCAATACACGAACTCTGCCAGGAATAGCATTGTAGCTGCAGCCAGCGTCAAGAGCCGATGATTTCGCATTCCGGTCACTCCTTGTTCTTGTGGTTTAGATCTGTGTGCTTGGAGAATCGAGACTGTAGCTCTTCCAGAATCGTGAGCTGCTCTGCTTGAGAGTTAATCAGCGCTTTGAGTTGCTTTTCGAACAACAGATCAATTTTTTGATGTAAGCTTCGAATCTGTAACTCTGCTTTAAGATTTACCATGTAGTCGTTCTCGGAACGCTGACGGTCTTTTTCTTCCTGCCTGTTCTGACTCATCATTATAATGGGCGCTTGAAGCGCTGCAACACACGAGAGTATGAGGTTCAGCAGAATAAAAGGATAGGGATCGTAGGCCTTGTTTGCCAGTACAAACGCGTTCACAATTATCCACAGCACCAACAGCCCCAGGAAGCTAAGTATAAAAGCCCAACTGCCGCCAAAGCGTGCTACTTTGTCCGAGAGCTTCTGGCCCGTTGTCAGAGTTTCCACAGCAGGATGAAGTAGATTGTCCACTACCAGACCCTCTTCCTCTATTGTTTTGGAGACGATGTCGTGCAGTTTCTTCAACTGATCATCTTCGTCCAACAGCATTTGCCTGATTTCTCCGGGAGTCATCATGATGTACCGTGTAAGTGAGTCACCGTTGTGACAATGAGTCGGGAAGTGATTCCCGCCGAGTTTAGGAAACAATTCCCGCCGAGTTTAGGAAATGATTCCCAGCGAGCGACCCACGCGAGCAAACGCATCGATTGCACGGTCAAGTTGCTCTTGCGTATGTGCGGCACTTATCTGCACGCGAATTCGTGCCAAGTCTTTAGGCACTACCGGATAGAAGAAGCCGATTACGTACACACCCTCTTCGAGCAACGCGCGCGCATAGTCTTGCGCCTTCTTTGCATCGTACACCATGATAGGCGTGATGGGGTGAGTGCCGGGCTTAATATCAAAACCAAGCGAAGTCATTTTTTGGCGGAAATACAGAGTGTTGTTTTCCAGCTTGTCGCGTAGCTCTGTAGTGGAACTGAGCAAATCGAATACCGTGATGCTCGCGCCTACAACGCTGGGCGGAAGGGAATTGCTGAACAGATAGGGGCGTGATCGCTGGCGCAGAAACTCGATGATCTCTTTACGACCCGTCGTAAAACCGCCGATGCCGCCGCCAAGCGCCTTGCCAAGTGTTCCGGTAATGATATCAACGCGTCCTGTTACGCCGCACATCTCCACAACACCACGTCCGTTCTTGCCCATAAAGCCCATAGAGTGGCATTCATCAACCATCACAAGCGCATCGTATTTGTCGGCCAGATCGCAGATGCGGTCTAATGGCGCAACGGTGCCATCCATGCTGAACACTGCATCGGTGGCAATCATGATATAGCGCACACCGTCTTCGCGGGCCTTTTGCAGTTGAGTTTCCAGTTCTTCCATGTTGCCGCTCTTGTACCGATAGCGCTTTGCTTTACACAAGCGCACACCATCGATAATGGACGCGTGATTAAGCTCGTCGCTTACAATTGCATCGCGCTCATCGAGTAGAGGTTCAAATACACCACCATTGGCATCGAAGCAGGCAGCGTACAAAATGGTGTCGTCGGTTTGGCAGAAGCTTGCAATCTTTTGTTCCAGTTCTTTATGAAGATCTTGCGTACCGCAAATAAACCGTACGCTAGACATTCCGAACCCGTGGGTATCCAGCGCGTTTTTCGCGGAAGCAATTACATCCGGATGCGAAGACAAGCCCAGGTAGTTGTTCGCGCAAAAGTTCAGAACTGTTTGCGAGCGGCCCTGCACGCTAATCTCGGTGGATTGGGGCGACGTAATGATGCGCTCTTCCTTGAAAAGACCCGCGCTGCGAATGGACGACAACTCGTCCGACAAATGCTGCTGAAATGATCCGTACATAACTCTCCAAGTGAATAGTTGATTGTTGTTGTAGGCGCCAATACACTCGCAACGCCGCGAGAGTAGCTGCGCGAAAATAACAGACCTGCAATGCTATCTTGCGAACAATAGCGCAATTGCATGAAAATCCTTCAACTCACCCCGCGAACCATGCTGCCTCCGGACGACGGTGGGCGAATCAGCATGTGGAATGTAACCAAGCACCTTGTGGCTTGCGGGGCGGAGCTTACGGTGGTGTCTCTGCACGAGGGTGAATACACGGATAGCACCGTCACTCACGACGACGTGAGCTTTCGTCACATCCTTCTGCCTCATTCCACACGGAATTCCTTAGCGGCAATAACCCGGTCGCTGTTTTCATCGCCGCCACTGTATTTGGCAAAGCATAGCTCGCCTCACGTACTTGCTCAGCTTCGTGTTCTTTGCCGGCAAGAGAAGTATGATATACTTCATGCCGATCATACGGCTATGGCGCCTGTGGCTCTGGCTCTCAAGAGGGAATTCGGAATGCCCGTGGGCCTGCGCCTGCATAATGTGGAGTGGATGATTTGGAAGCGGTATGCGCAGAGCTTAGGATTAATGGATCCGCGCAGGTTGTACGTGAATTGGCAGGCCAAGAAACTCAAGCGAGCAGAAGCTCGGTGCATTGCGCAAAGCGATGTATCGTTTACCATGAGTGCCGTGGACGAGCAGCGCGCCGGCGAGCTTGTACGGGAGTACAGGGCTGTGTACTCAGGCTCCGGTGCGTTGTACTCAGGTTCCGGTGCTGTGTACTCAGGCTCCGGTGCGTTGTACTCAGGTTCCGGTGCTGTGTACTCAGGTTCCGGTGAAACTTTAGCTGCCAAGCCTATAGCCGATATGCCCGAAGGCCGCATCATCACTGCCGCCGCGGGAGTAAATACCGATGAGTGGGGTGCACCAGCGACTAATCAACGACATCCGCACGAACTTGTGCTGGCTGCTGCCTGGAGCTGGGAGCACAATGTGAAGGGGCTGGATTGGTTCGTGAGCGAAGTATTGCCACGTGTGCGCAAGGAGCTTCCCGATGTGCACTTGGTGCTGCCCGGCAAACATCTTCCCGAGCGATACCGCACCGGCAGCGTAAGCGGAGTTACTGCACAGGGTTATGTTCCCGTGATGCAACCGTATTATCACTCGGCTGCGCTCTTTGTGTGTCCGCTGTTTGTTGGCAGCGGTGTTCGCATAAAAATAATGGAGGCCATGGCTGCGGGGCTACCCGTTGTGGCCACACGTGTAGGTGCAGAGGGCGTAACAGCCACGGAGCAGGACGGACTGATAATCAGCGACGATCCCGCGGTACAGGCACAGAAAATACTCGAGTGTTTACAAGACCCTGAAAGGCGAGAGAGACTATCTGCCAATGCACGGATGTTTACGCAAAAACATCACGAGTGGCGAACCGAGATAGCAAAGATCTACGCGGAGTATAAGCGCATTACCAACGCTCTGCGATAACGCCACCGCCTATTACATCGTTGCCATGATACATCACCACGGATTGTCCGGGTGTAATGGCGCGGCGCGGCTCGTTAAAGTTGATGACGAGGTCGCCGTTCGAATCCGTTGAGCACATGGCCTGTGCGCCATCATCTTTATAGCGAATCTTTACCGTGAACTCTTCAGGTTCGTTCAGGTTGTCGCGGCCAATAAGGTTCAGGTTCGTGGCTCGAAGATGAGAATGCAGAAGTTTGTCTTCGGTGCCCACCTCCAGTGTGTTCGTTTCGGAGAGCACGTTCAAAACGAAGAGCGGCTCCTCGTGCGCTATTCCCAAGCCTCGGCGCTGTCCCACAGTGTAGAAGGGGAATCCCTCGTGCTTAGCAATCACCTTATCTTCAAGAACCACATCGCCGCCACGAACATTCTCGTCCAACGCCGGAACATTGTCCCGCAGAAATCGGTTGTAGTTGTTGTCCGGTATAAAACAAATCTCGTACGATTCTTTCTTCTTGGCCACGCTTAGCCCTACACGTTCGGCAACTTGCCTGGATTCTTCTTTGGTGTATTGGGACAAGGGGAATATGGTGCGCGACAATGCTTCTTGCGGTAATCCCCAAAGAGCATATGATTGATCCTTGCGGGTATCATCGCCGCGGGAGAGCATAAAGCGCTCACGGGATTTATCAAAACGAATATGGGCATAATGACCGGTGGCAATGAACTCTGCGCCCAAGGAATCGGCTTTGCGCAGCATCTCGGCCCACTTGATATGGATATTACACTGCACGCAAGGATTGGGTGTGCGGCCGCTCATGTACTCGTTGATAAACGGGTCTATAACATGCTCGCGAAAGGTGCTGCTGAAGTCCACAACATAGTGCGGTATACCCAGTTGCAGTGCCACGCGGCGAGCATCATTGATACCATCCAATGAACAACACGAGGAGTCGTTACCAACATTGCCGCCTACATCCTCGTACCGGTATGTTTTCATGGTGATACCGATAACCTCGTATCCTTCTTCCACCAGCAATGCGGCGGCCACGGAGGAATCCACACCACCGGACATTCCAAGAAGTACACGTTTAGGGTTTCGTTTCATGAATGTGCGTCGTACATTGACAATACATTGACATTACAGTACCATTAGACTGACAGCACTCAAAGATATTACATGAACACTGATCACATACTTGAACGATTATTCTCCATGCATCGATTCGGCATCAAGCCGGGTCTGGAACGCACCCTGCATCTTCTGGACAAAGTGGATAATCCGCATCTGGGTGTATCCTTTATCCATGTAGCCGGAACGAATGGCAAGGGTTCCGTGTGCTCCACCATAGCATCGGTGCTCATGGAGCAGGGAATGAATGTAGGCCTGTATACTTCGCCGCACATACATCGTTTTCATGAACGAATACGATTCAATGGTGTGTGCATTAGCGACGACGAGCTATGCAGTCTTTTCGAAGAGCTGGAGCCGTTTATTGCGGAAACGGAGGCAACCTTTTTTGAGGTCACCACCGCTATGGCATTTTTGGCGTTCCGCCGCCACAACGTGGATGTGGCTGTGCTCGAAACCGGCATGGGAGGGCGCTTCGACGCTACGAATGTGGTCACGCCGCTGGTATCAGTAATCACGTCCATCGACCTTGACCATCAGGAGTATTTAGGCCCCACGCTCGAGGAGATATGTTATCAAAAAGCCGGTATCATTAAGCACGGTGTGCCGGTGGTGGTGGGAGAGCATAGGGAACATCTCCGGGCTATCATCGCTGCCGAGGCGCAGCTGCACAATGCTCCGGTGATTATAGCGCGTGACTATTGTGATATAAGCTCGGGAGCTATCGACGACCGTTTGCATCAGGAACGCAGAGTGCGGATTATGGGCAGCCGGCGCTCCGAACCGGCTTCCGAACTGGTTATAGATTCGCCTCTAAGCGGCGAGCACCAGGCCACGAATTTGGCATGCGTGATTGCTGCGCTAGAGGCCTGCGCGCCGGTAATCGCTGTAAGCGATGAGGCAATCATTCGCGGCTGCCGGAACGTAGTGGCAAACAGCGGTATTGCAGCGAGATTGTCGTGCGTGAAGCGAGCGCCGGTAATACTGGCAGACGTTGGGCATAACGAAGCATGCCTACTGCGTTGCCGCCAAACTCTTGAACAATCACCCTATCGCAACACGCGCTTTGCTGTTGTATTTGGTGTGATGAAGGACAAAGACTGCGCGGCGATGCTGCGAGAAATAGCGCCACTGTGCCACACATTGTACGCCGGAGCGCCAGGTAACGAGCGTGCGATGATCAGTGCGGAAGTAGTACGCATTGCACGCGAGTGTGGTGTGCATGCCGACGATTGCGGTACCATACCGGAGGCAGCTCGTCGTGCTTTGGCATCCGGTATGCCGGTACTGATTCTGGGATCGTTCTATGTGGTGGATGAGGCTCTGCGTGCAATGGCAACGGATGCAGAGGCATAACGGTGATGCGCGATACGAACGAAACACGAGCAACGTTCCTCGCTAAAAATTCGACTCGTCGCGCCACCGTTGAATCATCCACACATCGCTGCTTCGCTGGCGTGCAATGCGCAGATTTACTCGCCCTTGCAGATACACCACATCGCTGGCCGAGAAGGTGATAGTAAGGTTAAATCCGCGCGAGATATCGCGCACCAGGGTATCGCCCACCGACGAGATGACATTGTTCCAAATCAGATCCAGGGTTTCGCAGCTGCGAAACAAGCCCGAGGTGGCAATCATGTCTTGGTCGCGGCCCCAAGACTTGTCGATGCCTTTGTCGTAGTCTCTGAAGATGAAGGTGAAATTGGTATCGAGCAGACGCCCGTACACAAGGGTATCTTTGGTGAGATACGAGTAGCGGAAGTTTTGAAAAACGCCGTCGACGGTGCTTTGGTCGCCCAGGCCGGCGGCCGATTGCGCGCGCTCCACTTTTCTTGGTGCAAAAGGATTGTCGCAACTGCCGGCGCACAGCGCAACAACGATTACCAGCCCGAACACTGATAGTTGGTTGCGAATGATATGTGCGAACTGTGCCAAGAGCATGGGCGAGCGTTAAACAAATCCTGATAAAACTTGAAGAATTACCTGATCAACTACCGTAGCCGCTAGTTAGAAAATTGCGCCTTCAAAGCGCTCCAAGTATTGCTGATGGTATCGTTCTCCGGGCCTTTGGCGTCGGACCAGCGCCCTATGTACCACTGGTTAAAATCGTCGCGGAACATGGTCAGCCGAATAGTGCCGGCCACCAATGTTGGTACCGATGGCGAAACATGCGGCACACGAAGTATGTAATCGGCAGCATAGACGGCAGAGTCGGGAACCCGAACGTCGAAGCGTCCACGCAACAGTTGCAAATTGATTTTGCCGGGCGCCGGAATCTTGGATGTCATCGAGAGAAATGCCTGCCTTTCATTCACCGTGGACCACTGCCGAAACTGCTCCGCAAAGGTGGTGAGCACATCAATGGATGCATCGAATTTATAGGGCTGACGAGCGCCCAGAGTTGTATCTGCTAAACAGCGAATCAGGTTCTCGGTGTTGCTTTCTTGAACAGCGCTTTGAAAATTCGAAAGAACAATGTTCTCCGAAATCGGTTGTTGAAATCCCGTCGTTCCACCGGAGGGTTCTTCCGGTGTGCGCGGTTCAAAGAAGCTACAGGAACTTAGAGATGCGCAAACACTAAGGCAAAGCACAAGCACTAGAACAAATCCCCGCCGTGAATGTGCGCGGGCGGTGTAGATGGTGTTGATATGTTGAAGGAAGCCGGATTTCATCGAGTGAATAGGCAACTACATGAGTTACTCTTCTTTCTAGGTTAAACCTACACGGTCAGTCTGCCCTCGATGGCACGCGCAATGGTGGCATCGTCGGCCAGCTCCAGATCACTGCCAATGGGAATGCCCCGCGCAATGCGAGTGACATTGATTCCCAAGGGACTAAGAAGTCTAGACAAATACTGCGTGGTTACCTCACCCTCAACATTAGGATTGAGTGCAAGTATTACTTCCTTTACGGTGGCGGAGCAGCGCTGAACCAATTCGCGAATCTTGATATCATCGGGCCCTATGCCGTCCAAGGGATTGAGAGATCCGTGAAGAACATGATACAGGCCGTTGAACTCATTGGTTTTTTCTATCGCCAGAACATCGCTGGGTTCTTCAACAACACAGATCACGGAGCGGTCTCGTTTGGAAGAAGAACAGATGGTGCAGGGATCACTCTCGGTGAAGTTGAAGCATTCGCTGCAGAATCGCACATTAGCTTTAAGATCCAGTAATGCTTGGGCGATCTGCCGAACTTGAGCGTCGGATTGACGCAATAAAAAAAAGGTTATTCGCTGAGCGGTTTTCTTTCCAATGGTTGGCAAAGAGGTAAAAGCGGCTACGGCGTTATCTATGGATGGCGAAGTGTTTGTCACGAGCTTGAGCTGAGTAGATGTTCTGCAGAGCAAAGGTACACCGCGTATGCGAGTTGTGCAATGCGCACCTTTGGCTGTGCAGTCGCTGTGCCGCAGCTGCAGAGCATGGATAACACGCAAGGCCGGAAGGTATTGCAACAAAGTGCATGGTGGCGCGTCCTAGGGATTGTTCAGTAACTTGGAACAATAATGTAGGTATTACATCACCAAACGGAAAGGTTCGTCATGGGGTTGTTCAGTCGCATCTCCGATATCTTCAAATCGAATGTTAACGATGCCTTAGACAAGGCAGAAGATCCGGAGAAAATGCTCAAGCAAATGGTTGTGGAGATGGAGGAATCCGTGAACCGCGCAACGCTTGCCGTAGCAAACGCAATTGCCAACGAGAAATCGTTGGAGCGCAAACTTGCCAAGGCAAAGGATCAAACCGACGATTGGCAAAACAAGGCAGTACAAGCCCTGCAGGCCGGCCGAGAGGATCTGGCAAAAGCAGCGCTGGAAAAGAAAGCGGTAACCGAGAAGAACGTTGCGGATCTGGCGCCGATTTATGCTACCGCAAAAGCTACCTCCGAAAAGCTCCGCGGACAGCTTGATCAATTGAAGAACAAACTGGACGAAGCACGGAGTCGGCAAAGTACCCTCGTTGCTCGTTCGCAAGCGGCCAAAGCGCAAAAGCAAATAGCGCAGAGCTTCAGCGGAGTTGGTTCGGATGCCTTTTCCAAGTTTGAGAAGTACGAAGGTAAAATTGAACAGATAGAATCTGAGGCTACTGCGTTTGAACAGCTCGCAGGCGAGAATACTAGTCTGGATGAGGAGTTCAAGAAACTAGGCTCCGGAGCGGCTGTGGAAGCCGAGCTGGCAAAGCTCAAAGAAAGTATGGGTCAGTTACCACCATCGAAACAAGGAGAATAATATGTCAACAGAAGGAACAAGCAACGAAATGCTCGATGAAACACGAAGCCAAGTTGTGCGCATCCTCAATGATGCATATCCCGAGTACATGAGCTTTGGTAACGGCGTGTATGCGGTGTCGCGCGGTTCTACTCGCGTGATGATTGCCGTGCGCGCCTTTACACCTGAAGAATGCATGGTAGAAGTAACCGCGCATGTAGTGACCGGTGCCAGCATGAGCCCGGAACTCATGAAGTTTTTGCTGCGCAAGAATGCAGAGCTGCACATCGGTGGTTTTGGATTATTGTTCGACGACACCATCGTGTTCTCCAATTCCATCACCGGCACGCACATGGATCGCAATGAGTTGATCACAGCTATAGCAGCGGTAGCTGTTATCGCCGATCACTACGACGACGAGATTGTAGCGCTCGCAGGTGGGAAGCGTGCCAGCGATATCACCGAATTGTAAACAACGACTTGTTCAGGTGCGATCACGGAGCCTGATTCGATACTCTGATCTCCGTATCGTAAAGCCTAGCGAACATCCTAGCGAACAACGTAGCGAACAATCTAGCTAACACAGGAAAAGCAGATGAACAAAGAGCCCGGAACAACCGCAGGTTGCCGGGCTCTTGTAGTAAAAGGAATACCCCAATGATTCCGGCCATCGATTTCCGTACATGATTCCCTCGAAAGTGAGCAGCCGCGAGCCCTATATTCGTGGTCACGACGAAACCAAGCGTTCTATTATGGCACCCGCAAAGAAGGCAAATACGCAGCCAAAGAGTACGACGGCAAAAACAAAAAAGCCGTTGCAGAGCTCTGCGCCTTCCTATACTGACGATGGCGGCGAAAGAACGCATATTCATGTTGCCGGCGCGCGCGAGCATAATCTGAAAAACATCGATCTTACTATTCCACGCGATCGTCTGGTGGTGGTTACCGGTATCTCCGGTTCCGGTAAATCGTCGCTGGCTTTCGATACTCTTTATGCCGAAGGTCAACGCCGCTATGTGGAGTGCTTGTCGCCCTATGCGCGACAATTTTTGGGCATGATGAAGAAGCCGGATATCGACGTTGTAGAAGGTATATCGCCGGCTATTTCTATAGAGCAAAAGTCTGTGGGATACAGCCCTCGTTCCACCGTTGGTACCGTAACGGAAATCTATGATTACATACGCTTGCTCTATGCCAAGATCGGCACGCAGTATTGCGTGCAGTGCGATCTGCCGGTGCAGTCCCAATCGCAGGATCAGATTGTTGATACCATTCTCAGCTTGCCCGCCGGCCGTCGCGTGATGATACTTGCGCCTCTGGTGCGAGGGCGCAAAGGCCACTACCGCGAGGTGTTCGAGACTGCGCGCAAACAAGGATTCACGAAGATCCGCGTGGATGGAGTGGTGCAAGACATCGAGCCCGGAATGCAGGTAGACCGATACAAGATTCACAACATCGAAGTAGTTGTAGACCGCATCACTGCTTCTCAGGAGGAGCGGTCGCGCATTTCGCAAAGCGTGGAGCTGGCATTGTCTATAGGCGAAGACAGCGTGATGATTCTCCACGAAACTCGCGCGGCATCGGGCAATGCAAGCGACGGGGAGCACAGCTCCGAAGGCAACGACAATTGGGACAGTATTCTCTGCAGCACCGAGTATTCGTGCCCCCGCTGCGGTACTTCGTACGAACGCCTTGCGCCAAATATGTTCTCGTTCAATTCTCCCTTTGGATCGTGCACCTATTGCGACGGCTTGGGCGAGTTGCGTGATTTCGACATGGCCAGAATTATTCCTGACCGAGAATTGTCTCTTAAAGAAGGTGGCTTTGCCATTCTGGGAAAAGAGCGCGATACCTGGCTGTGGCAACAGGTGAAATCGGCGGCAAAAGTGCTGGGCATAGCACTGGATGTTCCCATCAAGGACATGGCGCAAAAGGACATCGATAAACTTCTGTACGGCGTGAAAGACCTCACGGTAGATATTGAAGTAGTGCAGAGTGCTCAACGCACACTTACCTACACCCAAGAGTTCAACGGTATTGTACCGAACTTCAAACAACAGTACGAGAATTCCACCTCCACAAAGATTCGCTCGTGGTTGGAAGGATTCATGGGGGAGATCACCTGCCCCGAATGTGCAGGAGGCAGGCTCAAACAATCGAGTCTGTATGTGCGCATTGCCGGCGCAAATATCAAAGATGTTACCGCGCTCGATTGTCCCGACGCGCTTGAGCATTTCGCTTCGTTGTCCACAAAGCTTAGTGATCGCGAGAACCGAATCGCATTTCTTATCCTTAAAGAGATAACCTCTCGACTGCATTTCCTTAATAATGTGGGCCTGTCGTATTTGAATTTGCATCGTCCTGCCCGCACGCTTTCGGGCGGCGAAACACAGCGCATACGCCTTGCCTCGCAGATTGGATCGCAGCTTGTGGGAGTGATGTATGTGCTCGACGAGCCCAGCATCGGTTTGCACCAACACGACAATTCCAAACTGATACGCTCGCTGAAGGAACTACGCGATTTGGGTAATACCATTATCGTGGTTGAACACGACCGCGAGATGATCGAGGAAGCCGATGTGCTGGTAGATATCGGCCCCGGCGCCGGCGTTCATGGGGGATCGGTACTTTTTACCGTGCCGCCCGCTGAACTTCCCACGCTGGATGCTGGCACGGTAGAGCAATCACGAACTGCACAGTTCTTAACCGGTAAGCGAGAGATTGAGATTCCGGCCGAGCGCCGCCCGGGATCGGGCTCGTTTATCACCTTGCGAGGTGCTACCGGAAACAACTTGAAGAATGTTGATTTGCGAATTCCCCTGGGAAGTTTTGTGTGTATTACCGGCATGAGCGGATCGGGGAAGTCGTCGCTGGTGAATCACACATTGTATCCCATTCTGAACAGGCACTTTTACTCCGGTGAAACGTTGCCGTTGCCGTATGCCGGCATCGACGGCTTGGAGCATATCGATAAAGTGATAGAGATCGACCAATCGCCCATTGGTCGCACGCCTCGATCAAATCCGGCTACCTATACCGGCCTGTTCACCTTGATACGCGACCACTTCACGATGATGAAGGAAGCAAAGACCCGCGGCTACAAAGCCGGCCGTTTTTCCTTCAATGTAAAGGGCGGGCGCTGCGAAGAATGCGAGGGGGCAGGCATCAAGAAAATTGAAATGAATTTCTTGCCCGATGTGTACGTGCAGTGCGATGTATGCGGAGGCAAAAGGTACAACGACGAAACTCTGCTGGTAACGTACAAGGGGAAGTCTATTGCCGACGTTCTGGACATGACCGTGGAAGAAGCCTTGGAGTTTTTTGCAGAGATCCCGAAGATCAAGTCGAAGCTGAAGTCTCTGTACGATGTAGGACTTACCTATGTCACTCTTGGTCAGCAGGCGCCCACTCTGAGTGGTGGCGAGGCACAGCGAGTGAAATTGGCCACCGAGCTCAGCAAAGTGAGCACCGGCCGTACGCTCTATTTGCTGGACGAGCCCACCACCGGCTTACACTTCGAGGATATCAGAATTCTCCTGCAATTGCTGCAACGCCTTGCAAGTAAAGGGAATAGCGTTGTGGTGATTGAGCATAACCTTGATGTGGTAAAATGTGCCGACTGGATTGTGGACCTTGGGCCCGAGGGCGGCAAAAACGGCGGAAGTATAGTAGCCGAAGGCACGCCCGAGCAGGTTGCCGAGATTGAATCTTCTATTACCGGACGATATCTGCAAGCAGAGCTGCAGCGCACGCGACGGGTGATGGAGGCCATGGAAACCGCCTTGGCACCCTCCCGTTAAAAGGGCGATTCTCCGTACATTTGCAGTCCTAACGCGCTCGCGTTACACAATCATCACATCCATTAACGGTTAACTACTACGTACCTATGAACATTCTTGTGGGAGTATCCCAGGTTCCCGATACAACGGCAAAGATTGTTGTTGCAGCGAACGGGACACAGATTGATGCATCAGGAATAAAGTTTATTTGCAACCCCTACGATGAATATGCCATCGAGGAAGGATTGCGTTTGCGCGAAAAACATGGCGGCACGGTAACCGTGGTAACATGCGGTCCGGATGGTGCCAAAGATGTGTTGCGCACGGCTCTTGCCATGGGCGCCGACAAGGCAATTCTGGTAAAAGACGCTGCGAAGGGAGATTCGTTTACCGTTGCCTCGAGCATTGCCGCAGTGGCAGCTTCCGTGCAAGCGGATATCGTGATTCTGGGTCGGCAGAGCATTGACTACGATTCTTTCCAGATGGCACCCACAGTAGCGGAGCTGATGAATCAGCCCTCTATTTCGATGGTGTCGAAGCTGGAGATCGACGGCACAGCCATTCGTGCAGAGCGAGATGTGGAAGGCGGCAAAGAGCAGCTGGAAACATCGCTTCCGTGCGTAATCAGTGTACAAAAGGGCATTAACGATCCTCGTTATCCTAAGCTGCCGGATATTATGAAGGCCAAATCCAAACCCATCGAAGAAGTTGCGCCGGCAGCAGCCGAAAGCCGCACGGCAACCGTTGCCATGGAGATCCCATCGGCAAAGAGACGCCAGACCATTCTGGGTTCGGAAGATGCAGACATCGCGGAATTTGTTCGTTTGCTTCACGAGGAAGCAAAAGCGTTCTAAGTAAGAACTTCAAGAGATGTAGGTAGCTGCGCAGGAAAAAGTGCAGGAAGATGCGCAGGAAGAAGTGCAGCCGGCAATTCAGTATTCATCAGAAAAATTCAACAGCACGATTATGAAAAAGATACTTGTATTCGTAGAAGAGAAAAACGGTGCGCTCAAGCGCACTTCAAGCGAAGCCATCACTGCAGCAATGGCCACCGGCGCTACAGTAGTAGGTGCATCCATCGGCACCGGCGTAACCGCTGCGCATGTAGCACCATACGGTTTGACCAAGCTTGTAAACATCAATCACGCTCTTCTGGAGCGGCACTCAAGCCAGGCAGTTGCGCATGCACTTAGCCAATGTGCTACGGCAGAAGGATGCGATGCGGTGTTCTTTGCAGCCAACGCTGCCGGTAAAGAGATTGCCCCCCGCGTAGCAGTTCAGCTGAAGGCTGCGCTTATTGCAGATGCAGTAGAGATTATTAGCGGTAGCGATGCCGTTCGCGTAAAGCGCCCGGTGTTTGCAGGCAAGGCACTAGACATCGTGGAGTCACGCACTTCGGTTACAGTGATAACTCTACGCCCCAATGTATTCACTGCCAAAACCTCCGACACGCCCGCATCAACGGAAACAGCTTCCTTTGCTCCCGCGCTCGATGCCTCGAACTGTAAAGTGGTTGTTACCAATGTGGTTCGCAACGAAGGAACTCTGGATGTTCTGGAAGCAGACACCATTGTATCCGGTGGTCGCGGTCTTAAGGGCCCCGAGCATTTTTATCTGGTAGAAGATTTGGCAAAGTCGCTTGGTGCCGCAGTAGGTGCTTCCAGAGCAGTGGTAGACGCAGGTTGGAGACCTCACGGTGATCAGGTTGGTCAAACCGGTAAAACAGTGTCGCCGAAGCTGTACGTAGCATGCGGCATCAGCGGAGCTGTGCAGCACTTGGCGGGTATGTCGTCGTCGAAGATTATCGCTGCCATCAATAAAGACAAAGACGCACCGATATTCAAGGTGGCCGACTACGGTATTGTTGGTGATGTGTTTGAAGTATTGCCGAAGCTGACGGCTCAGATTGCCGGCATTACCTCGCGTTCCTAAAGCTATAGCGTGCACATTTCATAGAGCGCAACAAGTGCGGGAGTGAAACGTCGATACTATGGAGGTTAGCCTTTGGATGTTGATGCTGCCGAGGTAGAGTGACTGCCGAAGGTTTCGGATACAGAATGATAGAACAAAAGAAAGAGAGAGAGCTAGAGTTAGGTGATGAGTAAGATACAGTTAGAAATATTGGGATTGTCTGCCTCGCAAGCAAGCAACGGTGCCTATGCTTTGATTCTTAAAGAGTCGAAGGGTACCCGCCGTTTGCCCATTGTGATCGGAGCGAACGAGGCTCAAGCCATAGCTATCGAGCTAGAAGGTATCGAAGCTCAGCGCCCTATGACGCACGATTTGCTGAAGATTATCATCGAAAAACTGAACGGATCGTTGAAGGAGGTTTGCATTGTCGATTTGAAAGACAGCACCTTCTATGCTTCGCTGGTTATCGATGGTATAGAGGATGAAGTAGATGCTCGTCCTAGCGATGCCATTGCACTTGCGGTTCGGTTCAACGCGCCCATTTTTATCATGGAGTCTATTCTGGCCGAAGCCGGTTTCTACCCGGAGAACGAGGATACCGACGACGGCGAAACTGAGACCGACGGCGAGGAATCGGAGAGCGAGCTCATGCGGTTGTTGCAGATGCAAAAGGCAGATGAAAATGCTGCTCAGCTGGAGCTTCCATTGAACGAAGATGACATTGCGTCTTTGCCGCGAGCCCAGCAGTTGCCTATACTTCTGGCGCGTGCCATCAAGGCCGAGGATTATGAAGAAGCAGCGCGATTGCGGGACGAGATGAAAACCTTCGGAACGGAATCGTAGGTTAATCGCAGTTGAATCACAGTTAAATCGTAGTTGAATTGCAGTGGAATCACAGAAAGAAATCGAGTATACTGCCGTTCATTTTGGAATGAAGTGGTATATTCGCGGCTCAAAATTGTTGCCGGGGTAGCTCAGCTGGTTAGAGCAACGGAATCATAATCCGTGTGTCGGGGGTTCAATTCCCTCCCTCGGTACCAACATCAACGAAAAGCCTTTGCCGTCCGGCAGGGGCTTTTTTGTTTGTACGATGATCATGCCGGAAGCAAATAGCGGCAAGCGCAGACTCACATCTAATGAACGCCGAGCGTAGGTGGATCGAGCACCCGCAAACGGCACAGCAGGCATGCCTCCATCACCTGTTTCCAACGCCGGGCTTCCTTGAGCCGATGTTATATTTGCAGAAAAAAAATATGCCTGATATAGACTTACCGGTACTCGACGAATCACCCTCGCATGCGCGCCGGCCCGAGTGGCTTAAAGTGAAAGCGCCGGGTGGTGAGAGCTTCAGCCATCTGAAGACCATGATGCGCAGTAAATCGCTGCACACGGTGTGCGAAGAAGCGCGCTGTCCGAACATCGCGGAATGCTGGAATGCGGGCACCGCAACGTTTATGATCAATGGCGATACCTGCACCCGCTCCTGCGGATTCTGTGCGGTAAAAACCGGTAGGCCTTTGCCACTGGACTGGGACGAACCCCGACGCGTAGCCGAAGCGGTGAAGCAAATGAATCTAGTACACTGCGTGATCACCTCTGTAAACCGTGACGAATTGGTGGACGGTGGTGCTGAGATCTGGGCGCAGACTATTCGCGCGGTGCGCGAGAGCAGCCCCTCCACTACAGTAGAGGTCTTGATTCCGGACTTCAAGGGCAACCTTGCTGCATTGCAAAAAGTGGTAGACGAGAAGCCCGATATTCTCAATCACAATACGGAAACCGTGCCACGATTGTACCGCCGCGTGCGGCCGCAGGGCAAGTATCCATGGAGCTTACAACTGCTACGCGAAGCAAAGCAGTTGGGTATGAATACCAAAACCGGAATCATGCT
>JBJOLU010000222.1:0-3700 GCA_046052705.1 Bacteroidota bacterium | reverse complement strand
CACGCCGCAGTTCTGCCGGAAGCTGAATGTACTCTTGGAACGAGGTTCGGGGCTTTGAATACAACAACCCAAATACCTGGCGTGCCCTGTAAGCTTGGATATTCCACGAGCGAAACAGCGTCTCGAGTTCGGCACAGGTATAATCGGAAATAAGAACTTTGTTTTGAAGTACCGAGGGATCCAGCTCGCGCATTTGTGTTTGGTAATTGTGGCCGCTTTCGTAACATCGCACGCTTCGGCGTATTCGACGACACGGCAAATCTACCAAACCCGCGTGTGCCGTCTTCACTTCCGCAAAAACTACCGTATGAAAGGTCAATCCTCTGCTGAATCGCTCCGTGCCATAGCATGGAAACGTCTGCGCAAGAACAGCGGTGCCGTTATCGGTATGTGGGTCATCATTGTATTGGTGACCATAGCGGTGTTTGCGCCTATTCTTGCTCCTATGGACCCCAACACCCAGGTGTTGGAATATCCATCCAAGCCCTCGTTATTCCGGGGCAATGTGCTGTTGAAAAAAAATCCTGTTCGCACCGACGAACCCTTCGTCATGGCTATAGAATCATTCAGCGTGAGCGGTGATACCGTGCGTTTTATAGATCCCATGAAACGAAGCTTTGCCTTGCACACCTCGGCCATGTATGGCAGCGGCGCTTCAGAATGGCATCGCGAGCCCCTGTACATTTTGGGAACTGATAAGTACGGCCGCGATATTCTGTCGCGTATTATGTACGGCGCGCGTATAGCGTTTCTGGTGGCAATTATCAGCGAAACCATATCCATTGCTATCGGCATCTTGCTTGGCGCTCTGGCGGGCTTCTTCCGTGGCCGTGTGGACGATGTGATCATGTGGTTCACGAATGTGATGTGGTCGTTTCCCACGGTGCTGCTTGTTATTGCGTTCAGCGTTATTCTTGGAAATGGTGTTTGGCAAACCTTTGTAGCTATAGGACTTTCGGGCTGGGTAGACTTAACGCGTGTTGTTCGTGGTCAGTTCTTTTCGCTGCGCGAAGCAGAATTTATCGAAGCAACACGAGCTTTTGGTTTTGGTACCTTCAGAACAATTTTCCGGCATCTGCTTCCGAATACACTGGGACCAATCACGGTGATTGCAACTGCAGGTTTTGCCACAGCTATTACCCTTGAAGCAAGTTTGAGCTTTATTGGTCTTGGTGTGCAGCCGCCCACTGCTTCGTGGGGTAAAATGATTCAAGATGGAATTGGGTTCCTGTTTGTGGGGCAATCATTGGAACTTGTGATGTATCCCTGTATCGTGCTCGGCCTCACCGTTTACGCATTTAATCTTTTTGGTGATGGCTTGCGCGATGCGATCGACCCCAAAACCATGCAACGCTAGAAGAGTATTAGTACAACAGCACTAGTCCAACGTTACGACAACGATAGTCCGACGGGCAGAGAACTATGGAATATTTGAAATCCACCGTCATGGTCATCGAGGGCGATGAAGAGTATCGCGCCATGTACCGTCAGGTAATTGCCGAAGAGCTCAAGGCCAAGTATCGCGAGGCCGTCAGTCCGCCCCAGGCCATTGCCTATATGCGCAAACACGCTCTGCCGAATTTGATCCTAATCAACACACACCTGCCGGAGATGGATGGCCTGACGGCGGTGAATTTGTTACGGCGCACTCCGTACTTCAGCACGATAAAGATCATTGTTACGTCTCATTAGGGCGATGAGGCATTAGTAACCCTGTTCGCCGAGCATTCTATCGAAGACTATCTGCTCAAACCCTTCGACGCGGAAACCATAAAGGCCAAAGTGGAGCGGGTGCTGTCGATGCCGGTAAAGAATCGGGTCTAAGCCTTGTTCGGCATCAGTAAACTTCAATCATTTCAGTAGCTATGGAAGACAAACAACGTCCGCTGAAAACGGCGACCGGTAAAATGAAAGATATTCTTAACACCTATATGCGTGGCGATGACTCCGCCGAAGCAGGAAATGCGGATCCCGTTGTGCAGGCATCAACATCAACCGACATCAATCAAGTGCACGTTCATACCGAGGTCTCGCAAGCCGAATCAGCCGATCGTGGCATGGATGATGCCATGACCATGGTTGCTGCTGTTCAAAAAGAAAAAGACGAGATTAAAGATCAGTTGCTGCGCAAAGTAGCCGAGTTCGAGAATTACAAGCGCAGGACAGACAGAGAGAAGGAGCAATTAGCACTGTATGTTTCCGAGCGCACATTCTCCAAACTTGTGGAGCTGCTGGATGATCTTCACGCTGCGCTCGAAGCCGGTAAGAAAAGCGACGACTACGCTTCGATGTTGCACGGAGTAGAGATGATCTACTCCAAAGCGATGAAGATGTACGAGGAGCATGGAGTGAAGCCCTTAGTCGTGGAAGAGAATCTACCGTTCAATGTGGATGAGCACGAAGCTCTTATGCATATTCCGCATCCCAATATTGCCGAAGGGCTCATTGTGCAACAAGTGCAGCGCGGGTACAAGCTTCACGACAAAGTGATTCGCCATGCAAAAGTCATTACCAGTGCCGGCAGTGGAGCGTAAATACCCTGCAGAGCAGAATACCGGCGGAGTTTCAGCCATGTCTGCTAATGGATTCACAACCGATGTCACGATGCTGCGGATTGCCGTGACGAACCAATTACCTGAGAAAAAAACAAAACATCAGCTATGAGTAAACGCGACTACTACGAGATTCTTGGTGTAAGCAAGTCTGCAACGGTGGACGAGATTAAATCTTCCTACCGCAAGCTTGCCATGAAGTATCATCCCGATCGTAATCAAGGAGACAAGGAAGCAGAAGAGAAATTCAAGGAAGCATCCGAGGCCTACGAAGTGTTGAGCGATCAAACCAAACGATCGCGCTACGATCAATTCGGTCATCAGGGTATGAAGGGCGGACAAGACTTTCATCAGTACTCCAACATCAACGATATTTTTTCGCAGTTCGGCGACATCTTCGGCTCGGGCGGCGGCGCGTCTATCTTCGAGGAGTTTTTTGGTGGCGGTGGAAATCGTCGCGGCGGCGGCAGGCCTCGCTCTGCGGGCCAGCCCGGCAGTGATTTAAAGATTCGACTGCCTCTCACGCTGGAGGAAATTGCAAGCGGAACAGAGAAGACTCTGAAGATCAAACGTCAACGCTCGTGCGACACATGCAAAGGCTCCGGCGCAAAGCAAGGCAGCGGCAGTGTTGTGTGTTCTGTGTGTCAAGGCCAAGGAGAGGTTCGTCAGGTGTCACGCAGTATGTTCGGTCAGTTCGTCAATATCAGTGCCTGCTCCAATTGCGGTGGCAGCGGCCAGACTATCAAAGATCCATGTGTAACCTGTCATGGCGAAGGCAGAATTGCCGGCGAGACAACAATCAAGGTTAACGTTCCCCCGGGAGTTGAAGACGGAAATATTATTCCCATGCGTGGCCAAGGCAATGCCGGACGTCGTGGTGGACCGGCGGGTGATATCATGGTGGTGATTCAGGAGATTGAGCACCAGCATTTTCATCGTAACAACGACGACATTCATTACGAGCTCACCATATCATTCCCCGATGCCGCTTTGGGCGGCGAAGTTTCTGTGCCCACCCTTTCGGGCATAGCGGCTCTCACTATTCAGCCGGGAACGCAGCCGGGTACTGTGCTGCGAATGAAGGACAAGGGCATTCCGCATTTGAATAGCAGCCAGCGTGGCGACCAGCTCGTGCATATCAATGTGTA
>JBJOLU010000221.1:0-24291 GCA_046052705.1 Bacteroidota bacterium | reverse complement strand
GACACCGTGGTCGTGGAAGGCGATGCTGTAGATGTCCGTGTTCAACCGCAGCAGATCAACTTCCCCACTATACTTCGTTGCGACAGCAGTAGTGCCTCGTTCCGTGTTTCGAACCTGGCATCGCAAACAGATGTACACATTCGCCAGATACGTTTGGAAGGTGATACCACTGAGTTTGCTGTTCAACAAGTAGCGCCTGATACCATCGCCGCTGGTGCGGATGTGGTTATTGCGGTGGCGTACAAGCCAACCGCAATGGCGTCGGCAGCGGCACGTGTGATTATTATTCACGATGGTGGCGATGCCGATACGGTGAATCTTCGGGCGGCATCTACTACTGCCACGCTTCAGCTAAGCGCATCCGACACCACCATGACTGCTCGCATTGACGACAAGCTTTTGATCAATATCAATGGAATTGTGAAGTCGTCGAGTGCCTTCGAGCTGGATACCATCAGCGTGCATGTGCAAACCCACCCTGCTCAAGCTCGTTTCGCGACCGAGAGATTTTCCTCGGTTCAGAACGGCTGGACGTGGCGCATCGATAGCATGAATACCACCTACGGCTTTTACGGCTCGTGGTCGGGCGGCCCCCAACCATCCTATCTGCGGCTCCTGAGCTTGCCGTTCGACATGTACCTATCTATCGACCAAAAGAACATAATGAGTGTTAGCGGCGTGGCAGCTAATGCCGCTGCCTGTTTGACAATTGATTCAGGCACAATTATCATCAACGAGGCTCCGGTATGCTTCCTCGGTGGCGGCGCGATTCAGCTTACATCCCCGCTTGCTTTGCAGGTGGTTGCTCGGTCGGAATTTCTGGATGTTCAGTTTAGCACACCCACTTCAACCCCCGTACAATGCCAGATAGTTTCCGCGGTGGGCAGCATTCTCTACTCCACCATCATTCCCGCCAAAGCAGGGTTCAACTCCGTGTCCATTCCTCTACATTCTCTACCGGCAGGAGTGTTTTTCTGCAGAATCGTAGCGGAGAATTCCCTCACTGCCAAGGGATTTGTACACATGCGATAGATGGTATGATTTACTAACCATCACAGATTGTCTCATTAATCACATGTTACATCAAGCAGGCAGCACAGCCGCAATACGCGCAATCACTTCATCTTTTACATGAAGCAATGAAGCTTGCGAAGTTCGCGCGCCCGCAGCATAGATATGCCCGCCACCACCAAAGCTTGCGGCCACTCCGTTCACCACAACATCTCCCTTCGACCTAAACGACAATTTAATCTCACTGCCATTGCCTCGTTCGGCAATGAGCACGCCGCAACGCACGCCCGCTACCGAAAGCGTATAATGCACCATGCCTTCAAGGTCGTCCACAGAGCAATGCTCTTGCTCAACCAAAGAGTATGGCACCGTGAGCGTACACAATTGACCGTTGCAGTGCAGTTCCATGGTAGAAAGCACCGAACCAAGTAAGCGCGTTTTTGCCATCGACCACGTGTTGTTCATGCGGTTGTAAATGTCTACCGGATCGGCACCGCATTCCAGTAACTCTGCCACCATCCGATGCGTAGAAGCGGTAACACGGGGAAAACGGAAGTTGCCGGTATCAGACATCACTCCCGCGTAAATATTTGTGGCCACGGTAGCGCCAAGAAGCTGAGGCCAACGGTACGTGATCAAGCGATACATCAGCTCGGCCGTTGATGTAGCTTCGATGTCATGGAAGGCCGCGGAGTAAAAGGGCTGAGGATTTGTGTGATGATCAATCATCACTATGCGCTCTTTGTGATTTGCCAGTTCTCCGGCCATCCTGCCGGTGCGGCGCAGATCATTAAGATCGCAGCAAAAGATAATGTGAGCAGACTGCAGCACGGAATCGTGCACAAGAGCATCGTATAGCTCTATGCTTGAAGCCTGGGGAAGAAACTGCAGGTTCGAGGGCGTAGGGCTTTCGTTAATTACTCTGGCCCATACACCCAGCTGTGCCAGTAGTCCTTTCAACGCACAGGCAGATCCTATGGCATCGGCGTCGGGCTGCATATGCGTGGTAATCACCGCAGTTTGCGGCAAGGGCTCCAGAAAACTCAGGAGCGCTTGAAGCTCTGCAGCAAGTGGCTCGTTGATGATAGTAGTACTCGGACTGTTACTAGGACTGTTACTAGGACTATTCATACAATGTATCGAATTGATCGTGATTGCGTTGTGTGTTTTTTCCGGGTTCAAAATACACTGTGCCGGGGCTTCCCTGTGAACCTGCCCGACGTGTTATTTTGGCAGTACCGGATACGTTATGAAAAACTTTCTTCCTACATCGCCCGAAGGCCGCAGAGCATTGTGGCTGGTGCCCCTGGTACTGGCTGTGATTGTTGTTTGCTTCGACAAAGCAATCATGCCGCTCGTTGTGTCTACATCGAGTACGGTAACGGTTCCTAACATTGTGGGCATGGACAAACAGCAAGCAGTGGATTTGTTGGAGTCGCAGGGATTGATTGTAGAGAATATCACGGAGCAATACAATGCCGGTGTACCAAAGGGCAAAGTCACGGCGCAGCTGCCATACCCGAACAGTCATGTAAAGGAAGGAAGGCGCATGTATCTTACCGTGAGTAAGGGAGAAGCGGTTAGCACTATGCCCGACCTGCGATTCCTCTCGCAACGTGATGCGCAACTTGCAGTGATGCGCCTTGGAATGCAGATCGGAACGATATCATGGGAGTTCAGAGACTCGTTGCCGGACAACTCCGTGATTCGTCAAAGCGTACCCATGGGCTCTGTTATTCGCAGCGGTGGCATGGTAGACATTGTGCTCAGTAAGGATTCAACGCGCGTGGCATTAGTGCCGTCGGTTGTGGGTGTTGGGTATGACGAAGCCGTTCAGCGCCTTCGAGCAGCGGGGTTCGAAGTTGGTACGGTGGTACGAAAGCCCGGCGAGACCTACACTGTGGGCACGGTGTTTAAGCAGATACCCGAAGCGCAAGCAAGTGTCTCTCCTCAAACAAAAATCGAACTCTGGGTTACATCCGAGTAAACATATGATTCGCCGTGTTCTGCGAATCTTCCTTCAGCATTCAGTGTGCTTCCTTCTGCATTCAGCGTGCTTCCACACGACCGCAGCTGCAACTGTTGCGGGATCGTATTCCGCGAGTTCTACTGTTTACTCTTAGCTTGTACACTCATCCGGCCAATGTTCATCTCTTGCGAACTCATCTGCTGCAAGCGCGATTCCGCTCGCCGGCGCGCATCCAAGCTTGCGCCATCGTTGGCACCGCGTGTGCGATACAGATATTCACGCAGAAGTTCCGCTGCATTTGCACGCGAGCCCTCTGCCAGCGCTTTATCCACCCGTATCATCACACGCTGCAGTTCAACCGCGGGGCCTTGTACTAGGCCCGATGCTATGTCCATGTATCGCAACGCTTCATCGTACATTCCGGAGCGACTGCACGCAAGAGCGGCAATGATAGGCGGTGGTGAATCTTGGACAAACATGGCCACACGTGATTGCACATGGGGCTTGTTCATCAGCACTTTACACTGAGCAATAGTCTTTTGGTCGTATGCTCGCGCGGACAGCGTATCACCGGCTTGCTGATAGAAATCCGAAATGCTGTTCATGAGTGCGTAGGTCATGGGGAACATATCGTCGCTGATACTTACCCGCATAGCATCCAGATATCGTTTAGCCAATGCCGACTCCCCTTTTCGAATGTAATTCTGTGCTGCTCGTATGAACAAGGTTCGGTAGTTGTCTACGTACCTTCGTTGAATCTCGTCGTAATACACCGACGATGTCGTAAGATTTCGAAGAATAAATCCGTAGCGGAATTGCTGCTGCGGCGCATCCGGATTACAGGGCTGTAGCAAGCACTGCTCCATGGCCCGCTCATCTATTGTTTCACCGGGTTCCGCTACCTTGCTCGGGCACACTCGGTAGGCCATTCCCTCCTGGCGGCAAAAGTCTCCAAGGCCGCAGTAGATCTCACTTCCGGGGTAGCCACAGGTAACAGCGAAATACACCGGGCGCTCCCATCGAGTTTGAAGAATGCAGTCCTCAACTACTTGTTGCGCGCGTGTGAACAGATAGGAACCATTGCCATTGTTATATCCGCGCGCAGTCCAGGTAGCATACGGCACCGAGTCCGGCAATGCAAACTTGCTGCGCACGGTTTGGCTCAGAGGTACCGTATGCACTTGCTCAGCCCCAACACGCGATTGCAATGCCACCGGTGAACGATCATCCGAGCCAAGCTGCTCGCCGGAAAACGATAACGGAATTTTCTTTGCGCCCCAGGGCTCGGTGTTCTTGAGTGCATTGATATACCATAAGCTTCCGGCTAAGCTCAAATTCACTACGCGTACGTCCCGCCGAATACCGTACACATCTTGCAGCAGCCACAAGGGAAAGGTATCGTTGTCTCCATTGGTAAAGAGAATAGCATCGCGCTCGCAGCTTTGCAGGATATTGTAACTGTAGTCGAAAGCCAGGTAGTTTCCGGCACGTGTATGAATCGGAAATCCTTGCCATGCCATTGATCCCGGTACTGCCACCGTGATAACAAGTGCAAGAGCCATACTCGCGCCGCGATGATCAATGCGAGAGCGCAGTCCCACGATAAGCTCACGAGCGCCCATTCCTATCCACACACAAAAGACTAAAAATGCTCCGGTGTAGAAATAGTCTCGCTCTCTGGGTTGCGGCTCCTGCTGGTTCTGAACAAAGGCCGTTGCAATTCCCATCACAAGGAACAATGCTACAAACGCCATTGCTTGCCAGGGATCGCGTCGAAGCTGCTTCCACGCACCAAAGACTCCCAGAAAGAACGGAAGCCCCCAAAACACCAACGGAAAGAGATGCGCCGAGCCCGAGAGAAAATTCACCGTTTCCGTGTGCTTCGATGATCGCACAAAGGTCCACGCTTCTGCATCCTGAGCATCGCCCGTTCGGCCGAAGAAATTCCACAGCAAATACCGCAGGAACATGTGGTCCAGCTGATACTCGAAAAGGTAGTTCCAATCGCCGGATGACATTCGCATGCGGCTATAGTCCGGTACGTTCACACTCACATTCGGATACCGCTCCGAGCTAACAGACTTCGAGCCCGGCGGCGAGTACGGCCCATACTTTTTAAAAGCTTCTATAGACTCGGGCGAGGAATCCACGCGACGCGGAAACAAGGGCGTTTCTCCATACTGCTCTCTGGACAAATACCCTACTAAGCGAGACAAACTTGTGGGTTCGTTTTCGTTCATGGGTGGCGATGCCTTGGCTCGTATCATGATATGAGCGTAGGAAGAAAAACCAACGAGTATCACACAGAAGGCCGCGGATGCAAGGGCAGGCAATGTTCTCTTTTTTTTCAGCCATACATAGCAAAGCGCAAAAGGAGCGGCAACCAAGAGCACACCAAACAGATGCACCGCCATAGACTCGCGCACAACGTACTCGCGCGCCTCGTTCATCAACGGAACATTACCCGCAAGCAGTGTGGGTAGCCATCGCACAATGCCGGGATAGATTGCTGCGAACGCTATCACTGCAATGCCGCTCATCATGAGCAACGTGCGCATAGTTTTTGGATAGCGGCGAGCCGCAACCACGATAGATACACCGAACAACGACAACACACTAAGTAGATGCACGCCAAGCGAAAGTCCGAGCACGTAGGCAATCATAACAAGGAAGCGATTGCTTCCCGGAATATCGGCTTCCACGTTCCACCTCATGGTGAAATACACGACAAGGGCTACCATGAGCGTAGAGATCGCATACACTTCACTCTCTACGGCATTGAACCAAAAGGTATCGCTAAAACAGAGCGAGAGTGCGCCTATTGCCGCGCCGCTAATAGTTGCAAATGATACTTGCAGGTTGTGACTGTTGCTGTAGCCCCGGCTCTTAGCGTCCTGCTCGCCTTCTGCGTTGGTACCATCCGCATGTGAACCGCTAAAGCCTAGTACAGTCAGAATAATAATTTCGAATACCAGCCAAATAGTAGCCGCGCTGAATATGGCAGACATCATGTTGATACGCGCAACGGGATCGCCGATGGGAATAAGATGCGCTATCTTTCCCAGCATCAAAAACACCGGCGCACCGGGTGGGTGCGGAACCTGTTGATGCACAATAGCCGAGGCAAATTCACCGCAGTCCCAGAAGGAAACCGTGGGCTGTATACAGGCGCTGTATGTAAGCAATGCAACGAAGAACACAGCGAGCCCTACACTCAAGCGCAGCGAACGACGGGAAAACATGTTCATTGAATTCACAGAATTTCACGGAAGAAAACACAACGAGGTTCGGCGCACAAACTACGAAGAGAGCTGATCATGACTTCGCATGTGCTCGTTACGGAGTGCAGATGCCGGAGTTAAACGCATTCATTAAGCTCTAAAACACCTATCTTGGCATCAGCTGATTTGCGTCGCAGGAATCAATTCTGCACAACTATAATTCAGCGAATCGGCAAATCGAACTTAGCACGGAGGCTCTCTTTGTTGTCTTTAGCATACTCTACTTCTTCATACCGTGTATACGGCGTCGGCCTATGGATATGTACATTCTGTCTATACCATTACGTTGGAGTTATGGCCAACGCGGCAGGCACAACTGACAGCACCGTGTCGGGAATATTCGCTCGCGCCTATGCCATGAGCGTACATGCGCACACAGACACGAGCATAACATTAGTATCGGGCAAGTCCTTTTCTACAACGACGCACGCACCCTCCGGTGACTACGAAACACAACTTGATAACGCAACCTTGGCCGACATGATTGCTGTTCCCTACCTTCGGGGAGCACTGCAAGAAATTCCGGCTAAAAATCATGATCCGGGCCGAGCTCGTTACACGGCATTCTTCGATGCAATGTATGGTCACACACTTGAAGCCGTTCGTAGAACGAGTACTACCTTGCAGTGGGTAGACGGCACATTGCTCACATGTACCACCAAGAACGACGTGCATCGGCATCTTCAGTCAGTCGTTCGCGAACTCATTCAACTGCCTAAAAAGTATCATAAGTTTCTCAACCACCCCGGAGGCACCCTGGTATGGCGGGAAATTGCAGGTACACAAAGAAGAAGCGCGCACTGCTATGGCATTGCTCTAGACATCAACGTTAGCGCCTCGCATTACTGGAGGAACGCTATTGCATCAGGCAAAGAAAAAACTCCGGTGTACAAAAACAGAATCCCGCAGCAGATTGTAGACGTATTCGAGCGTCATGGATTCATCTGGGGCGGCAAGTGGTATCACTACGACACCATGCACTTCGAATTCCGCCCGGAACTCTGCCCTCCGGAATGCTCATGCATTTCAAGCGGCAGCATGCCACTGCATCGCTAAGTAAGTGGCTAAGTAAATCGCTAAGAAAAGAGCGAAAACAAAAAAGCCCGGCGGGATTTCCCGTCGGGCTTTTTGATGTTGTTCTTCGGTCGAGTTTTCACCGCCACCCGTGTTACAGGCGGTCGTAGGAACCTGATTGGTATTCCAAGGACTCATACAAGTACGGGTCGTTGTACGCTACAGCAGGATGCTTCTTGAATTGCTGTGCTCCGGCAATGAGGAACACACCGCCCATGAGCAGCACGCCACTGATTCCGGCAAGTAGCAAAGGCAAGGAGAACGCTGAGTCTTCGCCATGGGCTCCGCCAAAGGCAGGCAATACAACCCAAGAGAGATCGATAAAGTGCGCGCCCAGAATGAGCACGGCGCCTAAGATCACCAACGAAGGATTACGCTTCACGTCCTGACGAAGCAAAAAGAGGAAGGGCGTAAAGAAGTGCACAAACAGCGACGACCATCCAAACACTTCCCAACCGCCTTGAAGTCTCTTTGCATAATAGAAGGTTTCCTCGGGCATATTACCGTACCAAATGATATAGTACTGCGAGAAGGATATGTAGGCCCAGAATACGGTAAAGGCAAACATGAACTTACCAAGGTCGTGGTAGTGCTCACGCGAAATCACACCTTTGAGCAGACCGTCTTTGTTCAATAGATGCACAAAGATCAACATGATGCTGATCGTCGACACAAAGTTTCCGGCAAAATAGTAGATACCAAAAATGGTGCTGAACCACTCCGGCTCCAGCGACATGAGCAAGTCAAAAGCGATAAAGGTAATTGTTACCGCATAACCGATCACCATCGGTGCTGCACGTTTCCAGTTGCGCTTGGTAGGCTCGATATCTGTGGCGGTATCTTGCTTAATGGAGTTGCCTACGATGAACGAGTGCATGAACCACCAAAAGAGGGCGTAGAATGCAAGACGAGCATAGAAGAAATTATGATCAAGATACAGGCCCTTGAACGAGTTATCCATCATGTGAGCCAGATGACCTTCCGGACTCCACCAACGGTACATCTGCGGTGCAAGAAATGCCAAGGGAATCAAGAACAGAGGCACGCCGAATTTGACGTTTCCGGATAGCAATTCCGCTACCCGACGTATAGACACCGCCCAACCTGCGTTGGCTAAGTATGTAAGCGTGGAGAAGAACAGCAAGGTAACGCTGATGCCGGTTACGTACATGAATCCAAGAATGTATCCTGCATACAGGTTATTCATACCCGAAGCAGCCATGGCACCCAATCCAATTGCTCCTACAGCGAGCAATGCGATGCCCACGGTCTGCATCTTCTTTACGAAAGGGGTAGATGAAAGATTATAGGTATTCATGATTATTTCCCTTTCGCCGTTTGAGTTGAAGTATTGTCCATTGCGGTTGTCGATCCGGCTGTTGCACCCGAGGCTGCCTCGCGAGCAGCAGCTTTGGCCTGAAGCTCACGTACAAAATGTATGATAGCCCAGCGGTCTGTTTCCGAGATACGATCGCCGTACGCCGGCATGATATTCTGCCCTACGCTGATGATGTGAAAAATCTTGGCGTCGGAATAACCGCGCGCTACGTCGCGGGTAAGATTCATTGTCTCTGTGCTTCCAAACTCGGGAGCGCGGACGTGCACAGCGCCATCACCGGTGCCGCCGTAGTTATGGCATGGCGAGCAGAACGTGTAAAAACGGTTCTGACCACGTGCCAAAACGTACTCAGACTTCTCCAAGGGATTCCCGGAAGCAAATGCAACCTCTGCTTTGTCGATATCACTCATCGCAAAAGGATAGGTGTGGCCATCGCGCGCGATGGTGTTAGCTACCGGCTCACGGTTCGCCTTGTTGTCGGCGAAAAAGGTTGAACGCGTCTGCGGCTTCACTTTAAATTGGTCGTCCATGTCCGAGAGGATCATGATGGGCGGCTGCTCACTGTACCACGGAATCACACCCGCGATCACCAGCCCTACAAAGCCCGCCAGGCCCACGCCAAGGACAACCCAGAATATTGATAACTTCATTTTCATACGTAGATCCAGATATAGTTCAATGTTGGTTATTCCGTTCTTAAGAGTGCTCGTTGCCCTCGGTAACGACGCGTACGTCAGCGGCTCCCAGTGCTTTCATAAAAGCAATGGCAGACTCCTCGTGAAAGCGGTCGTCGGAAGCATAAATGCCAAGAACGAATTCATTGTCGGTTGCCTTCTTAAAGCCGGCATCATGTTGGAATGCGTGCCACCATGTAGGAAGCTTGCATAAACCAAACAGACCAACCACCGTGCTGATCGCACAAAGAAGAACGGTCAACTCAAAGTCAATAGGAATAGAAAATTGGAAGGCAAACAATTGCTTACCGCCAATGTTCAACTTATAATCCACAGCACCGGTCCAGGATTGCAAACCAATGGCAGTTGCTAAACCGGCCACAGCTCCGGTAAAGGAGATGTACGGCAAAATGGTACGCTTCACGCCCATGGCACGGTCCAAACCGTGAATGGGATACGGAACAAAACAATCGAACTGCTTGTATCCGGCTTCGTGTGTTTTAGATGCCGCGTGGACGATATCGTCGGGCTTGTGGAAGTTTCCTAATACACCTGTTGTTTTCATGTTAGTGTCCTCCTCCGTTTGCGTGTGATGCACCATCCTCATGATGTCCGTGATGCGGCTGCGCATACGGCATAATCGACTTCACTTCCGCCATAGCAATCACGGGAATGAACTTCGAGAACAACAAGAACAGCGTTAAGAATGTTCCGAATGTGCCGACGAAAATTGAAATTTCCACCCATGTAGGCGAGTAATATCCCCAGCTCGAGGGCAAGAAGTCGTGGTGCAGAGATGTTGAGATAATGGTAAAACGCTCGAACCACATACCAATGTTCACGAAGATGGAGATCACGAACATCAGAGGAATGTTACGGCGATTCTTAGAGAACCAGAACACCTGTGGCGAGATCACATTACACAACACCATAATCCAATACGACCATGCGTAATCACCTGTTGCGCGGTTCACGAATACAAAACCTTCGTACGGATTACCGGAGTACTGCGCAATGAAGAACTCCATGGAGTATGCATAGCCTACCATCATACCCGTGGCAAGAATAATCTTGTTCATGTTGTCCAAGTGCTTCAGCGTGATGTACTCTTTCAAATCGAGAATCTCGCGCATGATTACCAGGAGTGTAACTACCATCGCAAAACCGGAGAAAATAGCACCGGCTACGAAGTACGGCGGGAAGATGGTGGTGTGCCAACCGGGAAGAATACCGGCAGCGAAGTCCAACGATACCACGGAGTGTACGGACAATACCAGAGGCGTAGACAAACCGGCAAGAATCATGTAAGCCATTTCGTAGTGGTGCCAGCGACGCATAGAGCCGTCCCAGCCCAGGGAGAAGATGCCATACAGACGTTTTGCAAGCGGGCCTTTTACCACATCACGAACGGTAGCCAAGTCCGGCACCATACCGATGAACCAGAACATCAATGAAACGGCGAAATAGGTATTCACCGCGAATACGTCCCATTCCAAAGGAGAACGGAAGTTCGTCCACATCTGCATCTGATTACCGGGTGTGGGAAGAAGCCATGCAAACAGCCACTGACGACCCGTGTGTGACAATACCATCGTGGTAGCATTGATAACTGCAAAGATGGTCATCGCCTCCGCGGAACGGTTGATACCGGTGCGCCACTTCTGACGAAACAAAAAGAGAATAGCCGAGATAAGAGTGCCGGCGTGGCCGATACCCACCCAGAATACGAAGTTGGTAATATCCCAACCCCAGCCAATGGGATTGTTCAATCCCCACACACCGATACCGTTCAGCATGGTGTAGAGAATACATCCCAATCCCCAAGACATTAATGATGCCGAGGCACCAAGAGCCATGAGGAACTTCATATTTGGTTTGGCCTCCGTGATACCGGCAATCTTGCGGGTGATATCCGCAAGAGAGGGATTCCCCAGTACTAACGGCTCACGTTCAAAACGAGCTGTCTGCGTTTGCATATAATTCGGACCCTATGATTCTTTAGTATTCTTATTAACCGTGATGTGACTCGCCTGCTTTTGCCTCCGCCTTCTTATTACGAACCTTCGCAAGGTAGGTAATGGATGGGCGAACATTCAATTCCTCGAGAACGCGGAACGAACGCTGGTTTTGCATGAGCTGCGACACTGCGCTCTTGGGATCGTTCATGTTGCCGAAGGTGATTGCCGAGGCCGGACATGCTTCCTGGCATGCGGTCACGATATCTCCATCCGGTACACGAGAAAATCCTTTATCCTTTGCTTCGTACTTCGCCTGATTGATACGTTGAACGCAGAAGGTACATTTCTCCATCACACCGCGTACGCGAATGGTAACGTCCGGATTGAACACATACTCCATGGGAGTGCGGCTACCTTGCAGACGCTCACGATAATCAAGGAAGTTGAAGCGACGAACCTTATACGGACAGTTGTTCAAGCAGTAACGCGTACCAACGCAGCGGTTGTACGTCATTTCGTTGAGGCCTTCCGGCGAGTGCGTTGTAGCTGCAACCGGGCACACATTCTCGCACGGTGCGTTTTCGCAGTGCTGACAAAGCATGGGCTCGATGGTTGCCTCAGGATTATCACCGTCGCCCTTGTAGTATACGTCAAGGCGCATCCAGTGCATTTCACGGCCGCGAATCACTTGCTCTTTACCGACGGTGGCAATGTTATTCTCGCTTTGGCAAGCCACCACACACGCGTTACAGCCGGTACATGCAGAGGTATCGATAACCATCCCCCAGCGATGTCCTTTATACTCATATCCCGAGAGCAAGGTGAGCGGCTTGATGAACTTGTCGCCTGCTACTTCTTCCCCTTCAATGTGCTCTTCTTTGTTGATAACAACACCGTTCTTGACTTCATCGATAGACATGTCGCGAATGATGTCGCGATTCTTCTTTTCCGGAGCATTGGGCTCCCATTCTTTAGTGTGTTGTGCGTGGAAGTACCCTTGTGTACGAGCCACTACGTTCTTCTTTCCGGTATCTGCAATGCTTACTGCATGATATCCTAACGAGGTACCGGGCGTATGAAGGCTGTATGCGTTCGAGCCATAGCCTTTACAAACGCTTCCCATCTCGCGACCATACCCTACGCTGGTAACAACAACACCGTCGCTGATACCCGGCTGAATAAGCACGGGAAGCTCGATCTCTGCGCGATCACCGTTGTTGAGCGTGATCACTCTGTCGTTTCCAACATTGAGTTTCTCAGCGGTAGCCTTGCTCATCATGGCTACGTTTTCCCATGTGTGCTTTGTGATGGGGTCCGGACATTCCATCATCCAACCATTGTTCGAGTACGTACCATCGAACATGGTGTACCCAAGAGTGGTGTATACTGCGACTCCGTTTATAGCCTTGGCAGAAGCGCACTGTGCCAGTCCTGCTGCACTATAGCTCGAAGGAGGAGGTGCGATTTGGCGAACCACGGCACCATCACGCAGAGCCTTTTCCCAGCCTGCTTCGTCCGTTACTATTGGCATCCATGCTGCCTTCACGTAATCAAAGTAGGTTGCAGCAGTGGCAAGAGTGCCGGGAACAAGTACTTTATAGAGACTCATCAGCGTGTCGCCAAGGCTCAACGATCCTTCGTTCAGCGGAGCAATCAACGGCTGCTGAATGCTCAAGGTACCATCGCAGGATTCCGTATCACCCCACGACTCAAACTGGTGCGTGGAAGGCATGTTGATACTGCAAACGGCAGCGGTTTCATCATCGTAATAGGAGTACGAGAACTTGTGATCAACGGCTGCAAACAAGGCACGCATGTCTGCATCACCGGCATACATCACGTTGACGTCGCATGCGAATACCACGCCTACGCTGCCGCTGCGCAACTCGTTTCTGAATTGCTCAACGCCGGGGCCCTTAGCATTGCTGTACGGCGCTTGCATTCCGAACACCTTACCTGCACCAACTGATCCAAGCACGGAGTTGATGATCATGCCGATTGCATTTGCCTTTGGGGAAAGATGCGCACCAACCATGACACAACCACGTTCGCCTGCCGCCAGAAGTTCCATTGCACAGGACTTGGCTTCCGATTCACGTACAGCCGAATAGCCTGCTATTGTCGAGGTACCTTTGGTCGCAGCAATGATATTGTGCACAGTTGCAATAAACGCTTCGAAGTCATTGACACCAAGCTTGATACGATGATCGGAGTTCATTCCGGTCAAAGAATAGGTTGCCTCGGCGGTAACCAACTTCACCATTGCCGGTTGATCTTTAGTGGGTTTACGCGATGCGGAAAAGTTGCGCGTATGGAATAGAGCGTTCTTGTCTGTTCCCAGAAAATCGCTATCTACCGAGAGTATCATCGACGCTTTTGAAAGATCAGCTACGAACTCCCCATCCATTCCGAACAGCGCCTTGTTTGCAAGTGCGGATCCATCTGCATATGCCGAAGGCATAGTTACGAACTTTACATGAGGAACAGCTGTTTCGATTTCTCTGCACAATGCCGCGAGCGAAGGCGAGCAGTGCTCACCAATGAGTATACGTGTCTGTTTACCCGAAGATTGCGCAGCGTTGATGGCAGATGCTATAGTGTTGATAGCGTTAGCCGGAGTGGAATATCCACCGGACTTTGCCTTACCGGGCACTCGACCCGTTATTGACTGACGAATACGATCCGGATCGTACAAATTCATGAGTGTGGCTTGCAAGAACACCGTCGACTTTCCACCGGAAATAGGATGTACGTCATTGCCCTCTACTTTTACGGGACGACCTTCGCGCACCTTTACAAGCACACCGTGGGCAACATTGCCATGCATAAAGACGGTTGCGTAGTGATTCGGCAATCCGGGGATAACATACTCCGGACTCTTTACCGAGGCCAGTAGTTTGTGATCGGGACGGCGACATGCGGCAGCCGTTACTGCCATCGAAGCCGACATCAGCGCCATAAATGAACGACGGCTGATAGGATTCTCGAACGTGGGCATAGTGTCATAGCCCTCGCCAAACTCGTTGTGCTGCAAATCCGGCTGCACAGGCAGAGTATTGATCGTGGTAGACATGTTGTCGTTTGAGGATTCGTACTTAGACATGATCGTAGAGAGATTGTGTTATCAAGAAAAATGACCGACAGTGCATCGATTAATAGTGACAGGCAGAACAATTTTCCGGACCATAACCGGGTACCTTGGGATGCACTATTCCCTTTACCGGCTGCTTGGGAATGTCGGTTTCAAACTGACCAAACTGCGGAGATGTAATAGGGCGTGAGCGATCGGCTACACCCTTCACAAGGTCGGGATCAATAGATGTGTAGAGCTTCTCTTTGGTTGTGAAGTTCACGCGCTTACCGGTAAAAATTCCGGAGATCATACGCGCAGGCACTACATACTTTTCGGGATTACGATGGCAATCCAAACACCAGCCCATAGAGAGGGGTTTGTTTTGTGACACAACGCCTTGCTCCTCGATTTTCTCGTGGCATGATTGACAATCTACTTGCGCACGAATGTGTCGGCTGTGGTTAAAGTGAGCGTAGTCCGGGATCTTGTGAACACGCACCCATTCAATGGGCTTGCCGCTCTCCCAGCTGTCGCGCACCAGCTTAAGCTTGGGGCTTTCGCCTTTCACAACTTGATGGCAGCCCATACAGGTGCTCGTGCTGGGAATAGGCGAATGTGCGGATTTCTCTACCCCCGCATGGCAATACTGACACTGCATGGATAGCGTATCAACATGGAGTTTGTGAGAAAACGGAACCGGCTGTTGCGGACGATAACCTCTGTCCGTCACTCGATTCTGCATTCCAAAGAAACCAATGGTAACCAGCACGAACAATGCCATGCCGCCGCCAATGATTCCCTTCTTTATCGCGATGTCTGTTGATCTCGTGAACATATAAATACACCTGTTTATAAAATATCAGTTGCTGTTTGTTGACGTTCTCTTTGCGCAATCATCATCTGTCGGCGAAGGAACAATGTGCCCCCGACAATTAATGATGTGAACATGCTCAAAAAGAACACTACACTGTACGAATAACTTTCACCTATACTCGACTGCTTCGATCCTATTTCGTACGCGTCTTTGCAGCTGGGGCAAGCATGGGAAGCCGCCACAACCACCAAGAAAACCGCTACGAAAAGACCAATTTTTTGAACACCTTTTATCATGCTTGCGGATACCATTGGTACAACATCAAGTACACAATCACACCCGTCACCGCTACGTACAACCACAAAGGGAAGGTAATACGAGCCAATTTTCTGTGCTTAGCAAACTCTCCGCGCCATGAACGCGCGATAGTAAACAATGCGAGCGGGAGTATCACAGCTGCCAGCACTATGTGCGAAATCAGAATCCCGTAATAAACAGTTCTTACTGCTCCCTCACCGCCAAAGCGCACCGGCTCTGTTTGTTGGGAGTGGTACACTACGTACGAAAGCAAAAACACGATGGACAATCCCAACGCCGCCAACATTACCATGCGGTGTGCGTTATACGACTTGCGCCGAGCTAGTGTGTAGCCAACCGTAAGAAGAACCGCAGTTGCGCCATTGATGAATGCATGAAACTTCGGAGCGTAGGATACGTCGAACGAGCCAAGCGACAGAGCACCCGGGAACCAAATCATAAAGGCCACCAAAGCCACTACCACAATGGTCAACGCATAGATGACCACTGACAGCCGTGATTCCGAAAGATTTTCTATAGCCTGCATTTGTTACCCGGTTACTAGCCTGTTTCTACTTCACTAATGTCAATTTGCTACTATCAATGTGCTTCAGATCGAATGCGCTCAATGTCACCTTTCAATTCTGCCACCTTGGCCGAATCCAGACAATCATAGTATCCGCGAATTCTAGACTGCCGGTCTACCAACACAAATCGCGAACTGTGCGCCGAGGGTTCAACGGGATCCGAAAGAAGAAAACCCTGAACACTCAACGCGCGAACCGAATCCTTTTCCATGCGCACAAACCACCATCTGCTCGGATCTGCTTTATAGCGTTTAGCATATTCAGCCAGCACCTCCGGAGTGTCTGTTTGCGGGTCTACCGTTATGGAGACAAACCGCAAATCCGGAATACTATAAAGCTTTTGAATGTCCTCTAATGTTGAGTTCATCACCGGGCAAACACCCTGGCACTCACTGAACATAAACGAGGCAATCCACATACTGCCTTTGAGAACCGAACTGCTAAACACCTTCCCCGACTGATCTATCCCCGTAAACAACGGCGCTTCCTTAATTACAGGCAGAGAAGTCTGCGCAACCGACGTGTTTTGCTTATCTCCCCACCCTGCTTCGCCTTGTTCACTTTTAGAACAAGAACCTAAGGCAAAAAGCGTGATGATACCGGCGAACCACAAAACGTACATATCTCTACATTCTATCTTCCATCGACGTTTCCATCGACCGTTCCAATCGCAATTCAAAACCAAACGAACACTCTTCATGTTTGCGGTTTAAAACGGATGGTGGAATGTCTCCAGAGTGGTCAATGCAAACACCAAGATGATGAACAAAAACACCGGCACCAATATGAATGCTCGCAGGTATTTGTTATCAAACTTCAAGTGCATGAAGATATACAACACCATCAGTACCTTGAACGTGGCAATCAACAAGCCAATACCGAGGTTAATGAGCACACCCGTCTGTCCCATACTTGCGGGAAAATGAATTTGCGCTGCACCAACCGTCAATGCCGTAAAGAGCATCAAGGCACCAAAAACTTTGTAGTACGACGGCAACACATTGCCGTGACCGTGATCGTGATCATGAGACATGGTATCTCCTAAAATTTCTATGGATGTAATGTCGGGAACAACAGGTACAATGCCGGGAAAAGGAATATCCAAACCAAATCCACAAAGTGCCAGTACAAGCCAAGCACCTCTACTCTACGAGCGTTGGTATACCCCTTTTTCGTAAACGAACGCACGAACATCCAGGCCATGGGAATAATACCGCCCACAACGTGAAGACCGTGAAAACCTGTCATCAAAAAGTAAAACGCAAAGAAGATGTTTGTTCTGGGATAGATGTGGTGGTGGAATTTCGCGCTGTACTCAAAATACTTCACCACCAAAAAGCCGAAGGCACACAACAAGGTGATGCCAAGAAACACCTGGAACAACGCCTTGTTGTTTCTCTCCAGATGATAAATGGAAAGAGCCATGGTCAAGGAGCTGGAAATCAGAAACACCGTATTGAGCGAGGCCAATGCCACATTCAGGTGCTCCGCCGAGCTCTGAGTGAAGATGTCGATATTGGCATTCCGAAGCACGATAAATGCACCAAAGAAGCCGGAGAAAAACATGATTTCCGATGCAAGGAAAATCCACATCACGAGTTTGCCGTGGTTGATTCCGCTAACCGGTTCATGCCGAAGATCTAACGCAAGAGACATAACTATACCCCGTTAATTCTAAATCTTAATTTTTATCAATCACCATAAGAAGAAACGCTCCCATAATGTGAGCGTAAGAGGACAACAGCAAACGACGAGCACGTGCAGGTGTTGTATCTGCAAGTACTTCGGCGGCGCTCTTAATAAAGACAACACTGAGAGCAGTGTAGCCGACTGCAAACATGGCACCCGATACTCCCATAAAAGGAAGCAGCAATCCTATAGGCAGCAAAACAATCGTGTATACCAGTGCATGCATTGCTACTACTCTTTGCGAAGACTCCTCTCGGCGTAGCAGCGCAAAGCCACCGCGGTCGTAGTCGTTTCTGTACATCATTGCAAGAGCCAAGAAATGCGGCATCTGCCACACAAACATGATCGCGAAAAGAATCAACGACGTTGAGGTCAGTGAGCCGGTCACCGCAGTGCATCCTCCCACAGCAGGCAATGCTCCGGGAATACCGCCTACGAACATTGCTAGCCAGGAACGCTTTTTCAGAGGAGTATACAAAGCCAAGTACACAAGCGAAGTAGTAAGAGCCAGAAACAACGTGATATCATTCACGAACCACAACATTCCCAAGCCGGCAAGAGTGGCAAATGCACCAAAAAGAGTCGCTTGTTGTGCGGATATCAGCCCCGAAGGGATGGGACGTAACACAGTTCTTTTCATAACCGCGTCGTCGTGACGTTCCATCACATGATTAAAGGTACACGCGCCGGCACTGACGAACGCAGTTCCAAGAGTAAAGAGAACAAAACGTATTAGATTTTGGGTGGCAGCGAACTCTGATGCTTGCGGAAGAGACAGGTAATACCCTACAGCAGCCGTAAGCACCACCATCTGCGTGATGCCGGGTTTCGTAAGCTCATAGAATCCGCGTACTACCTTTGCAGCAGTGCGCTTTTCCGTCTGGCTCGAAGTGATATGTTCACCGGCTGCTAATTCCACACTCATTGAGATCGTATGTGATACTCGTTAGTTCCCTGACCATAAAATCAAATTCCACTTGACTCTCTATCTTTTGCAGTTCAGACTGCGCCGCTCACCTCATCCTTCCTACTGATCAATAGTGCTCAGTGATGCTCAATGAACAGCAGCGGGCGCTTTTTCAGGAACGTTCTCTTCTTCCGCCGGTACCCACTGAGGATAGTAGTCGGAATCACGACCGTCTTGAGAAAACTCATAAGGTCCGCGGTATACAGTAATATCGGTATCGAAGTTTCCGTGACCGGGATGCGGAGGTGCAGCCCACTCCAAAGTGTTGGCTCTCCACGGATTGCGTGGAGCTTTCTGACCATACTTCAAGCTCCAGAAGATATTGGCAAGCAAGAAGAACTGAGAGAAACCAAGACCAATAGCAGACCATGTAATGAATGCATTCATGGGCTGGAAGGGCTTAAGAAAATCGTACACGGTAGGATCGGCAATTCTTCTCATGTGCCCACCAAGACCGATCATGTGCATCGGGAAAAAGGTGAGGTTGAAAAAGAGAAACGACCAGAAGAAGTGCTTACGGCCCCACGACTCGTTGAGCATTTTTCCGTAGAGTTTGGGGAACCAGTAATAGATGGCGCCAAACACACCGAACAACGATGCACCGAACAATACGTAGTGGAAGTGAGCAACGATGAAGTAGGTATCGTGAATGTAGATATCAACAGCAGCCGAAGCCATGAAAATGCCGCTCAAACCACCGATGATAAACATGGACACGAAGGCCAGCGCGCACAACATTGCTGAACTAAAGCGAATGCTTCCGCCCCACAATGTTCCCAACCAATTAAACACCTTGATAGCCGAGGGCACTGCGATAACGATGGTCGAGAGTACGAAGGTGGTACCTAGCAGAGGGCTCATACCGGATTGGAACATGTGGTGTCCCCATACGATAAAGCCGAGGAAACCGATGCCCATGATCGCAAATACCATTGCTTTGTAACCAAAGATGGGTCGGCGTGAAAAGGTAGAAATGATATCAGATACCGCTCCCATGGAGGGCACGATCATGATGTATACAGCGGGGTGAGAGTAGAACCAGAAAAGATGCTGGAACAACAAGGGCTGACCACCACCTGCCCAGAGGTTCGTACCATCCAAAGCAGAAGTAATCAACAAGTTTTCAGGAATAAAGAAGCTGGTGTGCAGGAAGTTATCGAAGAACAACATTGCCAGCGAAGCTGCAAGGACGGGTGTACCGAGGGTGATCAAAATTGCAGTAATGAACAAAGCCCAAATAGTCATGGGCATACGGAAGAGCGTCATACCCTTCGCGCGTTTATTCAAAATGGTTGTAATGTAATTGATGGCACCCATAATGGACGAGAAACCGACCAAGAACAAACCGGCTATCCACAACGTTTGCCCAAGTCCGGAGATAACCGACAGTGGTGGATATGTTGTCCAGCCGCCTGCTGCCATTCCCGATTCCAAACCAAAACCTGCCATGAGCAACATTGCTGCGGGTATATTCAACCAGAACGAGAACATATTCAACGTGGGCAATGCCATATCGTCTGTTCCAATCATCAACGGAATGGCAAAGTTTCCAATGAAACCATTCACCATAGGAATGATAACAAGGAACAACATGATGGCGCCGTGCATTGTAAGAAGCTGCGTATAGAAACCGGGCTGAATAACACCTTCTGAAGCCCATGAATCGGGAAGAAGGCTGCCGATGATCGGCACAGCCTGATCCGGATAGGCAATTTTCCAGCGAATCAGCAACGCTGCCAAACCACCTACCATAAGGAAGAACAAGGTGGTGACCATAAACTGCTTGGCAATGGTCTTGTGGTCATTCGAGAATATATACTTACGGATAAACGACGGCTCCTGATGGTGTCCGTGTCCGTGATGCGCATGCACATCGTGCTCTGCATGTACACTCGTTGAACTCATACGTTGATACCTCTGAAAATGTTATTGTTTACTTCTTCTGTCTATACCTAGTGATGTTCGCCCGCAGCGCCGTCGAGCTGTTCGGACTTCTGCTCGCTTTGCGCTGCAGCCACCGGTTCGGGCTTGGGCGCAGCCGCTGCTGCTGCCATCTGCTGAACCTTCTTACTTATCTCTGCATCATACCATGCGTTATAGTCTTGCTGTGAATGCATGAACAACACGCCACGCATATTGTAATGGCTAGCTCCGCAAAGCTCAGCGCATGCAAGCTCGTACTTCCCTGCCTTGATACCATTGAACCATACTTTCATCCAGTTACCGGGCAGGGCATCTTGTTTTACACGGAAATTCGGGAGGAAGAAAGAGTGCAGAACGTCAACTGAGGAAAGGCGCACCAAGATATTCTTGTTGATAGGCAAATGGAATTCGTTTTCCATGATGATATCATCCGCACCGTTGGGATCCGCCGGATCTAATGCGAAGGGGTTGTCTACTGTTCTGAATTTGGGAGACTGCTTGCCAAGTACACCGTCGGCGCCGGGATAGCGGAACATCCAGTTGAACTGCTTTCCTAATACTTCTATCTCAACATCAGGTTTAGGAATTCTCTGCTCGTTCTTGGTGATTTCCCAAGCATTGTCGGTGTAAATACCAAGACCGGCGAAGAGAAACGTAGGCAAAATTGTCCATGTGAATTCCAGCATATTGTTGCCGTGGCTGCCGCTGGCTTTAACGCCGGGTTTGCGACGGTATTTCACCAGCACATACACGAGCAATCCGTAGGTAAGGAAGAAGATCGCCAGCGTGATGTACCAAATCACGGCAAACAGGCGGTCCAGCTCAAATCCAAAGGTGCTGACGTTTTCGGGAAAGTATCGAAGAAAGTCTAATACGCTAAACATAGTTGAATCCTCTTGTACCTGGTAAATTTTTCACTACCGATTAGGTTACCGTCTTTACTATTTCCGTTGCCGTCTGAAGTACTTGCTTCAGGTTCTGCATTGGGATCTACCTCTTCTGTCCTCATAGCTGCCGACCACCATACTCCAACATCGAGTTGCTCAAAGACCTACAACGGCTGCTTGAGCTCCGCTTCGCTGAAGGGTGAAGAACGCAAGGCCGTTTTTTCACGCACCTCTTTTACAGCATCGGCAGAAACCTCGCCGGCTTTATTGCCGAAGCTCGAGCGCACATACGTTAAGATCCATGCAATCTCCTGATCGTTGAAGTTGGTCTTCCACGATTGCATTTGTCCGTTGTACTTCGTGCCATTACGAACGATTTCGCCCTTGAAGCCATGAAGCACGATGCGGATGGGAATGGTAATGTCGTCGCCCGTAGCGAAAGCTGAACCTGCAAGCGGAGGAATAGATCCCGGAAGACCTTTACCCGTTGCCTGGTGGCATGCCGCACAGTTCTTCGAGAACAATGCTTTGCCCGGAGGAGCGTCAGCTCCGCCCTTTGCTTCCGCAGGAGGGTTCGGATCTACCCAAACAGGGTCATCGCCTTGCTTGGTAAAAAAGCCGCTGATGTTACAGGATGAGAGAGAGAGAAGAGATGTTGCCGCTGCTGCTGCGATCAACGTCTTAAAGATGCGTTTGTGGGTCACCATTATAGAAGTAGTATGATGCTACGATCCAAATCGAATCGAAATTACGGCCTGCATATGCCCTACACAAAGAAAAAAACTATGTCTGTTGAAAAGATTTGGAGTACCGAATCTGTTTCTCAATTCAAATTCATTTTTCAAAACGAACGTATGTGTCTTGGTTAGGTAGCGGTTGCATCGCCACGGGCCATGCATTAGCTTCTTGCAACGCACTATACATCGCATTCGATCATCATGTTTTTGTTAAAAGTATAGCGCGGTTTTCCCTTCACCGCCGTATCGGCAAAGGGTGTGTTCTTCGACTTGGACAAGAACTTCGCGGGTTGTACGCGCCACTCCGCATCGGGCTCGAATACACATACATTGGCAAGCTCCCCTTGTGCAATCGCCGGTTGGGGCAGGTTCAGGATTCGGCGCGGCTGTACACTCATCTTGTCCACTAGTTGCATCATGCTTAGCACTCCTGTGTGGACCAACGCCGTAAGAGACAATCCCAAACTTGTTTCAAGACCTACGACACCGTTCGGAGCCAAGTCGAACTCCACGCCCTTTTCCTCGGCAGTGTGTGGAGCGTGATCGGTTGCAATCACATCGATGGTTCCGTCGGCTAGACCCTGCAGAATGGCCTCGATGTCAGCTTGAGTGCGCAAGGGCGGATTCATTTTTGCATTGGTGTTGTAACCACGCACGGCTTCGTCGGTGAGCAGAAAATGATGAGGCGCTACCTCGCAGCTTACACGCTGCCCTCGCGAGCGTGCCTCACGCATAATTCGAACGGATCCCGCCGTGCTGATGTGTGCAGCGTGGTAACGTCTATTGCCGCAATACTCGGCGAGCAATACATCGCGGGCAACGATGATATCCTCTGCCACCGAGGGATATCCGCGCAGACCCAACTCAGCAGACACCTTGCCCTCGTGCATAGCGAAGTTCGACGTTAATGAATGCTCTTCGCAGTGCTGTGTAAGCAGTGCGTCAATGGATGCACCGTAATCGAAGGCTTTGCGCATCATATCGGCGCCGGAAACACAGCTGCCATCGTCGGAGAACATCACGGCACCGGCTTCATGCAGAGATTGCATACTCGAGAGTTCAGCCCCCGCTCGAGCAACAGTAGCAGCGGCACACACAAACACATCTACCGGTGTTGCCTTGGCCCTGCTTTGTATGTACTCGATGGTTGCAACGGAATCGATCGACGGCTCCGTGTTCGGCATACATACCACACCGGTGAAACCGCCATTTGCGGCCGAGGCAGTGCCCGTGAGAATAGTTTCTTTGTGCGTCTGGCCGGGCTCACGCAAGTGCACGTGCATGTCGAACAAACCCGGTGCAGCTACCAAAGCACTTCCATCTTTCACCATTGTTTGAGGATCAAACTGAGGCTGCTCGGGGCCTGAATGCACTATCATACCGTCGCGAATCCATAAGGTGATGCGCCGGTCCAGCTTTTGGTGCGGCGAAACAAGCCGGATGTTTGTAAAGGCAATGTTCATTATGATATCTCCGTGTGCGTCGTGATTATCTCGTATCTGCATATACCTTGCGTACCGGAACTCGCCGGACTTGATCGCAGGTGGTATTCTTTACAACTGAATGCGCTACCAAAATAGCCGATGCAAATCACTCGGCCTATGCTCAACTATCATCTTTGCAGAACAACTACATCCCTCTAAACAAGTTTCTTCAGAAACGATGCACGATGTATAGTCGATGGACCATGTTCCCGCAAAGCAGTATAGTGATTCGCTGTGCCATACCCTTTGTGTTTCTCAAGTCCATATACGGGATACTGTTCGGCAAGCGATTTCATTATGCTGTCTCGAGTGACCTTTGCGATTATCGAGGCTGCAGCAATTGATAGTACCAATGCATCCCCGTCCACAACGGTGGTGAATTCAAAGGCACCTCCGGCGGTATAGCGATTTCCGTCGATGAATACATGATCCGGCGACACCACCAATGCCTCAACGGAGCTTCTCATTGCCAGCATCGTTGCTTCAAGAATGTTCACATCATCAATCACATCCGGCTCTACAATTCC
>JBJOLU010000220.1:0-9417 GCA_046052705.1 Bacteroidota bacterium | reverse complement strand
ATAGTGAACTCGCTCTTTGTTTTTAATCCTTTGCTTGCGGCGTACTCGGCAATCTCTGCCACGCGGCTCATGTCTTCGTAGCTGGAATTGGTGCATGAACCAATCAAGCCCACGCGCAATTCTTTGGGGTAGCCGTTGGCTTCCACAGCTTTTACAAACTCGCTGATGGGCAATGCCTTGTCCGGTGTGAACGGACCATTCACATGGGGTTCCAACGCATCCAGGTCGATATGAATCACCTGATCGTAGTACGATTCAGGATTTGATTCCACTTCCGCATCGGCGCGCAAGTGCGCTGCTACGCCACGCGCAAGGTCTGCTACATCAGCGCGATCGGTAGACTCCAAATAGCGAGCCATTGATTCGTCGAAGGGGAAGATGGATGTGGTAGCACCAATCTCCGCACCCATGTTGCAGATGGTTCCTTTGCCTGTGGCGCTGAACGATGCACAGCCATCGCCGAAATACTCGACGATTGCGCCGGTACCACCCTTTACGGTGAGTATTCCCGCAAGTTTCAAGATCACGTCTTTGGCCGATGTCCAGCCGCTCATCTTGCCGGTGAGTTTTACACCAATGAGTTTGGGCATCTTCAGTTCCCATGGCAAGCCGGCCATTACGTCCACTGCATCGGCACCGCCCACACCAATAGCAATCATGCCTAAGCCGCCGGCATTGGGTGTGTGCGAGTCCGTACCGATCATCATGCCGCCGGGGAAGGCGTAGTTCTCAAGCACTACTTGGTGAATAATACCGGCACCGGGTTTCCAAAAACCAATGCCATACTTCTGCGATACCGAACCAAGGAAGCTGAACACTTCATCGTTCTCCACGAGCGATGTTGCTAAGTCGTTCTTTGCTCCATGCTCGGCGCGGATAAGGTGGTCGCAATGCACGGTAGAGGGAACGGCAACCTTCGGAATGCCGGCGCTCATGAATTGCAACAAGGCCATCTGCGCTGTAGCATCCTGCATGGCTACGCGATCGGGATTGAAATCCACATACGATGCTCCGCGCGTGTGTGCGGCAGCGGGAATCTCCGCCATGTGTGAATACAGAATCTTTTCGGCAAGGGTGAGTGGGCGCTGCACCGTGGCGCGCGCTTTGGCAATGCGCTCGGGAAGCTGCGCATACACATTGCGAATGAGATTGATATCGAAAGCCATAGCAAGTCCGTAAATAGTGAGATGAAAGTTCAAATGAAAGCGGAGCCCGTGGCCGCAGAGCGCATACGTGGCGTGGCACCTTGAGCCATAGGCGTGCAAAATTACGAAATCATGCCAAGAGCTATGGCCGCGGGGATGAATGCGTTGCTGTGATCAATGAAGGATGAGCAGTGAAGCGCTGAATTCAGGTATATCAAGTACTCAGGTATCGCCTTTGAAACCGAATCATTGCCGAATCATAGCCAATGTTTAACCTCTTCTCAGCCACTTCCAAAGCGCAGATACTACCAGCGAAGAATACTCACATACCAACGTCCCAGAGCCCATGCCTTTCGAAAGCTGAGCTTTGCAGAGGTGCCGCGGGCACGGGGAATACCGGCAATGCCGCGCGCATACCCGCGGGCAATATCCGGTATGCGCCGTGGATGCAAGATGCATTCAAGTAAGCGTCGTGACGAATACGCAATGAGTATGGGAATGAGAAAGGGAAGGGAAAAGTAGGTTGCGAAGAACTCGATGCGATGATGCACCGCGCCCAGAGCGCCTGACTGTTTTGGTCGGTTGTGAAACTGCTTAAAATGCAGAGTGAGAAATTCAGGATGCCATACGCTTTTGAAACCGTGCATATACAGTTTCATGGCAAGATCCATACCCTCGGCGCCCCAGTTGTTGTTCTGCGAATACCCGCCAACCGCTCGAATGTGTTCGGTGCGCATACAGCATGCGCATTCGAAAGCATAGAGGCCCTCGAAAAAATTCTCCGCAGCATTTTTATAGCCCAGGTATTGGAAGTCGGTTGTCTCGTCTATACCTGTTCGAGGCTGAATACAACGTGTGCTTAGAAGAGAAATATGAGGGTGTGATTCCATCCATTGCGTAACAAGCTCAAAACTCTTTCTCGAGCCCGGCAGGGAATCGTCGTCAAGGCAAAAAATGTACTTGCCGCGTGCCCTCCGAATGAATTCATTGCGCCCGGCGGTACCAATGTTTTGCGCCAGCGTAACGAGCTGCACCGTGGGGAAGTAGTGGCGCACCTGCTCTATGGTGTTATCGCGCGAGGCGTTGTCAACCACTATAACTTCAATGGCAGGATATGAGCACTCATAAAGCACCGTATGGAGAGTTCGAAGCAAGTCATCACAACGGTTGTACGACAGTATTCCTATGGTAATGAGCGGAAGCAATGTCTCTGTTTCTTGATCAGACTCCACGCCACGTGCAGATACGTCCCCGAACTCCCAGCCATACTTTTGAATGAGTTCGCGATCGGCCGCAGGCAGTATGTACTGTTCTTGGCGAGACATAGTTATTGACGATATGATTGACGATAGATGTGGACTGCAATGATGATTGCTTGCTTGCAATATTACGCAGAGCAAGGTTTCAACGTAGATAAGTAATGCTGCTTCAAAGTTCCACGGTATTTTGCACCATGCAATAGGGGAGGAAGTGGCCTGCGTTACCACTACCATTCACGCGAGGACCTTATCGAGACTGATCATAGTGTTTGCTGCACTGATAACATATCTTCTATCCGTGGTTCGAGCTCTTGCCGAATCGACGAAGACATTTTATGTAACGAAGATCGCGCTCTGCGCCGTTGTTGTCCTGGTTGCCTTGCCGCGATTTGATATGAACGATACCGGAATTGCCGTAGCCACCCTCGACGAAATTGTGCGCGATTCCTCCGGCGCTCCGGTTATGACATCGTCCCCGGATGTGCGTCAGTACATATCGATGGTACAGAGCTTTCGAGGCGAGAAGCCGCTGCAATCTCCGGAGGCGCCCTTCGCTTATAGATGGCTAATGCCATACCTGGCTTCGCTGATTCCCTTACCTGCAATAACTGCTCTCGACGTTCTAAACCTTGCGGTACTTGTCATTTGTGTGTTACTCACAGATATGTTGTTGCTCCATCAAGGAATGGCCCGCCACGAGAGACTCATTGGAATGGCAATGTTCACCGTGAGCTTCCCTGTGTTCTACTACGGAGCTACCGGAAGAATAGATACCGGTGGCTTAGCCTTGACGCTCTTGATATGTGCAGCTCACGCAGCTAGGAAACCTCTGCTGCTTTGGAGCGCGATTTTTCTTGCGCCTTTCGCCAAAGAAACTACAATAGTGGCTATTGTAATGTGCATCTCGATGGAGCTGTTGGAAGGTCGTGAGGGCGCACGGTGGCAGAGCATTATTATGATTGCGTTGTTCATTGCAGGTACGTACGTCACGAGAAGTTTTTTGCAAAGTGGCACAACGTATTTGTGGATACCGTCGGTAAAGGACACTATCACGAATCTCTTGCGTCCGCGCGCGTACATCAGTTCCATACTGGCCTTTGGAGTTCCCGGGGTGCTTGCATGCATGTACTTTGTGAATGTGAAATTCAACGACTGGTCAGTCTTTGTAAAAGCGTCGACACTAAGCGTTCTAGCATGTTTGGGAATTTGGGCTTTCTCGTTTGTGTCTGCCTACACCGATGGCCGCTTTGTGTGGATAGCCTATCCCTTTTTGATTCCCTTGGCTCTGCTGTCGTTGCGAAGAATTGAGCACCATCAACGTGCAGCCGCAAGCGCATGATGCTCACAGCGGAGTTCTAAAGCTGCTGATCGGCCTGAATCTTCCTTATCCTCTTTGATCTGTAGCTAGGTGTGCTTAGGTAGAGCAGCGCAATGCAATGAGGGTAGAGCAATGAGTGCAGCGCAATTAGCGCAGCATACTCACCTCTTGCAGCGCATTATCAAGATCTTCCCTGGACGATTCCGGGGGAAATACCATGGGCGCATGGAAGTGCAGGGTGATTCTCGAGAATGGCAAAGGAAGGGAAAACTGATCCCAGCTTTTTTGAAAAATATAAGAGCCGGAAATACGCACACTGCAGAACACAAGGGGAACTCCCGCTCGGTGCGCGGCCACTACGGCACCCGGCTTAGCTACATGAATGGGTCCGCGTGGTCCGTCCGGTGTGAGCAGCACCCGGCGAGTGCGCGCACAGTCTATCATACTCTCCAGTGTTTCCGTGCCACCACTCGATGATGACCCGCGAATAACTTCATAGTTCCAATCGTGCAGCAAACGTGCGAGAAGATCTCCGTCTTTACTCTTACTGGTCACTCCCACAGAGCGAGTGTGCGCGAAGTACTTCCACACAGCGGTCATGGACGAATGCCAGAATCCAAGCACACATGGGCCTTGCGGGACTGCTCCCTCCACGCGATATCGCCACGTAGAAGCAAGCATGCGAAACAATATGGAGAATACTCGGGCTTTCATGTGAACTACGGATTCACCGCAATATTCTGCAAAGCATAGCGCAGTATGTGTTCCGCTGCACGCCGCGAAGCGCCACTCTTGCCAAGGCGGGATCGCAACTCTGCAAATTCGTTCGTCATTGTGGCGGCAGCCTGCGCATCGTGGAGCAGGCGCATCAACTCATTGCCGATGGTTTTCGCAGTGGCCTCTTGCTGAATGAACTCGCGCACAATGGGTTTGTTGGCCAAGATATTCGGCAGTGCTATAGACGGAACTTTAACAAGCAGCCGCCCTAGCCTGTAGGTAAACTCAGATGTTTTGTAGATGCTGCACATTGGCAATCCGCACAGGGCTGCTTCCAGAGTTGAAGTACCGGTTTTGATACAGCCCACCCTCGCAGACTTCATCAATGCTCGTGCATCATCATAAATCGTGAACAGGTTGTCGCTGTTGTAGTGCTGCAGAAGCGCCGGATCTATAGACCTGGAGCGAGCCAATCCGAAGCGTAGCGAGGCATCCTGTTTGCGCAGTAACAACGCCACTTCGCGAAGTAGTGGCATGTGCCTGCTTATCTCTTGCTTGCGGCTACCCGGCAGAAAAGCAACCAAGTGATCACGACTTGCCAAATCCGGCGGCGGCTCCGTAAAGTGCGGATCATCGAGCAGAGGATGACCAACAAAATGCGTGACTATACCAAACTGCTGAAAGAACTCTTCTTCAAATGGCAACACAACCAAAAGCTCATCAATACTGCGGGCAAACGAGGCCGCACGATTCTTTCCCCAAGCCCAGAGCTGCGGAGCTATATACCACATCACGGGAATGGAATGCTCCTTGGCAAATGCACTGACCCGAGTATTGAAGCCGGGAAAATCTACAGGTATCACCACATCCGGTTTGTGGCTTAGCAGAGAAGTGCACGTAGAAGTCAGTATTCGCTGAAGGCGAGGATAGTTGCGAGCTATTTCGGCAAACCCAACCACATTCAGCTCGCTCAAAGGAACCAGAGAGTGCAAACCTTCTGCCGTCATGGCGCTGCCACCAATGCCCGTGAACTCCACCTGTGGATGCATCAAGCGAATCTCGCGCATTAAACGCGAGGCGTGGAGGTCTCCGCTGGACTCACCGGCTATGATAAATACTCGTAGTGGACGCATGATAGGGGAGTGCCGGTATTCTTACATGTGAAATCGATGTTCAATCTGCAGCGAAGAGCCACTGCGCAGCAGGAAGAGAAACTTCCGGATACTCTTGTTGTGTTTGTTCATGCAAAAATGGCGACTCGCGGGCACTCGTAGCATTGGGGAAAAAAGACACGCTGTAATTGACGAACAACGTGTATTTTTGCCCGCTTCCGTAGCTCAGCTGGCTAGAGCAGCTGACTCTTAATCAGCGGGTCCAGGGTTCGAGTCCCTGCGGAAGCACATCGCAATTCCACCCTTGTTCTTCTCAAGAAGTTCAAGGGTTTTTTTTTGGATATGAGCATGGCTCCGAACCTACAGCATCACGACTCATCTTACACTTCCACCCACGGCATGTGCTCTACGGCCGGCCAGCGCGTGGCTTGAGCTTGGCGTGTAAAAGGATTATCGTGCACATCGTGGATGCTTACGGCAGGAAACAGTTCCGGTGCTATGTCGTTGCGCAGGAAAAACACGTTGAATCCCATGCGGTGCGCGCCAATCATTCTGTAACCTTTAGCCTCCGAGAGTTTTTTCATAGCGGCAAGCGATACCGATCTAAAATCCTTCTCGGCACCGGGTTTATCCCAACAGCTGAATGCGGGGTGGTAGGGAATAGTCAGGCTCTTATCTCCCGGAATGATATTGTGCGTTTCGAAAACGCATAGTCTGGGGTTCAACACCGAGATCGCTTCCCAGATGTAATAGTCGTTGCCATCCATGTCAAGGGAAAGCAAATCCACTTCGCCTGTAGCGCCTGCGTTCGCAAGAAGGTCGTTTACATTGTCTCGCGTGATCCATGCCGAGCTTAGATGCGGTGCCACGGAGAATGTTTCTTTGCGCTTTGCAAAGTACAAGCGAGCCGAGTCGATATTGTCTTTGTTACCGTCGAACAAATACGACTCATACCCGTGATGCAATATCAGGTTCGTGGCCATGCATTCTTGTCCATTACCACAGCATAGTTCTACCACTCTGCGTGTGGTCATTCCAATGCACGAAAGTATATACAGAATGATGCCGTCTTCATCGGACTGTGAGTAGCAGCGAAATCCGGCATCGGCAATGTTTTGGTGCGTGCGAATACCATTGCGCGCATTGTCTCGGTATTGCTGCATGAGTATCTGCTGCATTTGCTGGTGATGCGCGTCTTGCCTGCTGTCATTGCGTCCTTTGAATCGCAACAATGCGTTGTATGCTCGCCTGGAGCCGGGAAGTTTCTTGATGAACGATCGCATGAATACTCTAGTGAAGTCAATATCGGCGGGCAAATTCAGGAAAAAACTTTAGAGCATCCTCATGCTTTATGCGGCCTGCGCGTTAAACTCAATGATTCGGGTAGTGGTCTACCTCTCAATTATTCCATGTAGTTTCGTTCCTTCACTTCAGGAATCACGTTCATGAAATCACTGCGACTTTTTCTTTTCTGCATTCTTGCGGCGAGTGCTGCAGCCCAACCCTACGACTTCACCCCGCTGGACAAGGTGTTGCAAGATTCGTTATCGTCCATAGGCGGAACCACTGCCGACGACTTCGGAGGATTGTGTTTGCTGATTTGGAAAGACGGCAAGCTGGTGTACGAGAAATCGCTGGCGCTTCCCGGAAAAAATATGAGCAAGACACGCTTGATGCCGGTTGCATCTGCTTCGAAGTGGATGTCCGGATCGGTGATCACGGCCATGCTCGATAAAGGGCAATTACGACTGGATGATTCCATAGCACAGTATTTGCCGGGTACCACGGGCAGTGCTCGTTCGGCAACCATTCGCCAGTTGTTCTCGTTTACCGCCGGGTTTCAGGGTAATCTTACCGGGCCTTCGGCATGTGTGGAAGACGTGAACTCAAAGCTCAAACTATCCGAATGCGTGGCAGAGGTATTGGCAGGTACCATGCCCACAAAGCCCGGACAAGTGATGAACTATGGCTCCGACGGTATGCAAGTGGGAGGGCGCTTGGCCGAGATTGCATCCGGATTGAACATCCCCTCCGGGTCGTGCTGGGATACCTTGTTTGCGCGTAACGTTGCAAGTCCACTTGGGCTGAAGAAAACATCATGGGATATTCCGCCCATTTATTACACGGACAATCCTCGCATAGACGGCGGCGTGTGGTCTAACGCCGAAGAGTACTTGTTACTCACACGCATGGTGCTTGGCAGAGGTATGTTCGAAGGCAAGCAAGTGATTTCCGCGGCGGCTATAGACTCTATGCTGGCCGATCAAACTCGTGGCGCGAAGATTGCCTTTTCACCCTACATGCAATACGATAGTATTGTTCCCGGTGCTCGTGAAACCCGCTATGGAATTGGTATATGGCGCGAACGCGTAGATAATGCAACGGGCGAGCTTCGTGAGTGTGCTTCTCAAGGAAAATTTGGCTTTAGTCCCTGGGTTGATTTTGAGCGAAACTATTGTGCGGTGCTGGCTGTGAAGTCTGACCTCACAAGCATGTATCCGGGGTATATCAAAATCAAACAAACCATTCGCCGCATATTCGATACCCCCGCTTCTGTGGATAGCGAACAGCTTGACGACGGAACATGGACGCTGCTAGCTACCTACGATCTGCTTGGCAGGCGCATCGAAGATGCTCATGCCACGGGCTGCCTGATCGAAGTGTATACTAACGGAAAAATCAACCGCTCAAAAACGGTGATGAGATAATTTGACGAGACAAAGTGATGAGATAAGCAATGCACGCGCACACAAAGGTGCAAAGTGAATACCACTCAATCGCGCGTTACAAGTTTAAACATACCGGCAAGCGCAAGGCACAGCAGCGCCGAAGCCACAATGGGCGAGCTGAAGAACACATGATGTGCAGCAGATAGTGCGTTGAAATTTGCAAGGCCTGTGCTGTCGACCTGAGCATGTGCCAGTGATTGCAAACGCTCATAGCCCAATGCAAGGCCAAGGAGAATTGTTGCTGCTCCTGCCCACGGCATATACGCCAGAATACGTGGCAACGCAGCGCGGCGTTGTGGCAGATGTAACTCCGGCAGTGGCTGCATTTGCGATTGTGCCATCACCTGCAGCTGTGTGCGCAGCATATTCTCGGCGCTCATAATGTCCGCAATCTGCGCATCAGTGAAGTGTGCTCGCAGTTCCTGCATTTCGGAAGGAAGCGCATCTCTGTTGATCAGCTTGAGCAGCAGTTCGTTCTTTCTCGTGTCCATAGGTTTCTCCACTGTGTTCTACGTTCTACTCTCCACTAGTTCTCTCTTCTTTTCTTCACAATCTTTACAATCGTTACAATCCTTCAACACCGTCACTTCTCTCCAAGTTTGGAGAGTACGGCATCTCGAAGCATGGTACGCGCTCTGTTGAGCCGGGCCTTCACGGTGCCCATAGGCATTCCGGTTACACGAACAATATCTTCGTAGCGTAATTCCTGGATGTAAAATAAGTCTACAACCACAGCATACAGCGGAGACAACTTCTCTAGCTCCGACTGCAGCACCGACCGTATCAACTCTCCGTCCATCTCGTCGAACATCGACGGACTAAACACTGCTACCTCTTCCTCGTTTATCACCTCGTGCCGGGGCGCGCGACGTACGCTTCGCAGATAGTTCAAGCACGTGGTATACGCTATTCTATGAAGCCACGTGCCCAATGATGAGTCGCCGCGAAAGCGCGGCAGCTGAACATAGGCTTTGGTCAACACGTCCTGTAAGATATCCTGCTCTGTCTCGTAGTCGCGAATAAGGCGGCGGATCACCGACTGCAATCGCGGTGAGTATGTCCGGGCAATAGATCTGAAGGCGGCGTGATCGCCACCTTGCGCCCTTGCAATGATTTGTGCCGAGACGTCTTCCATAG
>JBJOLU010000219.1:0-7896 GCA_046052705.1 Bacteroidota bacterium | reverse complement strand
TATGTGATCTCGGGGGGACTTGAACCCACGACCCTCTGATTAAAAGTCAGATGCTCTACCACTGAGCTACGAGATCATCGTGAACAAGGCGCCGGTATTTCGGGCCGCGTCCACTAAAGAGTTGCAAACTTACGGCATGTTGAAGGAACGGCAATGCACTGCTGCTTCGTCGTACTGCCATTCAGCACGTACTAGGTATCGCTCTGCGAGTTGTTTTGCTGCGGTGTCTGCTGCGACGTATGCTGCAGAGCGCTAAAACGTTCGTCTTTGCGAAGCATCATTTCCGTGCGGGCTATCAAGGCAATTCCGCAGGCCACGGCCGACACAATGATATAGGCAACGGGGAAGACCTCGTTTGCCACCGTGTATCCCACTGCCAATCCCACCACTGCCTGTATGGCGCCAAGGCGCATGGATTCGCGCGCACCAAAAATCTGCGCTGCATCCCATGCCTCCTGGCTCTTCATGGAGGTTGTGGTTCGGTAGCCGTACAGGAAGTTTCTGTTCTTTGCCGGAAAGGCTTTCATGAGTGCGCCCACAAGCAGGAACAACACTCCCGGAAGCGCCGGTAACACATGCAACAGACTAAACATATCCATAGCAATTTCAGAGTTGGTGAACTACGGGGTATGGGGAAGCCATGCCCTCGTACTGATCAGGTACGCATAAACGCAGCAGCATCGGCTGATTAAGCTTTGGTGCTCTGCAGTATCTCCTGCGCCACACCGGCAATGCCTGCGGCATCCAGGCGCAGATCGCGCCACAGTTCTTCTTGCGTGCCATGCTCCACAAACACATCGTCGATACCGTGAATGGTAAGCGTTGTGGCAAACTCGGTGTGCTGCGCCAGGAACTCGGCCACGGCACTACCAAAGCCGCCCTGCTTCTGACCATCTTCCACCGTGAGAATATGATCGAAGCGCTGCGCGCAATCGAGTATGCATTCTTCGTCCAGCGGCTTGGCAAATCGCGCATTGATAACCTCTGCCTCTATGCCCTGCGAAGCCAGTATTTCTGCGGCTTCCAGCGCTGCGCCGGTTACCGTTCCAAAGCTCATGATGGCAATGTGTTTGCCGGCACGTAAGGTTTCGGCTTTGCCCAGCGGCAAGCTCTTCATGGCACCCATCTGCACTCCGCGGGCATTGCCACGCGGATAACGAATACTTACCGGGCCCTTTGTGTAATCGTGGATGGCAGAGTAGAGCATGTCGCGCAGTTCTTGCTCATCCTTTGGTGCCATCACTACCATGCCTTGAATGATACGCAGGTACCCGATATCCAATACACCATGGTGCGTGGGACCATCGGCACCGACCACACCCGAGCGATCCAGCGCAAACACTACGTGCAAATGTTGTATAGCACAATCGTGCACGATCATGTCGAATGCGCGCTGCAAGAACGACGAATAGATGGCGCATACCGGCACGATGCCTTGCGTGGCAATACCCGCAGCAAAGGTCACGGCGTGGCCTTCGGCAATACCTACATCGAACACGCGCTCGGGGAATGCCTTGGCTACCACATCCATCCCGGTGCCATCCGGCATTGCTGCCGTGATACCGATGATAGATTCTTTTTCCTTCATGCACTCTACAAGTGCATCGCCGAATACTTTTTGATAGGTGGGCGGAGGCGCTTTCTCCGGTGGCTTGGAGAGAGACTTGCCCGTGATTTTATCGATCTTACCTATAGCGTGCAGGAACTGCTTGTCATTCTCTGCATGCACATAGCCCTTGCCCTTTTGAGTCATGGTGTGAAGCAGCACGGGACCATCGACGTCTTTGATTTGCTCCAGTATGCGCACCAGCTGAAGCACGTTGTGTCCGTTGATAGGACCAAAGTACTTGAAGCCCAGCGACTCGAACAACATTCCCGGTGTGAGCACGGCTTTGAACCCGTCCTCAATTTTTCCCACCGTGTAGCGAATGCGATCGCCGAGTCCGGACATTTTGTTCGTGGCTTCCTTGAAGTCTTTACGAAGCCGCATCGCTGTGGGCTTTGTGAACAGCTCGGTAAAGTAGTTCGAGAGCGCCCATACGTTCGGTGCTATGGACATGTTGTTGTCGTTGAGCACCACAAGCATACTGCGCCGCTGTATGCCGCAGTTGTTCATTGCTTCGTAGGCCAGGCCGCCGGTCATAGCGCCGTCGCCAATCACTGCTGCTACTTTGTAGGTGTCTTTGTTGATGTCGCGCGCAGTGGCAATGCCAAGCGCTGCGCTGATACTCGTGGTGGCATGCCCCGCGCCGAAAACATCGTAGGCACTTTCGCTGCGCTTCAAAAAGCCGGAGAGCCCGCCGTACTGACGAATAGACGACAACTGATCGCGACGACCGGTGAGGATCTTGTGCGGATATCCCTGGTGACCGGTATCGATAACAATTTTATCCTGGGGTGTATCGAACACGTAATGCAATGCAACGGTAAGCTCCACCATTCCAAGGCCGGCACCGAAGTGTCCGCCAATTTTGGTAATGGTGTCCACCATGTACTCCCGTACTTCCTCGCATACGCGTGGCAATGCGGAAACAGGGAGGGCGCGCAAATCGGCCGTTGAATTTATGTCGAGCAAATACTGGTACTCCACGAGAACCTTTGAGCGGTTAAGAAAGAGAGAAGGAACGGCTTGCACAGTCCCGGCTGCGCAAATCCATTACCATGCAAAAATACTTCGAAGCAATGCTCTGCAGTGCTTATGGTTTCCACGGCACGTCTTCGATTCCCTGCACATGATTCGCCAAGCGAGCGGCGGTGAACAGGTAATCGGAACAACGATTCAGGAACTTCACCACATAATTGCCGATATCCTCACGAGCGGCTAAGCTCACGGTGAGGCGTTCGGCCCTGCGGCACACGGTGCGCGCCACATGCAGATGTGCTGCGGCATGGCTTCCGCCGGGCAGAATAAAATTTTTCAACGGCGCAAGCTGCTCGTCGTATGCATCAATACAGCCCTCCAGCCACGCCACATGCGATTCATCCACACGCGGGATGGCATAGGCGGGAGCGGGATGCAGTGGAGTAGCCAAATCGCTACCCAGAGTAAACAGCAACGAACTAAGCTTGGCAATATCCTCGCTTAGCGGCTCCATGCCTGCGTGTAAGCGCACCACACCCAGCACAGCGTTCAGCTCGTCAACCGTTCCGTATGCTTCTATACGCAAGTCGGCTTTGGAACAACGCTGACCGCCAAACAATCCTGTTTCGCCGGCATCACCGGTTTTTGTGTAAATCTTCAGAGCCATAAAGTCATTTAGCAAAGAGTGAAGACCGTCCGCTGTGTTGTGTACCTCACACTACAACACCGTCGACCTTGAGCTGCTTCTGAGCTACCCTTGAGCTACCCTCGAGAGATTCACGAGAAGGTCAAGTGCACGTGAATCAGCACATCGTAGTGCGGGTGTGAACAATGCAAGGCAAACGATTTGGTCGGGGTAATAGTGCAGATGTTGAAAAGAAATGACCCTCGCGCAGGCTAATCGGTGAATTGCAAAGGAGTGCAGCACTACCTACATAAACCTATCGATAAACTCTTTCACCACCGGATCTGTGCACGAGCGCAGTTCTTCGGCCGTGCCTTCAAACTGCACCTTGCCTTCGTGCAGCATGGCCACATGGTGCGCAATGTGAAACACAGAGAACATGTCGTGCGTGATCACCAGCGATGTAACGTTCAATGTTTGCTGTAGATCGCGAATAAGAAAATCGATTTGCTCGGAGGTTACGGGATCGAGTCCGGTGGTTGGCTCGTCGTAAAAAATATACTGCGGGCTTCCTACCAAGGCGCGTGCCACGCCCACACGTTTTCTCATACCGCCGGAAAGGTCCGATGGTTTTTTATCCCGAAGGATGGCATATTCTTTTTCGTAGGCGGGCGAGCCGTTGTCCGTGAGCTCGGGTAACAGGCGCACAGCCGAGAGCACGCGCCGCGCCTCTGCATCCAGAACTTTTTCGTTGCGCTCTCCGTGTTCGTACAAGCTGATCACCACATTTTCCCACACGGTTAACGAGTCGAACAGCGCTGCACCCTGAAACACATATCCCATGCGCTGACGCATCGAAAAAAGTTCGTCGCGGTTCATGGTTGCCACAACATCGCCGTCTACAGCTACATCACCGGAGTCGGCTTCCAGCAGCCCCACTATATGTTTGAGCAACACACTTTTGCCGCTACCGGATTTTCCAATGATACACGTGGTGCGTCCGTTGGGAATGGTGAGCGATACATCGCGAAGCACCTGCTTCGGTCCGAACGACTTTGTAAGATTGCGTAGTTCTATCATCTGGCGTGCACAAGTAATGTGCAAAAATACGTAGGCGGCCCGTAGGCACAGGGAATGCTCATGGTTGCCGTCGGCTTTGCGGGGTATTGCGGATTACTGCGGTTACTGCGGTAGCTGCGGCAGCTGCGGTAACTGAAGTGACTCGGCAGGTACAACGTGCCCGGTTACGCCGCGCGCATGCGCTTGCGGATGGACTCCACCGTTCCTTCGGGAATGGCGCGTATCAGGCTGCGCGTGTACTCCTGCTGTGGCGAGTTGTAGATCTCTGCCGCAGAGCCGGTTTCGATGATCTTACCTTGATTCATCACCGCGATGCGATCGCTGATAAACTTCACCACACTGAGGTCGTGAGAGATAAAGATATACGTAAGCTTGAACTCCTCGCGAAGCGCCACGAGCAGATTGAGCACCTGCGCTTGAATAGATACATCGAGCGCGCTCACCGACTCATCGCAAATCAAAAACGAGGGCTGCAATGCCAATGCTCGCGCAATACAAATGCGCTGGCGCTGACCGCCGCTAAACTCGTGCGGATAATTATAGAAATGGCGCGATTCCATTTGCACCTTGTTCAGCAAATACATCACATGTTCTTTGCGCTCTTTGTCTCCGGCCATCACATTGTGCACGCGCATCACTTCCATAATGGCACTGCCCACAGAGAGGCGCGGATTCAGCGATGAATAGGGATCCTGAAAGATGATCTGAAAATCTTTGCGCATGGCTTTTAATGCATCGGCACTAAGGGCGCGCACATCTTTACCCTGAAAAGTAACCGTGCCGGCAGTGGGCTCTATAAGGCGCAGTATTGCTCGGCCGGTGGTTGTTTTACCGCAACCGCTTTCGCCCACCAAGCCCAGTGTTTCTCCGCGTTTTACGTTGAAGGAAATATCATCCACAGCTTTTACCCAGCCGGTGGTGCGGCTAAATACGCCGGTGCGAATGGGGAAGTGCACTTGCAAATTCTCCACGTTCAGCAAGGGCTCTTGGGCGGAAAAGGCAGCGTTGCGTGCGGCAATTTCTTCGGGCAGAATTTCCACTTCTTCGATGCGTTCGTGCACACTGATGCGAGCGCGTTCCACGATACTTCCGTCTTCTTTTTCCTCCATGAAATCTTTCACGGTGGGGAGTATGCGAAGTTTCTTGTCCAGTCGCGGGCGGCAAGCCAGCAGCCCTTTGGTGTAGGGATGTTGGGGGTTCTCGAAAATCTCTTGCACCGAGCCCTGCTCCACAATGTTTCCTTTGTACATCACGATGATGTCGTCGGCGATGTCGGCAATCACGCCAAGGTCGTGCGTGATAAACATCAAGCTCATGTTGTGTTTGATCTGCAAGTCGCGCATCAGCCGCAGTATCGTGGCCTGAACGGTTACGTCGAGAGCAGTAGTGGGTTCGTCGGCAATAAGAATATCCGGGTTGCAGGACATTGCCATAGCAATCATCACACGTTGCTTCTGTCCGCCGGAGAGCTGGTGCGGATACTGGTCGATCATTGTTTCGGGCCGAGGCAGCTGCACTTCGTGCAAGAGTTGCAAGGTGCGCTCGCGAGCTTCCTGCTTACTTACTTTTTGGTGCAACATGATCGCTTCCATGATTTGATCACCGCAGCGAAACACCGGGTTCAGCGATGTCATCGGCTCTTGAAAAATCATGGCAATGCGGTTGCCGCGATACGAGCGCATGGCATCTTCCGGCAGAGTAAGCAGATCGGTAGTGGAGCCATCCTTCTCGCTGAAGAGAATCTGCCCGCCGGTAATTTTTCCCGGAGGATCCGGTATCAATCGCATCACCGAGAGCGAGGTAACCGATTTGCCCGAACCGGACTCGCCCACAATACCCAAGGTTTTTCCGCGACGCACCTGGAACGATACATTGTTCACGGCACGCATTGTGTAATGCTCTGTGCGGAATTCGGTAACAAGATTACGAACGTCGAGTACGAGTGACATGTGCGGAAGGATGCGTGAATAAAAACCCTGCTCTAGTGCCATGCTCTGCGTTGTTCAAAACAACCATGCTTTGCGTTGTTCAAAACAACCATGCTCTGCACCGCTCAAAATAGCAGTAGCGGAGCAGGTAGAAAAACAAATGCGACTCACGTTCTATGAACGGAGTCGCATGGTATTCATCGGCTCACCTTCCAGATCGCACGGGCGGAATTACACGGCCGGTGGCGTAAATGTTCGCTTCAATCCTTGCCATACTTCGTAGTACTCATGCTGCAATTCACCCAAGTTCATTGCGTGAGCAGTGGTGCGCACGGCAAAGCGGGTTTCGAACATGAAGGCCAGCGTATGCTCTTGCTTTACCGGAGCAAGCTGTGCGTTGGTTGCTTTTTCGTGGGTGATGGCATCAGGGCCGTGGCCGCTCATGCAATTATGCAAGGAGCATCCGCCGGGTACAAATCCCTCTTCCTTGGCGTCGTAGATTCCCCAAATCAATCCCATGAATTCGCTCATGAAGTTGCGGTGGAACCACGGCGGACGGAAGGTGTGTTCGGCCACCATCCAACGGTCGGGGAAAATCACGAAGTCGCAATTCGCTGTGCCCGGTGTGTCGCTAGGCGAAGTAAGCACGGTGTAGATAGACGGATCGGGATGATCGAAGTTCACCGTGTTGATACAATTGAACGTGGTAAGGTCGTACTTGTACGGCGCATAGTTGCCATGCCATGCCACTACATTCAGCGGCGAATGATTGATGGATGCGCGCCACAGGTTACCCTGGAATTTTGCCAGTACTTCAAAGTCGCCTTCACGGTCTTCGTAGCAGGCTTCGGGCGTAAGAAACATGCGGGGATTAGCAAGTCCGTTTGCGCCAATAGGGCCAAGGTCCGGCAGGCGGAATTGTGCGCCGTAATTCTCCAGCACATAACCGCGTGCTTGGGTATCCGGAAGCTCCACGCGGAACTTAATTCCACGCGGAATCACACAAATCTCGCCCGGCTGCACATCCAGTATACCCATTTCGGTATGCAATGTGAGCGCGCCAAGCTGTGGCACGATAAGCATCTCGCCATCGGCGTTATAGAAAAACGTGTCGTGCATGTCTGCGTTGCAGGCGTAGATATGAATTGCCACACCGCTATGCGCAGATGCGTCGCCGTTTCCGCCTATTGTAATCAATCCACGCACAAAGTTTGTGGGCGCAGAGGGAATAGCCGGCGGGCTCCACCGCAACTGATTGGGAGTAGGCGGAAGTTCGTCGAAGGGAGTGGAGCGCAGGTGGCCGTTATCAATCAATTGATAGGGTGTGTGCACCACACTTGGGCGAATACGATGCATCCATGAGCGCTTGTTCGAGCTTCGAGGAGCGGTAAACGCCGTGCCACTGATTTGCTCCACATACAAGCCGAATGGTACCTTCTGAGGAGAATTTTGCCGCGGGTCTAATGCTCCGGCTATAGCCTCCGTACGGAATTCGTTGCCAAACCCGGACATATACTTCCGCGCGCTCGGGCGCTGTGTGTCAGCATTCATAATTCTGCCTGAAAGAGATAAGGGAAGAAGCACGCCCGACAGGATTCGAACCTGTGACCCACAGCTTAGAAGGCTGTTGCTCTATCCAGCTGAGCTACGGGCGCCTGCTTGCGTTGCATCAACTCAAGGAA
>JBJOLU010000218.1:0-3677 GCA_046052705.1 Bacteroidota bacterium | reverse complement strand
TTCTTCATCAGCGCTTCAATTTCGTCGGACTTTCTGGGCAGCGCGCCGCTCATGTTTATGGGGTCGCCTTCGGTAACAAGAATATCGTCTTCAATACGCACACCGATGTCCCACCAACGTTTGTCGCACGCGCTTCCACGGGGAATATAGATGCCCGGCTCTACGGTCATAACCACGCGCGGCTTTAATACTCCGCCTGTTCCTGCATCGTGTACATCCAAACCCAGATAATGCGATGTACCATGCATGAAATACTTCGATGCCTCGGAGGAATCTTTGATAATGCCACGTTCCAAAAGTCTCTGCTGTACTACGCTCATGGCGGCACGATGCGCAGCACGGAAGGCATTGCCGGCGCGGCATCGAGCGATGCCCGAATCCTGCGCCTCCAAAACGATATCGTAAATAACTCGTTGCTCGGGCGTGAATGAACCGCTTACAGGAAACGTTCTAGTGATGTCGGCAGTGTATCCATGATACTCAGCGCCGCAGTCGGCCAGAACCAGCTCTCCAAGCCGTGTGGTTCTTCTGTTCGATTGATAATGCAGTATACATGCGTTGTATCCGCTGCCCACGATACTTGGATATCCTACATCCTCCGCGCCGTTATACTTGAAGCCGTGTTCCATAACTGCTTCCAGCTGATATTCTTTGATGCCCGGAACGGCAGCGCGAATGGTAGCGAGATGACCTTCGATAGATACATTGATTGCCTTTTGCAGCAAGCGTATCTCGTGCTCGTCCTTTATCTCCCGCATGGCGCTCATGTCCGGAAGAGTTGTGCGTATATACAGGTCGGGATACTTCTCGTGAAGTTTATCTCGCAGAGCTTGCTCAGCGGAAAGCCGTGACGGCAGTAGGGGATTTTGCAACGAAGCTGTTGGCAATCCCGATGCCAGGAACAAGGTGTCACGGCCTTTGAGAAGACTATCCAGAATAGGCGCAAGCCGGCTGTATTCCACGGCATAACGCATTCCAAGTACGTTTTTTGCTTCCGCAACACCCATGCTCACACCGGTCCACTGTTCGCGTGAAGGATCGCGGGGGCGCACAAAAAAGATTTCATCACACTCAACGCCATCCACCACGGTGCCGCCCGGCACAAGGATCAATGCGCAGGAAGCTTCGGTGCCTCCGCTCAGGTACAGAAAGTTTGAATTCTGCCGGTACTCATAGTCCACATCATTCTGTCGGTTACGCACGTCGGCGCTTAGTGCCACGATCAGGGCCTTCGCCGAATGCTTTGCGATGAGTTGCTCGCGGCGTTCACGATGACGGGATGCAGGCACGCCGTCGTCGTCGAAGCGCTCGGAGGGAAACACGGCCGAGGAACTTTGAGCAATGCACGTACTCGTGGGCAGCAGCAACACCATCAACGCTGACAGTACCAAGCTTCGAAGAATGGCAGGTGAATTCATGTGAACTCCGTTAAACGTAATGCACGAATCTACGGACGCAGTGCTGAAGTGAGATATACTCGCAACGAGAATAGGCGCCGCGATTCGAACTATGGAGAATGAAAGGTGTGGCATGCTATCGCGCACATACCACCGTGGCTACGCTAACACTGCGAGCACCGCATTCTAGCGCGCTAAGAGCCACTGCGTTCACGGTGGATCCTGTGGTGAGAACATCGTCCACCAGCAGCACGTGCTTATCATACAGAGCAGTGGATTGCGGCCCAGGGCCAAAGGCAGACTCAGCATTGCGCATTCGCTCTTTGCCCGAGAGCATGGTTTGTGAGCCGCGATTACGACGTCGTACAAGCGCCGTAGAAAGAATGGGAAGATGGAGTACCTCTGCCACTCCTTGAGCAATCCATTCGGCCTGATTATATCCGCGCTCACGCCTTCGTGCCTTGTGGATGGGTACCGGAATAATGGCATGTAGGGAGTGCGGAGAATAGTTGCCGTGGACCAACACCAAGGGCTCCCGTTCGCGAAGTTCACGTTGTATGCCAACCGCCAGTAGCCTCCCCAGATCTCTGCCAATATGAGCCACGCCGTTGTACTTGAGAATGTGTATAAGTTTCATCAGGCCGGCGTGATCAGAGGCCTTGGCGGCAAAGCAGGAATGCGCCGCGTGAATGGCAAGGTTGTCCCCGGGAAATCGCTCAATGAGTTCATTGAGCAACTCGGAAGAAGGTGGGGAAGTTGGCAGCGCGTACAGGCAGGCACGGCAGATGTAATCGGAATTCACGTACCTTTCCACGTTCTGCAACGATACGTGTGTAGTATTGCGGTGATTGTGTTCTCCACGATTCGTCTGTGCCGAAGTGGCAGGTGGGTTCTTTTCGATGGGCAGTTCGCACATCAGGCAAAGCCCGGGCGCAAGCACATCGGCAAAGGGAGTAAAAATGCTTCGCAAATACTGACTAATTTCGTTGATCATTCGTCCTGGGCGAGCGGGCAGAGGCGACGATGGAGAGAACTGAAAGCCGGAAAATCGCTATAGCATTTTACGCAGCAACATTGAACTTCATGAGTGCCTGAATGAGTGCCTGACATCTTCGGATCCCAACTACGATTCTCAACTACGAAACTCAACAACGATCCACCTGAAACCAAACGAACCTATGCCTTCGTACATACCCACCACGCTCAGCAGGCCTCATCCCAATTTACTCACCTTGACGTGGGACGACGGATTCTCGTCTACCATCACGCTGGAAGTATTCCGAGAGGAATGTCCCTGTGCATTATGCAAAGGCGAGACTATTATGGGAACCACCTATCTTGTTGGTATTAAACAATTTGTTCCCGGAATGAATGAACTTGAGAGGCTGGAACCGGTGGGCAATTATGGCGTTCAGGCTACGTGGAAAGACAAGCACGATTCCGGAATTTACACCTGGCAGATGTTACGCCTAATCGCCGAGAAAAATGCCTTGAGAAAAAATGACATCGAGGAGTATATGCGCAGCGAGGCAGACAAAAAGGCCAGGCTGAACTAGTCATGTTTGCAATACTTACCGGCGGATGGTAGTGCATCAAGCACGCACATTCACCCCCTACAGTTCAAGTTGATAATCACGAATAACTATATCGCAACGGAGAAACTATGCAAGCTATACGGTCGCCACGCGGAACTAACCTGAGCTGTAAGAACTGGGAGATTGAAGCAGCCTACAGAATGATCCAAAACAATCTGGATCCTGACAATGCCGAACGCCCGGAAGACTTGGTGGTGTATGGCGGCATTGGCAAAGCGGCTCGAAACCGCGATTGCTTCGAGGCAATTCTCAAGAGCTTGCGCGAGATGAATGAAGACGAGACCTTGCTGGTGCAAAGCGGTAAGCCGGTGGGCATTGTTCGCACCCACGCCGATGCTCCTCGCGTGCTTATTGCCAACTCAAACTTGGTAGGCAAGTGGGCCACCTGGGATGAGTTTCGCCGCCTTGATGCACTGGGATTGATGATGTACGGACAGATGACAGCCGGAAGCTGGATTTACATTGGCACGCAGGGCATTGTGCAGGGTACCTACGAGACCTTTGCCGAATGCGGCCGCCAGCACTTTGGAGGATCGTTACACGGACGGTTTGTGCTCACCGCAGGCATGGGCGGCATGGGTGGAGCGCAGCCGCTTGCGGCCTATTTCGCAGGAGCTGCGGTGCTGTGTATCGAGATCAACGAATCGCGAATTGATAAGCGCATTCACGATGGCTATTGCCAGCT
>JBJOLU010000217.1:0-2845 GCA_046052705.1 Bacteroidota bacterium | reverse complement strand
AGAGCCAGGAAAAGTGTCTGAGCAACGATAATGCGAGTGGCTAGTCCGCGGCGCAGTTCTAACAAGTGTTGCAGAGTATTCATTTCTATACTGCATTGCTGCCAATGATCGTAAAAGAGTTCCCACAAGTTGCGAGCCGCGCCGTGGGATGCGAAACGTGAAACTCAACAAGGTAAAGTGCAGATTCGGTTAAAGCTATACGCGGATTTTTAGACTTCAAAGGAATATGTTTTGGGTTTCATTGGCGAAAGCCAATTGTACACTAATTCAGTTATTGTCGTATTGGAGAGACGTTTTTGAAAGACAATGACTGAAAATTCAAACTCCAAACATTCAGAACTGAAAAAAAGAAAATCTACTTACTGCCCTTTATTCGGATTTAATTACATCCATGCGTTGCAGCCGCGCCTGACGCCGAGGCGAAAAGCGGTCTGCGGAAACAAAGGTTCTCAGAACTTTCTCTACATCATTCCACTGATTTACCGGATGATGCGGGTATTGTTTCTCCTCACAGGCGTTGCGAGCCGAGCCGTTGGCAAAAATACGGTCGGCATAGGTTGCAAGGCAGATGCTGCTTTGTGCCGATATAATTGCAATTACATAGGCGTCAGTTTCTATACTCGACAACACAGCGTCCCTGATGCACGCACTGCGCTCGCAAGAGCATGATTCGTTTTTCAAAAGAGCTGTTCGCGGCGATTGGCTCGAGGCCGGATAATCATGTACCAGATATCCGGGATCTTGGCCGATTAATACATGCAGCCGAAATCCCAGCTTTTGGCATAGAGCAGGAAGAGCAGTCTGCGTAAACATGTTTCTATCCGAAAAACTCTGTAAAGCGTCGGAATCGATAATCACATGTGTAGGCTGCAAGGAGGAGTGCATCTCAGTTTCTGGGTAGATACTGGAAGAATCCTCGTCCTGTGCGTTTCCCCAACCAACCGGCTCGAACATATTGCCGTAACAATGCACAACAGCGATAGCGCGGCTCCCGATACTCGTTATGCAATGCATCGAGTATAGCAACCACGACATCTATGCCTATAGTATCGGCCCAACTCAGCAAGCCTTGAGGATAATTAACACCTAATTTCATGGCGGTGTCGATATCGGCCGGTTGAGCAACGTTTTCCATCACGGCAAAGGCCGCTTCATTTATGAGCATTGCTATCATGCGCGGAAAAACCATTGCCACCCGATCTTCCACAAACTCCACGGAGAAACCGAGCTCTTCGAAAAACTTTTTTGCTTTGCCGTGAGTCAGCTCGCGTGTTCGCAGCGATGGGGCAAGCTCTATAACACTCGACGCACTAAAGCCGGGCATCAGTGGTGCACCAACTACCTGAGAAGCCAAGGGCAGAAGAGCATTGATTGCCGTTGCGGTACACACAATGGTTGAGCTTATGATAACTGCTGAGGGGTATAGCTCCGCGAGCTCGGAGAGCACCATCGCTTTTTGAGCGGCGGGCTTGATAGAGCAATCAATGATAACGCTATAGGAAGCGTCGTCTCCCAAATCGCCAATACCCGGAATAACATGCTCGGCGAATTCATCATAATACTCGTTTACATCCTGATCCTCGTTGCCGGCGGCTGTATCGAACACCTCTTGAAAGGCTTCGGCAATGAGGTCGTCGGCGAGCAGTTCTTCGGTGAATTCATCGGTGGAGTTGATAATCGAGAAGTTCAATTCTTTGGATTCCAGCTTGCGCGCAGTTTCCGCTACCGTAGCGGGGTCGCCAAAGAGAAGAATCGAAGGTAAAGTGACACTCATAGGAAGAACATTAAAAAGAAACCGCTGATCGTACGGACAGAATACTTGAAACTACGCCCGTAATTGCTTAGCACACAATCAAAACTTGAGAATTGCATTGCAAATCAATTCCAAAGTCATTTCCATAACCACCTCATCCTCTGCCACTCTTTGTTCAGGCAGGCCGGTTGGCCTCTCCTTCGCCCGATGGAGAGATTTTTGGCACAAAGTCTTGTACATAGAGCGGATGAAACTCCGCGCTATGCGTATACGCCCCAAGCTCCATGGCGCGCATGGCAAGGGGAACAAGAAAATCTGCGCTCAGCGGAATAACCGCACATAAAGCATGCGCTGATGCTTCCGCAATCGGAGCAGGACTGCAAAGCAGGGTAGAGGTATCAAGCAATGCCGAAAAATCTTCGCTTGCCACGAGCAGAGGAACGCCTGTAGCTTCCCCACGCAGGTTGAATCGCTGTGCATAGAATTGTCCGCGCTGCGACGGGTATGCTGCTACTATGTGCGAATAGCCAACGGCTGAACTACCGCTTGAACTACCGCTTGAATCCCCGCTTATATCTCTGCTCATACCCCCGGCAATAATGCGCGAGCTTGCTTCCAGTGCTAGAGCCTGTAGCGTAGGAACGCCGATCAGCGCCGGCTGATTTGTTACACACAGCGCTTTTGCAAACGAAACTCCAATTCGTAAACCCGTAAACGAGCCCGGCCCGGCCGATACCGCCACCGCATGTATCTGTTCCCACCGCAGAGCATGATCGGCCATCAGTCGCTCCACCATCGTTGCCAGCATGCGGTCGTGAATATGGGGAACACGGAATGTTACCGATGCCAAAAGCTCGTAGCCCTTTGCAAGCGCAGCACTACAGGCCACACCGCTGGTCTCTATAGCCAGCAGCAATGCCGAGCCGGGGGCCGGACCTTCATGTGCGATGTGAGATGGTGGATTAGTGTGCATGAGAAAAACGATCTTAGCGGTGCCGAATCCCGGGCACTCGTGGTGTTCTTTCTTTGTTATTCGTCGGAATTGCCTGAGGTATTACCTGAATTGTTGCCCGGTGCGTTCATATCAAGCAA
>JBJOLU010000216.1:0-5101 GCA_046052705.1 Bacteroidota bacterium | reverse complement strand
AAATCCTCGTAGATACTTCCCTGGCCTATGGCAAACAATCGCTGGGTAAAATCGTAGGGATATTCCTTGCGCTCGTGCTCTTCAAGGCAGCGCTCTTCCCAATCGATAGTGCGCAGCATGGAGACCTTAGCCTCTTTGGGTGTGCACGGATATGGCGTGCACTCATCAAAGCACATCATGATATCCGAACCAATGGCTCGCTGCATACCAATCACCGACTCCGGTGTAAAGAAGTGTTTGGAGCCATCGATGTGCGAACGAAACTCCACGCCGTCGTCGCTAATTTTCCGCAAGTCACGTAGCGAAAACACCTGAAACCCGCCGCTATCGGTGAGTATGGGTTTGTTCCAACCCATAAACTTGTGCAAGCCGCCAAAGCCATGCAGTACCTCGCTTCCGGGGCGAAGGTACAGGTGGTAGGTATTCGAAAGAATAATCTGCGCGCCCAGTTCATCCAGCGATCGGCGATCGATTGCCTTCACCGAGCCTTGGGTTCCTACGGGCATGAAGATGGGTGTTTGCACCGTGCCATGATCGGTATGAAGCAACCCCGTTCGAGCTTTAGTATGCGGGCACTCGGACTGCAGTTCAAACATTTCCTTTTTCATTGCCTTGCCGTTCTACGGTTCATGATTCTCTCCTGAAGCGCATAGAGCGCTTTGTGTGCATCCAATACACGCCTAATGCCGCCAGCATGCCGGACACGTCAGCTAACCAGTCAGCAACTTCTGCGCTGCGACCGGGCACGTACATCTGATGTACCTCGTCCGAGGCAGCAAATACAGCGCCCATCATCATCACAATTACCACATCTCGCCGAGTGAGAGAGGTCGATGCTACAACTGCTCGTATCACTGCCAAACCATACACGGTAAATGCTAAAAAATGGAAGAGTTTGTCTTGCCATGTAAAGCCCAGATCCGGCATCGGCGCTTGCTCCCTGGACGAAGCCACGAAGATGGCAATGCTCAACAGCACAACAGGAGCGAATCGAGAAAACACAGATCGTGCTTGTTTCATCGAGCGCGCTCCGGCAGTGCAATTATCGCGCGCAAAGCTTCGTGCAACAGACTACCGATGCGAGAGGCAGTTACGCCCTCCTGCGTGTACTGCTCGGCGGCCATATCACCCGCCAACGCATGAATATAGACACCCGCGGAAACTCGAGAGAGCAATGGCTGCGTGCTTAGCCTGCACACCATAGCTGCTATCACTCCGGCTGCTACATCACCACTACCGGCTGTGGCCATACCGGCATTGCCATTCACATTCCAAAGTTCGTAGCTTCCATTTGTGATGCGCACCGGAACGCCTTTTGCCACCACGATGCAGCCCAGATAAGATGCAAGCTCTGAGACACTCCTCGCCGAGGCACACTTCACCGAGGCACTCTTTACCGAGGCGCCGGCGGCTTCACAGCGCTGAAACAGTCTGGCAAGTTCACCTTGATGGGGCGTCAATACAACATTCACGCCAACGGGACCGCTGCAGGGTACTGCTCGCAATCCATCAGCATCAACAATTACCGGCTTGTGGTTGCCGAACTCGGCTATCAGAGCGGCAATCACGGAAAGTGTTTGCTCGTGATTTCCAATTCCGGGGCCGATCACGATACAGTCAGCTTTACTGCACGCCACGCGAAGGCGCTCCATAGATTCTCCGGCAATGGTCCCCATATCGGTAGACGGCAGATGCGTTTGCAGTACTTCCGGCAGCAAGTGCGGATGAAACGCAGTGCTGCATAGCTCCACCATACCTGCTCCGCAAAGTATTGCCGCATTGGCGCACAAGGCCGCAGCGCCCGGCATATCCCGCGAGCCGGCTATGACACATACCCTACCGTAATCGAATTTGGAGGTGTCGCTTTTTCTGGGGCTATACATCGCCATCACATCATGGTGTTCCACAATGTGGGCAAAGGCTCGGCTTTGAACTATAGAATCACTTAGGCCTATGGGTGCCACACGCACATTACCGCATACATCTTTAGCGCCCTTCAGGAACAATCCGGATTTAACTGCCGCCATGGTGATAGTATGATCGGCAACAAAACAATTCTCGTGGGCATCCCCGGTGGCAGCATCCAGGCCTGAAGGGACATCTATGGCAATGCGCAAAGCCGGTAAGGCATTGACCAAGCGTAGCAATGGCACTGCAAGTCCGCGCAGTTCACTCGATCCGCCTATACCGCAGAGCGCATCGATGATGCATTCATACTCATGCGTAGGTGTATCGTGCTTAGCGATTGAATGATCGGGTGCATTACTGCTTGCAATATTGTTTACATCGCCCCCTACCACCAAGCTCTCAATGTCTTGCTCGCTTTGGGCATGAAACACGTCTACACCGGCTTCACTGCACTGTGTGAACATTTGCGCGGTCTCGGCGGTCATGCGCTCATGGCTGCCGATCCATACCACCCGAACAGCGTAGTTTTTCCTTGTGCTCTTCAACATGCGTGCAATAGCGAAACCGTCGCCGCCGTTGTTACCCGTTCCGCACATTACAAGGATAGAGGATCCTGCGGGGAGCAATTGTGAGATAATGGATGTAGCCGACCGGGCGGCATTCTCCATGAGTTGCATGCCGGTGTAGCCAAGTTCTTCCACCCCGGCTCTGTCTGCTTCCCGCATTGATTGTGGTGTAAGAACCGGTATCATGATGCAGAGGAAGAAGATGAATAATCATCAAGCACCGACGGGCGCGACTGATCGGCACGTTTATATTCCAACAGGCCATCGTCTATGCACGTGGGTTTCAAGCCCAAGTCTGTTTCAGCTTTGAGCGTAATAAGACCTGCCCGCAGTGGACGCTTTGCCGCTTGATTGAGCATCGCGGTAGACTGCGGTTGGATATTCGAGGAATCAAGCGCAAAAAAATCGGCTATGCGGCGGGCAAAGGAATACCGATCCAGATACTCAGGCCCCGCAATATTGTAGATACCGGTGCGACCTTTCTCAATCACTCGTTTTGTGGCCAACGCCAAATCGGAGGCCGCGGTTGGATTACCGAACTGATCGTTCACCACAGATATAGCTGTACCCGTTGCGCAGCTGTCTCGAACCCATGTTACAAAATCCGTCTTCACGCCCGGAAGGCGTCCGTACACAATGTTTGTGCGCAGTATGGTAGCAGGAATTCCGGAGGTCAGTATGGCATTCTCCCCTGCCAGTTTGGTACGTCCATAATAGTTGATGGGATCGGGAACGTCGGTTTCGGTGTACGGCCCTTTTTCTCCGTTGAATACATAGTCCGTGGAGAAGTGAATAAGATGTGCCTCGTGAATGCTGCACGACCGAACAAGATTCTCTACCACCTTTACGTTTAAGCTTGAAGCTTGTTGCTTATCGCTTTCGCAGGCATCAACGTTTGTCATCGCAGCACAGTTAATCACCACCTTGGGCCGCAAACGAGCGCAGATATTTCGCACCTCTTTGGTGTCGGTGGCGGAACATTGCAGTACCTGTGCTCTGGCAGATTGAGGATAAACGCTACTCACATCGCGGCTGCTAAGAAAGGTTACAGCCCAATCTGTTTCCATAAGAAACAGTCGTGCGATGGATCGCGCCACTTTGCCGCCGGCGCCCAGCAGAAGTATATCCGTGGTGGTTTGCATCAGGTGATGAAGGTATTGCTCAAATATACGCCAAACATACCGGAACCTGTGTATTTATGCGGCACCGGAGACAGCCATGCCGTAGAAGCACGTGAAGTAAATACAATTTGATGCCGCTTGTTGAGGCGTGTAGAGCTATAGGCACAGGCACGATGTCCGGCTGTTGATAAGTTCGCCGCGGTGTTGACTTGCACGCAGTTATTTTTGTCTACCTCCTTTCGCAGCAGTTTTTTTTCCGTCCTAATCGATGGTTTGCAGCTATGTCGGACTACGTCCACTTACATAATCACACGCACTATTCGCTGCTGGATGCTGCCTGCACTCCGGATCAGCTTATTCGCGCAGCCGTAGAAGACGGGCAGTCGGCAATTGCCCTTACCGACCACGGTGTGATGTTCGGCTGCTATGAGTTTTACAAGAAAGCAAAGAAGGCCGGCATCAAGCCGATTATCGGTTGCGAAGTGTATCTGGCAACGGGTTCACGATTCGATCGCATAGCCACCCGCAAAGGTTCCGGGCAGCGCAACTATCATCACCTGGTGTTGCTTGCCAAGAACAACCAGGGATATAAAAACCTCATGAAGCTGGTGTCTCTGGGACACACAGAGGGCTTCTATTACAAGCCGCGTATTGATCGCGAACTGTTGGTTCAGTACAAAGAAGGATTGATCGCCGTTTCGGCCTGCCTTGCGGGCGTGGTGAACGAACCGCTTGTACGCGGCGACTACGACACCGCGAAAAAAAATGCCTTGTGGTTCAAGGAGCAGTTTGGCGACGATTGGTATTTAGAGCTGCAGGATCACGGCCTGCCCGAAGATGCAGCAGTGCTGGAAGGAATACCACGCATTGCCGAAGAGTGCGGTATAAAGATGATTGTCTCTAACGACTGCCACTACATTCGTAAGGAACACGCTGTACCGCACAACGTACATCTTTTGATCAAAGATGTAAGTGCAACAACGGCCGGCACCTTCGATGTTCGTGACCTACGCTACAAAGTGCCGGAAATGTATTTCAAAACACAGGCAGAGATGAAGGAGCTGTTCAAGCTTCATCCCTCTGCAGTGGAGAATACTCTGGAGATTGCCGAGAAGTGCGACGTAGAGCTGAAGACCGATTTGAAGATGCCCATCTTCCCCATTCCGCCTACTTCTTCGGCAAAAGACCTGGACGAGTACCTAGAGGAACTCACCATGCTCGGTCTGGAGCGGCTGTATAAGCCTCTCACACAGGGTGTACAAGACCGCGCTCTGTTTGAACTTGGCGTGATCAAACGCATGGGCTATGCCGGGTACTTTTTGATTGTACAGGACTTCATTGCCGCTGCGCGCGAACGAGGCGTGAGCGTGGGTCCCGGCCGTGGCTCTGCTGCCGGATCGCTTGTGGCCTATGCCCTGGGAATTACCAAAATCGACCCGCTGAAATTCGATTTGTTCTTCGAGCGATTTCTCAATCCCGATCGCGTGTCCATGCCTGATATCGACG
>JBJOLU010000215.1:0-2733 GCA_046052705.1 Bacteroidota bacterium | reverse complement strand
GACCGTGACGCAATCTGTGGAGCACCTGCATCGTAAGCTGAGTGTGAAGCTGCAGTAATCGGGTGGGAGTATACAATCGGCGGCTGTAAGCATCACGCGTCGTTCGCTACGATGGAATTTGTAATACGAAACTGAGGCTAATTGAAGACATCGCCTCGGGTCGGACGCCGGAGTAGAGATTGACCTTCTGCTCTCACGCTAAGAAACATTGGGACGTTTGAGGGAACGTACAAAGAAAAAGCCCGGCAAGTACTTTGCCGGGCTTTTTTGCTTTTGTGAGTATGAGTAGGAGGCACTGCTTAACTGCCACACCTCGCTGCACTGCGGCAGCACTGCCTCACAGACCACTTACGCTCCGCTTGGAGCCGGATTGAGAGGCATGTCGTGCGCATTGTCGTTACTGCGATTGGTGGAGGTACTCAACGCAGCGCCTGCTTGTGGCGGAAGATTTCCCTGCTTAGGCGGCTCGGGCAGCGATGGCAATGTTCCACCGCTGATGAGAATGTCCAGCTGTTCGGAATCCAGGGTCTCTCGCTCTACCAAAGCGGCAGACAATCGATGCAACAATTCCAGGTTGTCACGCAGTAACTGTTCTGTTTCATCGGCCAAGTGATTGAGCGTGCGGGACACTTCTTCGTCGATGAGTTGCGCGATTTGTTCAGAATATTCTCTGGTGTGGCCATAGTCACGGCCCAGGAACACTTCCTGATTTCCGTTGCTATAATTTACCGGTCCGATGCGGTCGTTCATACCCCATTCCTTGACCATCTTTCGTGTTAAGGATGTGGCACGTTCTAGATCGTTGGATGCGCCGGTGGTGTATTGATCGAACACAATCTTCTCGGCTGCACGGCCTGCAAGCAAGCAGCGCACGCGTGTTTCGATATAGGCCTTCGACATCGAGTGTACATCCTCTTTAGGCAAGTATGCGGTTACTCCCAATGCCGGACCGCGAGGAATAATGCTAACCTTGTGCACCGGATCGCTTTCAGGGAGTAGCTTTCCTGCCAGTGCATGTCCCATTTCGTGGTATGCTGTAGTCTTCTTCTCGTGATCGGATAGCACCATGCTTTTGCGCTCAATACCCATGAGCATTTTGTCTTTGGCTTGCTCAAAATCTTCCATGGCTACGTTGTTGCTGTTACGACGCGCCGCAAACAACGCGGCTTCATTCACAACATTCGCCAGATCCGCACCGGAGGCGCCGGGAGTGCCACGCGCAACGATATTAAGATCTACATCGGGATGCAAAGGAATGTTCCGTGTGTGCACTTTCAGGATGCCTTCGCGGCCTTTGATATCCGGTCTGTCTACCACAATGTGACGATCGAATCGGCCGGGTCGCAGAAGCGCGGGGTCCAGTACATCGGCACGGTTGGTAGCTGCTATGATGATCACACCATTGTTCACTTCAAAGCCGTCCATCTCCACAAGAAGCTGATTCAAAGTTTGCTCACGCTCGTCGTGACCGCCGCCCAGTCCGGCCCCACGGTGGCGACCCACCGCATCAATCTCATCGATGAAAACAATACACGGTGCATTGCGCTTAGCTTGATCAAACAAATCGCGAACACGGCTTGCGCCCACGCCAACAAACATTTCCACGAAGTCGGCACCCGAGATCGAAAAGAAGGGCACATTCGCTTCGCCGGACACAGCTCTTGCAAGTAAGGTCTTGCCGGTACCCGGAGGTCCTAAGAGCAAAACGCCTTTGGGAATCTTGCCGCCCAGCTTTTGAAACTTTGAAGGCTCGCGCAGAAAGTCTACCACTTCTTGCAATTCAAACTTGGCTTCTTCAGCGCCGGCCACGTCCATAAAGGTGGTACGCTTCGTCTGATCGCCGGACATTCTGGTGCGCGCTTTACCAAAAGAAAAGATATTGCGTGAACCACCCGCACCGCCACCGCCTTGCATACGCCTCATCATGACGAAGAACAACAAGAACAAGCCCGCCCACATAAGCACCGTCACTGCCGTGCCTATCCAGGGGTTGTCGCTTTGCTCATACTGCCATGTGATTCCTTGGGCAGCCCATACCTCCTCGGTTTTGGAGTCTACTACACCCAGCTTTGTTACGAAGTACTGTATAGTGTGTTGGCGCCCGTCGATTGCTCTGGACAGCGGCTCTTTGAGCTCGCCATGAAACTCAAAGTCGTTAAGATTGCTCTTGGTAACAGTGGCGTTTTTGATGAGGTTTCCGTTCAGGAACTCGATGTAGTCCGTATACCGCACCGGGAACTCCTGGCGGGATGCTCCGTGAACGAACATGTATACCAGGCTGACTCCTACAAGGATTACCACCCATATAAGAACCGATCGTATCACCTTGCCTACCTGTGAATCGTCATCGTTGTTACCGGATGGGCGTTGAGAGGGGTTTTTGGGGCTCATGCGCTGAAGTTGATTTCTGAAAAAGGTCCGCGTTTCGTTTTTGGGTGACGAATCCATCGTAAAAATGGTGTATGCGGTGCTTCAAAAATACAGGTGTTCGCTTCGGCAATGCAAAGGAACGACGGGGAAGCATCATTACAGAGCTCAACGAACAGTATGGAATCGAGGTGAAAGTAAGCTGATTACGCCACACCACTGTTCGCTAAGACTTCCTGCGTGTGCGTACCGGTAGAGCCCATGGTTTAGCTCGCAAATCTCTGTTTTGTCCGATGGTCCTCTCTGCGTATTTTGACGACCAGCATGAACAAAGGACCTGATGCCGGAGGGGATTTTTGGCAAAGG
>JBJOLU010000214.1:0-13673 GCA_046052705.1 Bacteroidota bacterium | reverse complement strand
CGTTCGTGTACACTCGTCCATCGATAGGCACAAAGGGTGTGCTGCCGCTATCCCGTACCACCATATACCCCTGAACACCGTCTCCGGGGTTGGGATCGGTCATTGCATTCCACGACAAGCTCACAGTAGCTGCGTTCACCGAGGCGCTTAGCGTGGGCGATGTCCACTGCGGGGTGCGCAAGGTGTGCCAGAACAGATAATTCGATGCGCCGGTATTGCAGTCCTTGTTGGGAAGCGTTCGCGTAATGTTTCCGGAACAAGCTTGGGAGCGCACTTCCAGGTTCGGTCCGTTGTAGTCTGCCATGGACGCTCCCGGGTACACGCGGTTGCTTGCGCGATCCTCGCACAGCTGAAGCAGATTTGTTTTTGGTGCGGGCATTGTGCCCCAGTAGCTTCCCGGTGCTACGTCGTCGCGGTGCCCTATAGCGTGTACGTGAATAGTGTCTTTGGTAAACACTTGAATGAAATCGCCAAGCCGGGCAAGATTAAATCCGGTGGGTTGGCCCGTCCATTCCACGATGTCGAAGAACTTTGCGTCTTGGCGCGCAATCATCACGCGTCCGTCGGCAATGGTGGTGTCTACATCGGTGATGGCATTCGATGGATACGCGCGGTGCCATATTCCTATAATGGTTCCTGCCCGTACATTTTTCCAGAAGTCGATATTCTTGAAGCGCACGCCTCCCTGACGCGCCGTTTGATTGGTATTGTTGTCGGTTACAAACCACCCGCGCATGTCCAGATTGTCTTGCACCACAATGATCTCGTTCCACTCGGCGGTGGGATCGCTGGCGTTGTAGTACTCGCTCACAAGCACTGCTTGAGCACTTACACGAATCGGCGCAACGCACAGACAGAGCGCTACAAAAAACACGGACGCGATGGAAGCTATAGAGCGGGATGTATTCATAGGGACAACTTAATACAAACATGGCAGAAGGCCCGAAGGGCCGATCTGCCATGTAAGAACAAATAAAATACTACCGGTTGAATGGTGTTATTTGACCACAACGAATGTGCGGCTCAACACTGTAGCACCACTTTGCAAACGAATCGTATACGTGCCGCCGCTGAGTGAAGAGCAATCAAGTGCTACGGAGTGGCGACCTGCCTCCATAGTGCCTTGAACCGGAGTAAGTACGCTGCGGCCAAGTATATCCATTACCGACAATACCACTGCCTTGGGAGCCGTAAGCTCGAAGGAGACTGTGGCCTGTTCTTGTGCAGGGTTCGGTGTGGGTACATCCATGGTGAATCCGAATTCGGCAAGCTCTCGAACATCACTGGTAACAAGCACAAGTGCGGAGTCGGACTCGACTGCACCACAATCACCAAGAATACGAACACGATAGACACCTGCGTCCGAACCCTTTGCATCGCGAATAGTAAGTGTACCGGTGGTATCATTGGGCAATATCTTGCCGTTCACATACCAGTAGTACTTCAAGTTCTTTCCAGTGGCTTCTACCGTAAGTACGATAGTACCGCCCTCAAGAAGCTTGGTCTCTTTGCGAGGTTGTACGGTAATAGTGGTCACTGCGTTGCGCGCGATGCTGCATTGCTTGGCCGTATCGCTGCCACAAGGTGTACTTACTACACACCAGTACGAACCCTCGGTGGTAACGGAGCCGATTCGCTCCAGCGAAGCCGATGTTGCGCCGTTGATAGGCGCTCCCTTGAACCACCACTGATAGCTAACGCCGGTGGTGTCTTCCGTTGTAACGGATAGCTTTGCTGTGTCGCCATCGCATACAGTTACCGCTCCGCTTTGGCTAAGAACCTTAGGACCGGTTGATACGCGTAGCACAGCTGCAGAGGTAAATCGAACTGCACCATTCGACGCAGAAACCTTACAAGAGTACTGGCCAGCATCTGCAGCGGCCAAACTCTTTACTGTAAGAATAGAAGTGCGTGTGCCGCTGTACTTGGCGCCGTCGCTGATAGGGTTGTTGTTTTTCAGCCACTGATAGGAAAGCGTAACGTTGTTTCCTGTGGCTGTTGCTGCTGCCGTGAATGTAGCTTCGCTGTTTGCACATGCGTCCGACGATTCCGGTTGCTGCGTTATGGTGATGCTTGCCGACGAGATACTCGCGGTTGCCGACACGATGGATCCACAATTGGAAACAACACGGCATTGATAGTCGTTGCCGAAGTCTGTGGTAACAATATTGCGCAGCGTTAGAGTGGCCGAGCGCGTACCTGTGATACGGGCATTATCGCTAAGAAGGGTTGTGCCGCGATACCACTGATATTGTACACCGCTTTGAAGATTCGCTTCTACGCGAAGTACAGCTGTGCCACCAACTGCAGCCGATGTGCTCTGTGGCTGAGAAACAATGCTCAGCTCGGGAACAATAGAGATAAATGCATAGCCCGAGGTAGCGCCGGGACAACCGGAGCCGCCATTGATGATACAGCGATACAAACCGCTTGTACCCAAGGTAACGGTAGTGATTTCCAGGTTAGGACTGTTGCGACCCGCCATCAATACACCATCTTTTTCCCACTGATACGTAAGGCTCGTTCCATTTGCGCGAACTGTAAGGGTGACTGCGCCACCAAGACATGCTTCCTTGTTTTCGGGTTGAGCAACGATCACCGCAGGAGTGTTGACGTTCACGAATCCGGAAATGTCGGAGACAGTAGTGGGGCGATCGGTATCAACGATACGAAGGCGCAAATTGTTGCCACCGGCGAACATGCTCGGAATGTTCCATGTGTAGGTGCCAAGCAAGGCATTGATACCGGTAGCGATGGTTGTGAAGTTTGTACCGTCAGCAGTTACTTGAAGGTCGACGGTAGAGATACCGCGCGCGCTCCAGGTGATAACGGCCGGTTGATTGCTACAGAAGCTCGTGCCGGTCAAGCTGGAGGGGAACTGTACTTGCGGTGTTGCAAACATCACAGCGTTGTTTCCGCCGGAAGGATTAACCGTATTCGAGGGCGGCCAAACGCCATCGCCATCCACCCATACTTTGAGAATCTGGCCGGTAGTGAGAGAACGCTGCTCAACACGACGAATACCATTAGGAAGATTGTTGGGGATAAGCGTTGCCCATGCGGTGCGAGTAGCTTCTACGTTGCTGTAGAAGGCAGGAGCGCCGGTTACCACGGTGCCTTCGTCCTGCACCAGTGCAGTGGAGAGCGGCTGTGTGTTTCCGGTTGTATTGTCGTACAAACAGATGACCGTCTTGGGCGCACAGGTACTAGCTGTATCAACAATGCCCGATGCGTCGGTGATAGCGGTTGAAATATTAATAGTCTTTGTGGTGCCTTGCGTTACGAAGCGGGTTTCGATGCTGCGTGTTGTATCGCGAAGCGTTACATACCAGTACATGTTGTTACCGGCAGTAAAGCGAGAGTTGCTGGAGGGTACCATGTTTACCCACATCACCTTCGAGGTTTCATTGTTGCCGGTTGTGAACTGCGAGTAACGGCCGGCGCGAGTGAAATCGCTGAAGTCGTTCGGCACATACGAGAACGTGGATGCATCTACATTCTGATGAACATTGGTACCGGCTGCAAAACCAACCAAGTTGTTGATTTCGGCAGCAGAGGTAAAGAAGCGATATGCAGTGTTGGGTTGAAGATTGTCTAAGCGAATCAATGCGTAGGAAGGCAAGGTGATATTGCGTGCAGCCATGTATTGCGGCATCAAAAGTTCTGCCACAGCAGGTTGGCCTACCACAACAATAGCGGAGCTTGTTGCACTGCTCACGTTTGAGCCGGTTGCGCTCAGCACGTAGGTGCCGGCTGCATCGAAGCCGAGGTTTGTGAAGTTGGCCACACCGTTAACGGGGGTAACGCTCAATGTACCGGTAATGTTTCCGGGACCGCTTACTTTACTGATAACGATGGGTCCGGGGTAGTTAAGGTCGGTGGAGTTATCCGCACGGCGTGCCGTTACCGTTACAGTGGGAATGGTCACACCCACAAAGGCAAAGGACGGAACTGTTGTCATTGTCAACTGTGTAGCCCGAGGTACAACCGTAAACGGAGAGGTGAGTGCGCTCGACAATGCATCGCCCGCCGTTCGCACAACTTGCAAAACCACTCCTTGCTCGGCAACGTTGTACATAATGTTGTTGAGAACCAAGGTGTTCGATCCTGCTGTTATTGTTCCGGTCAGCGTTCCGGTCAACATTCCGCTACCCGTGTACACATTAACCTGCACATCGGTATTGGTTTGAACATTGCGAGCTTGATCGTTGATGTTGCGAGCTTGAAGTGTTAGACTAAACGGTGTGAGAGTTGAAGGTGTGGTCGGCGAGATACCAACAACAGCAAGCTTTGTAGGAATTCCGGTGCTTTGATCGCTAAGAACAGAGATTTCGTCGACGCGCATTTGAGGGCGGCTGCCGGTAATTGCGTTACTCCATTGATACATGCGCCAGCGCAGTTGTACCACCGGTTGGTTTTCGCAGATGGCGGGAAGAGTAAACGTGGGCATTACCGCCGAGTTTCCGGTAGTGGATGACTTATACTGTACCGTGTCGGTGCCATTGATGATGGCCGTGGACCATGGGTCGGTCGTGCCAACGCGATACTGCAAAACGATTGCATATAAGCGCGTTTGAGAAACAACCGTACCACCTGTCCAGTTAACACGAATGTTCTGACGGTTGGTTGTGTTTAGACCCAGAGTCATCGCACCAAAGAATCGGAACGGAGAGTATGCCGAGCTGGAGGTGTTCAAGAACGACATTCCATCCACGCCCAAGCCATTGAATCGCGCACCGCTTGCAAGGTTGTATGTGGTATCCCAGTCTGCATTCATTTCGTATGCCAAAACAAGCGGCTCCACTACGGTCAGTGAGCTGGTTGTTGAGTACGTATGCAGTCGCATGTTCGGCGGATATGTGCGCGCGGCATTAGTTGCGTCCCACTGAGTGAAACTGTAATTGCCCGTGCTCAGATCGAAAGGGGTGGGGTTTGTTTGCGCTGACATCATAACAGCATGCAAAAGCACCACGCCACAACAGAGAAGAAATTTTCTCATAATGAATGTGAGTTTATGATAAACGATATGTCTGATTTCGTTACGTCCTAACGAACCGGCTTCGAGGATTGCCCTCGTGAAGTGTGCAAAGTTACTGAAGGTATGATGCGCGGCAATAAACGCCGGTGTATGCTTTTGGTAATACGCAGGGGGCGCAACAGGGTATGTTTACAACGCAGGTGCAAGTGGGGGAGTATCTCGCTTATCACTGGTTTGCTGGCGGGTACGGGCGTAGCTTCGCAGGGCCGGACTTCAAGCTTTCATACTACAGTACATGAGGGCTAGAGTTAGTGTTGGATAGGTGTTTTATATGTGGAGGAGTATCTGATTTCGGCGCACCTGAATTGTGGAAAACCAGGAGACTTGTGTGAAGGAGGTTGTTTGCCAAACAACACAACTGTTTAATATTCAACATATTGCGGTGATCGGTAAATCATCTCTCCTGCTTGTCGAAATGTGGAAAACTCTACAGCATTTACTTCTCGTTAAGCTTACCCGTGCACTTCCGAGCTCATTCTCGCAGTGCATTCACTCAGCGGTCCAGCACGATTCCCAGTTGTGCCACATGCTTATACATTATGCGCTTACCCACAGTAGCATCGTAGCGAAGGTTTGTACATAGGGAAAGCCCAAAGTAGCGCCAGAATTTTATGCGAATCTCGTTGTCGATGGAGCTTTGGATAGATAGCACCGTTGGTGAAACCCCACGAGTTTGCCAATTACTGCTGATACGTACGGTAGAGTCGATCTCGTATTCCGACTGCAGAACGCACTCAATGCCGGTAGTATGCTTATATGTTTCTCTCAGCGCCGATGTACCGGGCAGGTCGGTGAGCTTTGTGTGATAGCGAGCCCGAACCTGCTGAAGGCTGGTTCCGAAAAGCATGGATACCGTATGGCAGCTTACATTGCGAAGCTTGCAATGAAATCCGCAAGCTTGGTCACTTTGAATAGGATCCCACCAAGTTGCCGTGCGTTCGTAGGGCGCGGAAAAGGCAGGGAACATTTCGGTGAGTGGAGTTTGCACTGAAGCACGTATGTAAGGATCTACGATCCATCCCTGAATAAACACCGATTTTACTTGCGCCGAGATCTCGCTATCGGTGCAACGGAATGCCGTAACTCCTTGAGGAACATTAGTGTTATATGTGGTGGCAACGTAACATCGTGTCTCTGCGGACATGAATACATTGGATCGCGCCCATGTGGACTTGTATCGCACCGTGCATCGGCTATCCACATGAAAAACGTTTCCGAGCAACCAGTCGTCGGCCTGCTGATGCGATAAGAAAAAGGTGAGTGCAATCTGCTGGCTTCTCTTCGTCGTGTCGGGCCCGGCCGGTGGTGTATTCGCATCAGCATTTCCTCCACATACGACGGCGGCACGGAGTAAGCCCGTACATAACAGAGATAATAGATATGTCCTACCATGGCACATTGGATGGTTTGTGGTTGGATTGGGGTATAGGAGGTGGCTGCAGCAGAGACCGGAAGTAAAGAACCGCTGAAGAGATGAGAAGCAAAGAACCGCTGAAGAGACTGGAAGTAAAGAACGCAACGCAGTGTTCTAGCGCTATCAGAGCTGCGCCTGCGCCTCATCTCTGCTATGCCTGCGCTTCATCTCTGCTACATATGCGCCACTTCTGAACCAGCCAAGAACTTCGCTCGCCGGGCGTAGCTGCCCGGGTTGGCGAACCTCTCCGGCGTAGGCAAGGAGAAGGACATCCAACGTTGCCGGCAGGGAGTAAACTATTGTAGACTCCTCAAGCCGACTGCACTTCGTGGGGATAGAACTCACTCATAGAACACATCGAAACACAGGCGATGAATTCCTTCTCCTTCTACGCGGGAAAAGCTTGGGGAAACAGCTGCTACAATTGCTGCTACAATTGCTGCTACAATTGCTGTTACAATTGCTGTTACAACTGCATGCAATGTCTTCGCCCATTGAACCTGCTGCACAGAGAAAACGGCGATCCACAACATGCATGCAGGTACGAGGGATGCTGCAGCGCTTGTAGCAACACTCAGTTGACACCTATTGCTCGGCCATCAAAAGCTATGGGTATTCCATTCTTATCCAGTGCAAGCACGGATGGCGAGACATACTCCGGCGTTCTCCCGGTTAAGCTTTTATAGAAATGTCGTGTTGCATCAGCGTTTCGCAAATCGAAAATGCTGGCCTTACTCCGTATGCAAAGCAACGGCCCCGGTATGCCTAGATTCTCTGCAACTATTCGAGAGGCCTTTTGCTGCTGCAGACCGGTCATATCTGTACAAACATGAACCACAGCTGTAGACGGATGGTTGCGCTGTGTGTAGCCCTTCAGTGTGCGCACGTAGCGAGTGCCATCACTGCGCCAGGTGTTCCAAAAGTGAATGATAACAGTATCTTTCTTTGCACGTGTTACAATTTGCCGCAGCTCAGACGGGCTTACCGGATGTAGTTTTCTCTTGGTCTTTGCTTCGCCCGGCATTGCTAACACAATAGTATGCTCGGAAGAAACCACCCGCACAAAGTGAGGTGCCAAGGGGATCACCATGCAACACATTGCCAGAAGGCACAGCATGCCTACCACCATTTTCGGCCATAGAAATTTCATTGAAGGTAGAGACGTTCAGGTTGGAACAACGTGCAGACCGGCTGCACCGCGCTCTTATACTCTGCGCACACTGTGAGATACTCAAACACTGTCAATCATCCGGCTGCATAGCCATGGGTAACGGTGCTTATTCTCTAAACCACTCGTAGTCAGGTACGCTACTAGTGATTGTTTACATGATGGTTTACAGCGAAGCTTGAGTCTTTGCCGTTGGTATTGATCAAAAGAACACGTGTCGTATAGGGCTTGGTATGAACCGAAAGCAAGAAGGAATCCAACTTGCGCTGGCCATGCCGGAAGTAATCGTCCCAACCGAAGAGCACGGTGTAATCCGGCTTGTTGGAAGTATCCGGCGTATAGAGCTTTTTGCTAAACAGCTCGCGCATACCGGTAATGCATGATGGGAAACGAATAGTTGTATCCAGCGTATACCATCCGCGCAGTTTGCGTGCACTGTCTATGAAGCCAGGGCAGGATTCATAACATGCATGTTGACGCATCAAAAAACCATCGCGGTCGAATAAAAGATATTTTGGTTCCGAACCTTCGTCCATTTCTCCTGCACGTTTAAAGAGGGAAATCACGCTCTTGTGGTCTCCGTACAAGTGTACCTCTCGCCGCATGGGGTCTAGTCGAGCCATTTCGGTGATCTCTTCATAAGAATGAACTCGAATGTTCCATGGCTGAAAGCCAACCACAACAAAAGTGGTCCAGAGAGAAGGCCCAATAACGATTATTCCCACTAAGCTCAATACAGCAATAACAGCAGCTGTGATCTTTATCCACTTTTTTCGCGCGATGGTTTGAAGATGCATCATGTTACTTTATACGGATCATTTTGAAAAGTCCGTTATCAAAGATATCGTATGTACCGGCAGGGATTTGCGGAACATTATACTTTGAAGTTAGGGTAGGGTCTACATACACCGGTGCGGCTATAGTAAGACTGGAACCCAGAAAATCCGGCCGGGTGATGTCGCGACTAAAAATCAAATACATTTCTCCATCTGCTGTTCGCCCTATGCTCGCATCGTCATTAGCTCTGAAACCTCGAACTTGCGAGGCTATATACTCATCGTCGAGTTGACCTTTTTTCAAAAAGAAAGGGAGATTTACCTTCAAGCTACAGATCCCGCCGTAGCAGCAGCGACAATCAGGAATATTAGTTCCAAAAGCAATCTCAACACTCGTTCCAAAGAATTCAACCCATTGCTTATCCTGTGCGCTCTTTAGCTCTACCACTTTTGTTTCGCTTATACTTCTTGCTGAAGTAGAAACACTGAACATGATGGTGCAGATAAGAGCTGCCGCCACCGAAAACCAAACGTTTTTCATACATATCCTCGTTGAAATGGTGTGGTGAAAAAATCGAGCAAGGATTCACTCTCTCCACTATGTGATCATGAATCCCGCTCGAACTCAAGGGATACTTTAGGTAACGAATCGTTCCTTGTTCGCCCGTTCTCTCTGCTTCTTCAAAGGTTCGGACCAAAGTGCTGTAGACCGCTCGTGAAGAACTCGTTTGGTCTTTAGCTCCAGCTCCCGAACAGCAGAGAAAACGTTTGAACTGCAGAACACAGATCTTGTCTTTCTAGTGTAGTGCGTGTCGCCATACCCGCTCTTGTATATAAAACACCGCCCCACACTTCGAAGAGACTCAATCTCGTCCCTATACACAAAACGATTGGGAGTACTAAAACTGGACACCGGGAATTATTTTTTTTTCGAAGAGCAAAAAAAAACTCCCGCGCCGTGATCGACGCGGGAGTTTTGCTTTAAAAAAGCCGAATTAGGGTGTTTTTATTTCTGAACAATAATGGAAACAGCAGGGCTGGTCCACGGTCCGGAAATCATTCGGCAGAAATATGTGCCGGCTGGCAATGCCGAGAGGTCCAGTTTGGCCTCGTAGCTTCCAGCCTTCATATCGCCATTCACTGCCACCAATTGCACTTCGCCAAGACTATTGTAGATAGTAATTGTGGTTTGTGCATCAAGGCCAACATTGAAGTTGAGTTGGGTGGTCGACGACACCGGATTAGGATTCGGAGCCATCAGGGCGTATCCGCTTATACTCACATTTGCGTGGCGTAAGTCTGCAACGCAACCGCCTTCAAAGCGCACAACGGCCGGAAGATTATCGATGTTCAAGCAACCCAGTGCGTCGTTGGCATACATGTCGGCTCCAAGAATGGCAGATTCCATCGGTGTCAGCGAGAAGAATCCTTTCATCTGGAAGGTGAACAAGGTGCCTGTGCCGCGCAGAGTTTTGGTTTTGTCGTCTTGCAGAAGTTCTACATCGAGCAAATCGTTGTTATCAAGCACTCGGCCTACTCGCCAGCCTTCACACAATGTACCCTTTAGCCCGATGGATGATATATCCGTTACCGGATCGAGTACTGTGCCATCATACTTGATGTATGCGTGGAATGCCTTTACGCCCGCACGGTCAACAAGTTCAGGATTGCTGCGCAAGTTGAACTCCATGATTGTGGGCTCGTTGTATTTGGACGTTGCAATGCGATACTCGCCGGTGTTGTTGGAGGGCAAGGTGGTTACCAAAACACTGGTAGGTATGGCTGCTCCTGCGAATCCGGAGAACTGTTGATTCTCCTCGCCATTGGCGCCAACGCACTTCCATGTAACACCGTTGCCTTCGCTAAAGGCATGTGCCTCGCGCGTGCGCTCCAATCCCGATGTATTAGGCGAGCGGAAGGTAACGGTAAGTGCTCCGGAAACACCGCGTGGAGCAATCTTTGTTCCTATCAACGCCGTCTTTGATGCAAGATCTACTTCGAACATTGCAAAGTCGCCGGATTGAACCAGATCAGAAATCGTGAGTTCCACATCGCTTTCGTTGTGAAGCTTGACGGTTGTTGTATTTGTACTGCTCATACACTTGGGCACATCGCCAAAGTCCAACGAGTCCGGAACAACCTTGATATTGGGTTGGCCTTTACCGAAGATTTGAGGATGACGAATCTCTGAAGGATCAAGATCGCAATCCACAATGACTCTGGTGCTTTGAACGCCGGCAGCTTTGGCCGTGAACGACAGCGGTACACTGATGGAGCTGGGGATGGATCCGCTCATTGCAGGTACGGTGATCGTTTTGCCGCCACCAAGATTCGTAGCCAACCATGAAGGGTCGATCTCGAAGGCATTGTTCACGTCCAGTGCCTTATCGATGCTAAGGTTCTTGATGGTCAGATCCATAGAGCCGGAGTTGTAAATCACTGCCGAGCCCATAGGAGCCGTGGAACCAATATTCGTGGTGGGGAAGGTGTAGCCCAACGAGTCTTCGATGGGAACAACTGCTTTACCCAGAACTGTGCTGGATACCACACGAGGTTCGCCGTTGAAGTCGGCCGTGAGCGTAACGCGCAATGCATAATCTCCCACGATGTCCGGACGGAACGACATAGGAATAGCATAGGGATTGTTGGGGAACAACTGTGTGGGCATGCCGGCTGTGTTCAACACAATAGCCACTGTGGCATCTGTTCCCGCAGGCGCGTTCACAGCGGTTACGCTGATGCGCGGGTTCTGCAAAGGATCATTACCAAAAGCATCGATGGTAACGGTGCCTTTGTACTCCGTTACTCCGTTCACATTCTTGTTGTAGGTATCCAGTACGCGCACTACGCGGAAATCGTAATCGCTGATCTTCGGACCTGCATCCAGACCGCTACCGCTCCACTCGGACTCGTTGTCCGTGCAGGCGGGTTCACCATTGGTTTCCAGAACTACTTTTACCAGATCCTTCGATGTTAAATCCGATGGCGTGTACCACACGTTAAAGCTCTGCGACTGACCTGCAGCAAGCTTGAAGGGCACTTTCAGATCGTGACGGAACTTCTTACCGGTTAGGTCGTTGGGCACAGTAATGTTGGTAATGGTTGCATCCACTTTGCTGGTATTTGAAATCACGCACTGGCGGGGACCTGCTTCAGTATTCACCGGTGACGGCGGGAACACAACATCCGAGACTCTCACACAGGGAGTACCGCCGCTCAGAAGCAACAATGCCACCGGAGCTTCATAGCACGAGAGTTCAGCAATCACGCTATCCTTCACGCCTGTGGTGAGCTTTTCCGCCGTGCGGGCTATTACCGTTACGGTCATCGATTCGCCCGGTTCCAATGAACGTGGAAATTGCTGAGGAGCAAAACTGAATTGCGGCATCTTGTTCCGCAGGAACACGTTCTTCACAACGGTTCTTGTTTTAGAAATATTCGTCAGCTTGATATTGGCAGACGAGTCTGTGTTCACAGCCAGAATACCGTAATCAACCACGGTCGGCTTGGCAGAGATTGCTTCTGCTACGTAGTCGTATTCCATATACGCTTCCTTGCCTGAACGTGTAACGCCCACGATACGAACGTGACCATCCTTGGAAGGATCGATCACAGATGCGGTAAATGTGGTTTTCATCATACCGCTTTCGAAGTTCGGATCTAACTCAAGCTTGAAGTTGGTTGTTTTTGAATTATCCAATTCAACCGAGTAGATGGAACTGCAAGAAGATGTATCGGGTTTGATGGAAGCAAGGCCGTTCACAACACCGCATTCCATGTTTCCGGAAAGGAGAATTGTGTCCGGACAAGTTTGAGAGAAGTTCACGCCGGTGGGGTATCCGTAGGCAAAACCGTCTTTGGATTTGTCCCAGTTTCCGTACACGTACGCGGTGAATTTAGCGCCTTCAAGAGTGTGGCTACCGGACGACACAGGTGCTACGATATAGCTCTTGTTTGTGCCGCTAACCTGCTTGATATAGCTACCAAACTTTGCATTGATGGGAGCGCCGTCGAAAATCAGTTTGCCGCGGTCGGCAGTGTAGAATGTCACCATCACGAAATTGTCGATGCTCTCCGGGGAGTAGAAGGTTGTGTACGACGACCACTGCTCTTCGGGAGTTAGGACGTACATCATTCCCTGACCATTACGAGAAGGGTTCTGTTCGTTATTGCCTTTGCCTGTTCCCTGAACCTGATTTAAGCGCCAAGCTTTTCCGTACTGACCAACCAATACCGGCTTGCTTGCGCGATACAACGCAGGCCACTCTTGGCTATCGATGCGGTACTCCTGCCCTGCCTTGAGTGCAGGATATCTGGGCTGATAGTCGGCATCGGCATTAGGACCACCGCAGGTCTTTGTGTACACAAGGGTGTTGTCTTCCGTTGCAACGATGCGAATCAAGTCGCCCCATGAATCCAAGTCGAAGTTTGCGCGAGGGCGATCGGTATACATAATCGGCGCGGAGAAATATTCCTTGCCGAGAAACTCCACAGGCCACATAGCATCCATCATCATATTGCGCATGAAGTTCGCCGGGATGCCAAGCATGGTTGCCTGGAATCGAGGGAATGCACCTTTGGTATGTCCGGAGAAAACTGCCACGGGGTTCGTAGCGATAATCTTGCTACCGGTTAGGTCGGTTGACCAATCAAGATCTTTACCCGGTTGAATTTTTGCTTTGATGAGCAAAGTTTGACCGCGCATCAGGCGATAGTTCTTCGAGCCACCCGCGGGTGTGCCGTCTTCAGTGAGCGTTTTGGGTGAGAAGCTTACAACGGTGTTGTCTTTGGTAGCAACGATCAGTACCTGCGCAGGACGCTCGCGTTCGGTTTTGTCTTGATACATGTTCAGGGTAAAGTATCTCTTACCCAACACCTCTGCAGGTATCACGCGATACGCTTCGCCTGTCCACTTATAGCTCACATACACCGTAACAGTGATGGGATCGTCGGATTTGATATACACACCGTTGTCCGTGATTCCTGTGATGGTGTTCATCAACGATTGCGGCACAGGAAGAATCTGAACCTTCTTTGGTTGAAGAACGTAATTACCAATGTTCATGCCGGTGCGCGGACAGGTAATGGTAACACGGGTTTGCACTTTACAGGAAATCCACAACTGAATGGGATTTCCACGAGCACCCTCACCGGACTGAATATCACAGTGCGGAATACCGAAGTAGAACTCGCGACCTTCGAGAATTTCTTTTCCCGTGGTCTGTGCAAAAAGTGCACTCGAACATACCAATGCGCACAGCGTTATCACGCGAAGCA
>JBJOLU010000213.1:0-3233 GCA_046052705.1 Bacteroidota bacterium | reverse complement strand
GGGCGCAGCAGATCGTACACTTGCTTCACCACTGCTTTGTCGTCCTCGATGTGTTCAATCACATCCAGCATCGTTACTGCATCTACCGTCCATGCTTCGGCGGGAAAGTTCTGCGAGAAATCATCGAGAGTGCCCAGGTGTAGATGTTCCAAGCCACGCTTTTTGCAATACTCAATAGCAAGAGCAGATGTATCGGTGCCGATAGCGGTATACTCCGTAGCGAGTTCCGACAGAAACCCTCCCGTGCCACACCCCACATCAACCACCGTAGAGCCCTTTGGCAAAGCGCACACTGAGTTTATGAGCGTGTGAACGATATGAGCGCGCGCGGTGAACCACCAGTACGTGCTTTCAACATTGAAGTTCGAGTGATAGACTTTTTCTTCCATAGGTGCGGTAAAATACCACCTTCGGCGCGAAGAACTTGTAGCAAACTCAGATGCAATTATCTTAAAAGAGCGGAAGTACTCAATCTTGATAATGTGGTAATCATTGATCAAGCTTTGAAAGTCGGAAGTGGCTCCATTTTCTGATACTCAGATACCTTTGATTCAAAAAGGTCAGTTTGCTATTCCCCCGCCGTGGCAATTCGCTGAATTGCCCATCGCAATGCCCAAGCGCTGAGCAGCGCCATCGTACAACTCATCCACAACGGAACATTCGTCGTGATGCCGGCAAAGTCTGCCACACCGGCGTGATACATCCCAACCATCGAGGCATTGAATACCGCGTGCAGTACCATTCCCGGTGCAAGAGATTGCGAGCGTTGAGCAAGTAAACTCAGCACTGCACTCAACACTACCATGGGCAGAAACATCGACGGCTGAAAATGCAACAAGGCAAAAACTAATGTGGTGCAAAGCGCAGCAGACAAGGGGCGCCACACCTCTTCCAGTGATCGTTGAAGCAGTCCGCGAAACAGCATCTCTTCTGCTATGGCGGGTATAATTGCCAGGCATAGTATTTGTGCCGGTATGGACCATACATAGTCCGCACGAAGCAACGCCCTCATGGTTTCATCATGCATGCCGGACATTTGACTCATCCATTCGATCACACTTTGCGGCAGTACTGCAAGCTGCAGCTCATACACGGCAGACTCGCAGATAAAGGTAAGCAGCGCAATACCGGCAAGCAGGGCAACGCGATGCACATTCCATTTCGCTCCGGAACGGCGCATCAGTCCGCGCACACCCAAGGGCGACCTGCGCATAAGTACCGCGGCAGGCAGCATCATGCCAACCAGCTGGGCAGCGGCTTGCAGAAAAATGATACCTGAATGATCGGCGCCGGCGCCAAGAAGTTTTTGCGCGGCTGTTCCCACCAGATAAAAAGCAAGAACAACAATCACCGTGCTTAAGCTACCATAGAGAGCGTGCGGAAAACTCACCCGAATAGGTGCATCCATAGATTGATCTGTCATAGCATCGTGATTGATAGCGCGATTGATATCGGAATCCTACGCAACGATATTGCGCTCGTAGATACGATAGGTCTTGTACTTGCTTGCCTGCATGATTTGTGTGAGCGCCTTATTCATTGCTTCGTTGCTCTCCAAGATCCACGAAGCTTCGCCGGTGTCGCAGCCCAGCTTATGAGCGGCGTCGGCGGTTTCTGCATACATCAGTGTATCGATGCCTTTATTCCTGAACTCCGGCAGCAGGCCAAGCACAAAGATGCGAACGGAAGAGATTTTCTTTTTCTTTGTTACCAGGTGCCACAACGCTCCAAGTAAACTTCCATTCTTGTTGTAAATAAGCGCTTCATTGATATTCGGAAGCGTAATAGCAAAACCTACCGGCTTTCCTTGATGCTCGGCAATGAGCACCAAGCTTGGCTCTGCTACTTGCTTAAGGTCGTTGACAAGAAAATCAAACTCGTCGTCGGTGATTTTCACGAAGCCCCAGTTTTTCTCCCAAGCAGCGTTGAAGATTGTCTTGAGAATTGCAGTGTCTCTTTTGAAGTTGGCTTTGTTCTTGAAGTCCATAGAGCGAATGGTAATACCGGTTCGCTCGCGAAGCAGATTGACCATACGCTTCATTTTCTCGGACTGATAGGTAGCGTTATGCAAGATGTACGCGAACAAGTCCATTACCTTGTGCATGCCGTAGTTCTCGAGCAATGCTTGGTAGTACTGAGGATTGTATGTCATCAACACTTGGGGCGGAGAGTCGAATCCCTCCACAAGAAGCGCTGCTTCGTCGTTCATCGATGGATTCACCGGGCCGCGAATCTGCTGCATGCCATGCTCTTTAAGCCACGCGCCGGCGGCATCCAGAAGTGCATTAGCCACAGCTTGGTCGTTCACGCATTCGAAGAAGCCGAAGAAGCCCACTTTATCATCGTGTTCGATGTTGTGATTATCGTTGATGATGGCGGCAATACGGCCTACAATCTCGTTATTCGATTCGGCAAGAAAGAGCTGAATTTTGGAATGCTTGTAAAACGGATTCTTCTCCGTATTGAGCAACTTCTTTCTGTCCTCGATTATAGGCGGTACGAAGTTCGGATCTCCCTTGTAGAAATTCCACTGGCACTTGATAAATGCTATTTTATCGGACGAAGATTTTACCGGTCGGATGGTGAACTTCATGTCAATCCCCAGAGATGTGTGTATGGATACCTATGGATACCGCCGCGAATATAGTACAGCGAGCGCCCCACAGCAGTGTGTTTAACGCAGTGCTAACATTCAGCCGCAACAGAGCAGGATTAGTGCGAACAGATGTTCTTCCTGTATTCTTCCTATACTCCTCCTATACTCTTCCCTGTAATTGCAGGTTATACTAATGCTTCGCGCCAAAGTACTCATGCACAAGGCGCCCTGCCAGGCCGCGCACCACTGCGCGAAACTGAGAAATGTTGTCGTCCGTAAGCACCGATTGCACCGTTCGAACCACGCTATAGGTGCCGCCCTTGTTTATTCGTGCCAGCGAAAGCGTAATATCAGCTCCCGCATCGGTTTTGGTGCAGGTTCCCGTGATGTAATACTCTATCTCAAGTCTGTGCAAAGCGTCGAGCTCTGCAGAGCTTGGCACGGCATCGTTCTCCGGCACATAGAGTTTGAAGAGCGCATAAATGCTGTCTCGAGAATCCACATCAACGCACACCGCCTGCGCGGAGTTTTTCAATGTATCAAACACATTTACTACTGCATCATAAGCAGCTACCGTGTGTTTGTCGAACACAATCCAGGGCCGCGTGGTCGAGGTGTTGAAAAACACCATACCTCC